>JANXQX010000141.1 GCA_025353305.1 Holophagaceae bacterium
GCACATGACGAGTCTCTTTGTGCCCTTTGTGTCTTGGTGGTTCTATTTCTTTGAATGCAACTTGGTATGAATCGACCTGGCCGATACCGAGAATGGAATTCATCAGGTGCCAGCTTCACGGTTAAAATTCCGGCGGCCCGCGAGCGCTGCGCGCCCCGCGAAGTAATTTCCGGCTCAAATCAAGAAAATCAGTGTTTTCTTTTCTTGGCGTTCTTGGCGTCTTGGCGGTGATTTTTAAAAATTCGACTCCGCATTAATAGGCCACAGTCTTCTTCCCCTTGTCGGTCTCTTTGAGGAATTTCACGAGGCCGGGACCGTAGGTGCGCTGGTCGTCCCACATGGACATGTGGCTGCCTTCGGGACAGAACAGGAAGCTGCCGTGCTTCATCTGCTGGGACACCCATTTCATGTGGGCGGGATCCATGGTGTCATGCTTGGCGCCAATGACGAGGGTGGGCATCGCCAGGGTTTTGAGATCCGCTTTCCGATCCCATTTTTCCAGTCGGCCCGAGGCGCCGAATTCGCTGGGTCCTTGCATGAGCACGTAGACGTCCTTGTTCAAGCGCGCGAAGGCCCGGTTCACGGCATCAGGCCAGTCAGGCAGGCGGCACATGTGCTTGGCGTAGAAATTGGGCATGAGCAGTTCCATGTAGCGCGGGTCGTCGAACTTACCCTTGGCTTCCAGCTCCTTCACTTCCTTCACCACGGCGGGATCCATCTGCTTGGCGAGCACCGTGTCGGCGTAGGTGTTGTAGTCGGGGATGCTCATCATCATGTTGGAGATGATCAGGCCCTTCAGGTTCGCCCCGTATTTCAGCGCGTACTCCACACCGAGGATGCCGCCCCAACTGTGGCCTAGCAGATAGAAATTGTCCTTGTTGAGCCCGAGGGCGATGCGCACCTGTTCGACTTCTTCGACGAATCTGTCGGTCGTCCATAAGTCGTTGTCCTTCGGCTGGTCGGAATACGCGGAGCCCAATTGGTCGTAATAGATGAACTCGATCCCTTCGGGCGGCAGGAAGCCTTCCAGGGATTCGAAATACTCGTGGGTGGCGCCGGGACCGCCATGGAGAAGCAGCACTTTGATCCGCGGATTGTTCCCGAAGCGCTTGGTCCAGACCTTGAACTCGCCCTTGGGGGTCTTGATCGGGATGAGTCTCACACCACCGGACTGGATGGCGTCCTTGTTGGCGAAGTAGCTGCGCAGCGTGGCCGGCGGGGTCTGAGCGGAAACGGCGGCGCCCAAGAAGATGAGCGAGCCGAGCAATGCAAGGGCGAGGCGCATGGGATTCTCCCGGGAAGGGCGACTAACTTATACGTCCTACCGATTTGTGTTCAAAAAGGTGGAAAAATGTAACCACAGATCAACACCGATTCACACAGGTTCCAGGCTACGGGCCGAGTTTCTTCGCCTCCGCAGCGCTTAAAATCCTGGCGTTGCGTGGTCCAAGGCTGAGCGCGCGGCTGTCCGGCAGCACCAGGTTGTAGGCCAGGTAGGAGAATCGGCCAACTTCGGCGGGCTCGGCCAGCTTGACCTCGGCCTGCGGCCAGATGCCCCCGGCAAGGGACCTTCCGCGCAGGGACAGGAGCGGCCACATGGTCCCCTTGTCGGCGGTCCGTTTGCCAGAGACTTTGAGATGGAGCTTCACCTTGCCCTTGCTCTCCAGGGAGCTGCCAAAGAAGACCGCCGCCACCCCGGAAGCCGCCCGCCCGAAGCCGTCCGAACGTGTGGTGAGGGACGTCGTGAGGTTAGGCGTGGTGGCGATTTCCGTGGCTTCCAATAATTTAATTTCGGCAGCATCGGTGAGCACGGTCAGGGGAACAAAGATCTCGAAAGCCAGGTCGTCGAAGGCGGCTGTCGCAAGATTCTCGACTTCGTAGAAAAAGCCCAAATTCAACGTATTGCCCTTCGAATCCGCCGAGCAGGTTGCCCGGATGCGCAGGCCCGGAAGTGTGAGCCCCGTATCGGTCCAGAACACGCCGGCCTCCCCATACCAGTTGTCGTATTGGCCGATGGCCGCCTCTCCGGGAGGGAGTTGCACATCTTTCCAGAAGAACGCAGCGGAAGTGCCCTGCTCCAGAATTTGCGGCTGCGGCAGATAGGTTGTCTTCTTCGGTGAAATATCCAGGGGCGAGAACATTGGATCAGGCAGTTGGGAATCCGCCAGGAAGGCTGGCCAGAAGGGGCCCTTCTGCCACTTCCCAGGGGGCACGGCGGAGTTCACATCCATCACCAGGGGGCGTTCCCCCAGGTTCATCAGGAGCACCTCGTGATTCACGATGGGCGTGAAGTTGCGGGTTTGCAGGGTGCTCCGCTCGATGATGTACAGGGGTTCCCCCCCCAGCCCCGGCTCAGGAGCCAGGGCCAGGAGGGCGGTCAGAACGAATTGCAGTGGGCGCTGGATCACCAGTCGTCCCTGGATCACTTGCGGAAGTAGGTCATGCCTGGATTCGGACGGCCCACGAAACACATGCGGGTGAATCCGTAGAACTTGATGATGCCCACGGCGTTCTTGGCTTCCGCCTCCTTGGTGCCGAAGTCAAGCAGCCAGGAGGAGCCGTCCACGACCTTCCAGGCCCCGCCGACAAAGGAGGCTTTGACATTCGCTGGATTCAAGGGGATGGCGTCCTCGCCCGGGTAGGCACCGGCGGGAGCGGATCCGGCGGCCGTGTAATAGGTCATGGGGGCGTGGGGACGGCCCACGAAGCACTGCTTGTCCATTTTGTAGTGCTTCATGATGTCGCTGGCCTTCTGGGCATTGGCCTGGTTGCCGCCGAAGTCCAGCAGCGAAGAACCGCCGTCCGTGACTTTCCAGGTCCCGCCGATGAAGGCTGCCTTCACGTTGTTGTAGTTCATGGAAATGCAATCCTCAGCGAGCTTTGACGTTGCCACATCCACGAAACGGCCGTTGAAGCCTTCCAGGCAAAAGGCGCCGGTCAGCCCGTGGGCCGCGGCGGCGGTGTTGAGTGCGGTGGCCATGAGCTGGCCGTTGATCAAGGTGGCGCGCCAGAAGTCCACATCCACGAACTCGGAGCGTGCCACGGGCAGGCTGATCACCCCTCCAATGTAGGAGCGGGGATGGTGGGACATGATGGCGTTTTTCAGGGAAAACGGGCTGGCGCATACGTTGCAGGAATTCAGCAGGACCACAGAGTGGTAAAGGCCACTGAAATTCGTGGCGGAGTTGAAATCCGTGTACCACATCGGCTCGGAGTTCCACTGGACGATGACGCCAGGATTGCCGTGCCCTATGTTGTTCCAGGCCAGCAGGTTCGTGCTGGTCTGGAGGACGCCCATGACGGCGGCCTTGGTGCTGGCGGATCCGATCTTCTTGTCGACGCTGCCGAACGCCTGGGTGAAGATATTGCCAACGTCGTTGGTGGCCTGCACCGCGCTCGGGAATTCCGTATTGGCGGTGTTCGCCATGGCCTTGGGACCATGGCCCTGGGGCAGGGTCAGCTTCAGGTTCTGCAATAGGCTGGCCTTGAGCTGCACCACGGCGGGGCTGACCGCGGCGATGGTGCGCACAACTCCGGCGGCGGGGGTGAAGTTGTCGACCTTGTTGCGGAGGGTGGCCTTCCCTCCTTCGATGTCGTAGTCGAGCTTGGCGATGGTGGCGGTGTAGTCGTTCTTCGCCAGGAAGACAACCAATGCCTCGGCGCTCAACTTGTTTCCTATCCGGCCGGTAATCGTGATTTGCGGATGCACCGCGGAACTCAGGCCGACTGGACCCGCGAAGTGCTGCATCAGCAGGCCGTGGGTGAGGGTTTCCAACTGCTGCTTCTCGGCAGTCTGGAGCACGATCTTGCTCGGGCGCAGCTGGATCGCGCGGAGCGGGCCGCCTCCTTCGGCACAAATCGGAGCCGCCACCAGCAGCGACAATAAGGGTGTCAGCAGACTTGAAATATTTTTGCGCATGGTGCGCCTCCTTGGGAGTTGGGGTGGTTCAGTCAAAAGAAAGCAGCGTGCAGATCCCGTTTTCAAGTGCGAAGCGGATCCTGCGGGTGGCTGCAGAATAAGTGGTGGCGGAAAGAATGATCGCGAGCAGCTCGTAGGCTGCAGGCTGTTCAACGGAACGGGTGATCCTGCCCTTGACGGAAACGGCCCCGGCCATGTCACCTGCAAAATGCTGATTCAGGAGCTGGCGGCCAGCCTGGATGAGCTGATCGGCGCTCGGCAGACCCTCTCCTTTGAGGCAGGGATCGACCTCCAAGTAGATGCCCGGGGAATCGTTGGGCGCGGGAAGAAACGGCACAGAATCAGCCATGGGACCTAAGCAGAAAGGGCTTTGAAAGTCCGCGAACGTGATACCCATAAAATTTAGGCCTGCGAGAGTAACCTGCCACGATCTTTTCCAGGTGTCATCGAAGGTGTCAATGCCTTTTGAGAATTATCTTGATCACTGGGCATTGTTTACCTGTAACAAAGCACGATCCGCCAGCTCTACGTAGGCATCGTAATTCGAGAAGGACTCAGCCTGCTCCACGGCCTGGCGGACCCTCTGGAGAATCCGTCGGTTCTCGTCCCTCTCAAGCTCCAGGAGATCGAACGCTTCCAAAACCTTGGCCTTCATTCCGTTGCCCCGCGCCACGTCGTAAGTCATGCCACCTTCGCCGGCCTCGAATTCCGAAAGCAGGTGGGGGATCCGCCAGGCACCTGGCGCACGATCCACCATGTGCAGAAAGGCGCACCAGTCGCTGAAATAAGTGGAGGCCTCCACGAAGCCCCCGCAATCCAGCAGTGCCTTCCTGGAAATCAAGGTGCTGTTGGTGTGCGGCATGCAGCGGAGGATGTCGGAAAAGTCGGACTTTCCCTCGCCCTCGGGGTGCTTGGTGGGCACCGGAAAACGCTTGCCGGGCGTCACTTTGAGAGTGCTGCCAAAGACGAAGGCCGCGTCTGACTTCACGGCAGCGGCTTCGAGTTTCTCCAGACGATGGGGATAAACGATGTCGTCATCATCCAGAAAGATCACCCAATCGCCCTGGGCCTCCCTCAGGCCAAGGTTCCTGGCCTTGGCGACGCTATGCAGGGTGCGCTGCAGCAGCCGGCAGGGAACCCCGGTCTCTTTCAGGAGGCGAGCGGTGGAGGGGTCGTCCCCATCTTCCACCACCAGGATTTCACCAGACTTCCACTTCTCCGCCGCCAAGCTCTTCAGGGCCCTGACCAGAAGTTCTGGACGTTGATGTGTCGTGATGATGGTGGTGATTTTCAAAGGGCTCATGCTTCCAAGAATAGAGGCAATGTGGTGGCAGGGGTGGGAACGTCAATGATTCCTGATGGGCCGGGGCATAATGAAGTTTTCCTGAGGCCCTGGATGAATTCAGCCTTGCCCCTCCGCGCCATGGTGCGGACCTTGTGGATCCTGGTCTGGATTCTCGGATCCGGGTTGCTGGCCTTGCAGCTGCCCTTTGCCCCGGCCAGAGCGCAGGTCGGAGCCCTCGATGCCGACGATGGCCCCCACGTGTTTTGGAACGGGTCCCAAGCTCGTATTTTGAGGGTTCGTGGCGGGCGGGTGGAGGTGGAGGAAGCCACCGGGCGCTTTGCCCTGGCCTTGCCTGGCGTGGCCGCCAAACCCCTCGCGCTGCAGCCCGGAAATCCACTTCCGGCCCCTGCGGTTTTCCCTGCCCCCAAAAAGATCCTGGCGGTCAGCGATATCCATGGCCGCTTCGATACGCTGCTGAATCTGTTGAAGGCCCAACACGTGATCGATGATCAACTCCGGTGGACCTTCGGCCAGGGCCATCTCGTGGTTGTCGGGGATGCCATGGACCGCGGTCCCAATGTCACGGAAGTCCTGTGGTTTTT
>JANXQX010000149.1 GCA_025353305.1 Holophagaceae bacterium
CCTCCACCCACGAGCGGAAGCGTCAACTTGCCACCCCGTTCAACGGGGTCGGCACTGGCTCCTCCGCTGCCTTTTCTTCGAGGCCTAGCAGGCTGGCCAGAGCTCCGATGCGGAGTCTCTTCGCCATGCCAGGACTCTCCGACAGGCGGCCTGCCGCCTTCTGTTTTTCGGCGATGGCCGCAGCAATTATGGATCGGTCGGGATGATGGCGATAACAAGCTTCAAAGAACTCACTGCGGGCGGCCCAGGCTTCCGTGATGGGGCCATCCCGGTTCGAGCTGTTGGCCGATGAGGATCGCTCCTGAAGGCTCCACCAGGTACACCATGCATGTAGGACTTCGACGCTCTCTCGGCATTCATCGGGAAGCTGGCTCCAGCGAGGATCCGTGAGTGCCTTTCGATGCGAATCCATGGCTCCATCAAGGGCCTGTTCGTAACGGGCCAACGCTTCCTTGGCGAGGTCCTCCACGCATCGAAGGAAAAAGCCAGAGGGAGAATGAATCTCCTTTCTCTGCAACTTGAATTCAAGCAGCTCCAGAGCGGCGCGGAGACCACGGGCTCCACCTGCCTTTTCGCAAAGGTCCGGCCCAAGGCTTGCGGTGATCCCCAGACTTGAAAGCCCTTCCTGGATATCTGCTGGAAGATAAAAAACACCATCAGCATCAGCAGAGAAAGCCGCTGTGTGTCCATTCACCCTCGGGTGAATGTGCTGTTGTCTGCTGCTGTCCTTTTGGTTCTTGTCTTTGTCTTCTTCTTGCTCTTGCTCTTGTCTGCTTGAGGAAGGCTCAAGCTCTGCTTGAGCATCGCTTGAAGCAATGGGCCTCCGTGCTTGAGCTGGTCTCGCCTTAGCTTGGGTCTTTTTCCCCCCCTTGGCTCCCGCCTCACGTCGGGCTTCGATAAGGGTGTGGATGCCATTTAGTTCACGAAATAGAAATGGGTTGGCGAGGCGGTCAGCTGGGCCTCCTTCCAGGGCCTCCAAAGTCGTCAACTTGGTAAAGGTGCTCAAGAATTGGCTGACTTGCTCCGGCGTGGCGCGAACGATTGTCGCGAGCACCCTGGGATCCGCTGGCACCGAGCCATTCACGCACTGATGATCGAGGATTCCAGTGAGGATTCCGTGCCCGAGCGCATCAAGGCCCATATAGGACTCGTCCGCCCGAAGAAGCGCTGGAAACCGGCGGTAATACTGAACCTTCTTGGGGCTGTTCAGTGACATGGGCGCCTCGGGCGAAGGCCAGTGGAGGGCGTCATCGTGAGGCCCGATTCTGTAATGGGGCGATTCGGACGATCTTGGAGGCGGGACCATGGGTCCGACCCAAGAGGGAAGCCCGCACCTCGGACCACTTAAAGACCGTTGGGTGCCCACCCCATCGGGTGCCCCTTGAGGTGTCCTTGTAGCCGGGGACCTCCCCCAATTCCGCGAGGGCAATGAGCTTGCGGACATCCATGCCCCGTCCTCGGTCTTCCTTTAGGAGTTGGACGACCTGAAGGGCGCTGATGTAGGGCTCGTCGAAGGATCGATCCCCTCCTACCCAGGCCTTCGCCTTTGAAAGGACATCAAATCCTATAACTTCTACTGAAAAGCTATTGACTGGTTCTGGAATGTGATCCATTCTGACCCCCTTGGGAATGAAAAGTTATGATCATTGATGCACCGATGAGGCCCCGGTCACATGGACGGGAAGACCCATGAAAATCAATCCTGAATTAGATTTAGGAACCTGTATGCTCCAATGAAGAGGTAGTGGAACCCCGGAAGCTATGAAAACATTAGAACAAAATATAACTACAAACAAGAAAAAGTTATGAAAGTTCTTATGATGAAAAATGTTTCGGCAAGAATTAAGTCCAGACGGGAAAAAATAGGCCTCACAGCTACCGAGGCAGCCCGAAGAACCGGTGTTTCACAGCCTGCCTGGTCGAAATGGGAGCTTGGGAAGTCCGAACCAAGGGGGATTAATCGGCTCAAGGTTGCCGAGGTATTGGATTGCAACCCCGAATGGCTGCGCACCGGGGAGGGGCAGGAGGAGCCATTGAAGCTCCTGCCCAATAAGGCCAAAGAGGCTGAGCCGAGCACTGATGGCGCCCCTGGGGAAGTCGATCTGGCCTTGATGGGACGTGTCAAGGACGCCGTATTTCGGGCCATTAAGAATTCCAAGAAGACCTTCACATATGAACAGAAGGTCACGCTGGTGGCGAAGGTCTATCGAATCTGCGCTGCCCAGGGTCTCGCCTCGCCGCTCGATCTTGATGATCAAGAGATTTCCCAGCTTCTCAAAGGTGCCTCATGAATGGCGAGATAATCAATTTTCACCCAGTCCATACATTCGCGGATCAGGCTATTGGCGCATACGCGGAGCAGGTTATTGGCGAAGAGAAATGCGCGGTCCTGGGTCCCAATTGTCCGGTCTGTGGAAAAGCCCGAACTCGCCCCGTCGTGGCGGTACTGAAGACCACGGAGGCAACCAGGCCCGCAGTAAATCAGGACGGGAAGTTGGTGGAGGTGCCAACGGCAATACACAAATTGCTCGGGCCCTTCAGCCCTCCCCAAGAGCCTATGCCCCCTCCCGACAACCTAAAACTGGGGTGGTTGGCATTAGGGGCTGGGGTAATTTCCATAGTTCTCGGGATTCATTCAACCAGGGTCTCTCCTGCTGCCGTGCTGGGGTCGTTTTTATTAGTTGTTGGCTTACTTGTAATCACGTTGTTCAGGGATTACACGAAGCGATACCCAGCGTTACTGGCTGAATGGGAAGAGAAGGACAATGCCGTACGCCGTCTATATTTTTGCCCCGATGGCCCTCACGTTTTTGACCCCACGACGGGTGATGTGGCGATGGAATGACCAAGACGTCCGGTAAACCCAGGGTCCGTAACGGTTTGGTTAAATATCCAGGAGGGCGAACCTATTTCTACTTTGTTCGCTTCCGAGGGGAAATCCATCGCGGGGACACGGGATGTGAGACCCACGCGGCAGCGATGGAGTGGCTGAAACGTGAGCGCGAGCGGTGGGCTTTGGACGAGCAGGGGGTCATTCGTACTGAGGTGGTAACCCTTGCGAAAGCCCACCAGGCCTGGGTGCGGGCGCACAGTGGTCTTCGGGGAAAGAAATGGGTTAATCAGGTGGAAACGAGCATCCCAAAACATCAGGGGCTCCTACTTGGCCTCCCAATTCAAGACATCACCACTGACCGCGTAAAAGGAATGCTTCAGGAGTACTTGGGCGGGAAGGGAAGGGCCTACCGGCCAGGTCAGAGGGGGGAATGGGAACTCCCTCACAGTCCGGGGGGCGCAAATACCCAGCTCAAAATTCTTACCGTTGTGGTTCGTTGGGCGGTCCAAGAAATGGGCTGGGCTCCGGCGGTCCCCTTCGATGTAAGGAAACTCAAACTCAAGGTGCAGGATGAGCCTGAACCTGTCGTCTGGCCGGAGTTGGTCCCGGCATTCCTGGCGGCGACGGACCAGGTGATCCCACCAGATAAACCCAAATGGCATAAAGGCCGAGTTCAGCCCTACGCTCCTGACCCCGATATTTCCTTGGGGATCCGGCTCCAATTAGCCCTTGGGCTCCGGGAAGGCGAGGCTCTCGGCATCCGCTGGGAATGGCTAGACTTTCGGACGGCCGTGTATCAACCAGGCAAAACCAAGAATCGTAAAACCAGGGTGGTTCCAGTCCCCACCTGGTTGCTCGACCTGCTTCATGCGCGGTGGGTTGAGAGCGGTAGGCCCTCCTTTGGCCTAATCATGCCCGGCGAGGATGGGAATGGGCGAGTGAAGGGCTACACCCTGAAACACGCAGAAAGGGCTGGCCTTGCCGTGGGACTTCACGGCCTCCATCCTCACCGTCTACGGGCCACTTTCGCCACGACCCACTACGAGGCAGGGACCCCTATTTCTCAAATCCAACAGATGATGGGGCACAAAGATCCCAGCACAACCATGGGTTACATCATTCAGCGTCCGAAGGACCAAGCCGAGGCCCAGGATAGGGTGGCTGTGCTGATGGGAATGGGGAGCAGTTCCACTACAGTTACATTATTAAATTCAAAAATGGTTATAAATCAGTGATAATAAAAACCTTGTAAAGACTTACGATTGAGCTTCCCAAGCTGGACGTCGTGGGTTCGATCCCCATCGCCCGCTCCAAACTCGCTGCGACCACGGTTGACCACCCAGGAGGTTCCATGAGTTTCCCGGTCCTGCCCACGGCGATTCAAGATTATTTCGATGCGGTGTCCGCCATGGATTTCGACAAGGCTGCGGCCTGTTTCGCGGATCCTTGTCGGCACGAGGATCCCGTGGGGAGTCCTGTGAATGGATCACCAGCGGGGGTGAAACAGTTTTTTGCAGGCATTGGTTCCCTTTTTACATCGGTGCGGCTTTTCCCCCGCGAAGCCCATGGTCAAGGTTCTGAGTGGGCCATCGCCTTTCGTGGTGAAGGCAAGGGTCGCAATGGCGCCGAGGTGGTTTTCGAAGGTATAGACGTGTTCCATTTGGATGCTTCCAGTAAGATCGGCGAACTGCGCGCCTTCTGGAACCCAGGACCAACAATCGCGAAGCTGACGGCTTAGAGCGAAATTAATAATGAAACCACGCGGAGGGAAGCGAGGAAGAGACTGAGGGAAGCTGAGAATTGCTTTTCTCCGTTTCCCTCCGCTGCCCTCCGTGTGGTTTCTTTTTCGGTCCCGGATTAATTCAACTCAATCACTTCACGAACACGAACTCTCCCACATCCACGAGTCGGCTGCTGCCGGTGAGGCGCAGGATCACGGACTTGTTTTCCACCTTGCCGCTGGCGTAGTGCAGGTAGAGTTCCAACGACACGGTGGTGGCGCCGATGACGCTCTGCTGGCGGGTTCCAAAATAGTTGGCGCGCACTTTGTAAGTGCCTGGAATGGCGCGCTTGAGCAGGAATTCTTCGGGTCCATAGCCTCCGGTGACGTCAGCGCTGATGCGGCCGCCCAGCTCGGTCTTCGAATGGCTGTAATAGCATTCCTCGCCCCGGGGATCGATGACGTGAAGATCCATGTCGCTGTTGTCGGTGTCCCAGTTCAGCACCACGCGCACGTCCACCGGCAGGTTGTGGATGAAGCGGGGATCCATGTTCATTGTGTTGACTCTCGTCTTCGCCGTGCCGATCAGCGCGTTCATTTCACCTAGGGCGATGAGATTGACGTCCCTGAAACGGCCGTCCCATGGTTTCCTGACGACTTCCCACAGCAAGTCGGCTGCGCGCTGCTCTTGTCCATCCGCCGCGCAGGCAAGTGCCAGATCCCGGGTGCTTTGGGGTTCTTCTTCCCGCATGCGCAGCACTTCCTCGGAAGCCCATACTGAAAGGCGATGTTGCCCGAGCTGCTTCAAGCGATAGCCAAGGACGCGCAGCAGGGTTGCATCTTCGAGCTTCAACTC
>JANXQX010000153.1 GCA_025353305.1 Holophagaceae bacterium
CAGCCACAATGCGGGGAAGAGCATGCCGCCGCCCGCCTGCCAGGCTGCCAGAAGCCAGTCCAGCGGCTTACTGTCCCCGTTGGCATAGTCTGTTGGGAAGAATGCCTCTGAGGGCGAGTCAATAAAGCGTGCCCAGCGGCATGAGGCTACACAATCCGGATGAAGGAGCAGGCGTGACAGCTGCTTCTCGATTTTGTTTTTGGCTAGTAGGTCATCGGCGTCAAGGAACTGCACGAACTGGCCTGTGGAGGCTTGGAAGGCGATGTTCCGCGCCCGCGCCGCACCCGAGTTCTCCTGTCGGATCAAATGGATTCGTGGATCGTTGAAACCATCGATGATTTGGCAACTGGAATCCTTCGATCCGTCATCCACGATAATGATTTCAAGATTTTGATGGGTTTGTTCCAGGACGCATTGAAGGGTTTCCCGAATCCAGCGTTCCGCGTTGTAACAGGGAATTAAGACAGAAATTAATGGATTAGGCATCGGTGCTCAAGGTTCCGGTGGCATGGGTGATTGACTGGTCTCGATTTTTGCTTTTGGCATGAACCCCAACGCTGAGTTATCGGATTGTACCCTCCAGGCGTCTTGAAAGTAGAAAGGTTTGCTATCGGCGACGTAGTGCCCCAATGTGAGGCCCAGGTGCCTGGACCTTGCCTCTTGCAGATCAGCCAAAACTGCGTACTTGTCAGCAGGAAGTATTGCATGCGGTTCCGTCGCCAGTTGCATAGCAACAAGGGCTTGCTCCAGAAAATAGCTCATTCCAAACCGGCCCACCAGGGCCGCGCACCAACTCTCCCACTGATGCCAATCGATTCGCTCAGTCAAGAGTCCAGTGACCCCAACGTTGATGAGTGGTGGAACCTCATAGCCGCATATTGACCGCAATTGCTCCCTTGTGTACCCATAGGATTCCGCACAGTCGCGCATGACGATGGGGATCTCCGGATTGCCGAGCCAATGCCAAATTTCTTCGGGCCGGTGCTGGAACAGCATGTCTGAATCCAGCACCAGGACCGCACGTTCGCCTAGGAGGTGGGGATCGAGGAGCTTTCTGATGTGCTTATAGTGATGCCACAAATGATGAAGGGTTGGGAAAACTGAGATATCAAGATGTTCAGAAAGCCTTGAAGCGCATTCGTATTCTGGAACTACACGCAGATTTGGAGCAATGCGTTTTAGGACATCAGCCTGATGGGGTTGAAGGCTTCCATCATCAATGATGATGGTGCGAAGGTTAGTCCGCAGGTGCCTCTCAAGGCTATGGAGGCAATAAGCAGTTTGCTCCCAATAGTGGTCCCCCGTCAGGAAACAGATTGGAGTGTTAAAGGGTGCATGCTCGGTGGCCGGGCACTGCAGTTTCAGGGCAGATTCCCTCATCTTATTGCGTGAACGGGAAGAGGTCCATGTAAGCCAGAATCCTTGCCTCCACCAGCGCCCGAGTGACCCGACCGGTCGGTACCAGAGGTGATAGAGTGCACGCCCCAGGCCTAGCGAACGAAGCTTCGTTTTGTTCATGATGGCTTCACCCGGCCAGCGAAATGTCCGCAGGCTCCCGCGAACCGGATCCGTGCTGGGTTTGAACGCCAGGGCTCCATCCGGAACCATGCGCGAAGCTGGCGGAGTTTGCATCCGAGAGGAGTGAGCGCTGGCCATGGGCAGGCGTGATGCAAGGCTAGAACCTGCATCCAGCTTTTCTGAATTCCGAAATTTAGCCTCTCCAGGTAAGCGGGCTGAACGCGTTGGCTGGGGATGAGGTGGGTGAGGACCAGTGATGGTAGGTAGGCGACACCGTAACCGGCAACCATCATCGAGAGAACAATGTCGTTGTCTCCCGAGGATGAGAGGACATTGCCGCGCCGGTCTGAAAGGCGGACCCCCGCCTCCTTGAAGTGTTTCAGCCATACTCTGGCGGCTTCCCTGGTCAGCGCCATTCCTGCGCCAAGAGGCGCGAATAAGGGATAGTCGCGGGCCTGGCCTTGGTGGAATCCCATGGCAATCAGCACACCGTCACCATGGTCCCGTAAGGCAAGCAGGCCCGAAAACTCCGCGAGCTCAGGGGATGGCTCAATCTCAAATTCGGGGAAAACTTTCCCACCGACCGCTCCGATGCCGGGGTGCTCTCGAAGGAACGCCAGGGACTCTACAAGGTAACCCGGGGCAATGACGTTGTCGTCATCGACTAGGACGATCACAGAGCCTTTGGCCTCTGTGAAGCCACGCGCCCGCGCGTGGCTCAGGCCAAGTTCAGCTTCCTCAACTATCCTTAGGTTGGGCGGACAGTCTTCGCCCAGAACTTCAGTGGATAGTGCAGGAAGGCTCGCATTGTCCACCAGAATGATCTCGCTGGTCGCCATGCCCAGTTCCTGCTGCCCCAATGCACGCAGCGTGCGTCGCAACCTGGTTGGGTCCGAATTATGAGCCGGAATGATGATTGAGAGATCCATAACTGGATATTCTCTCCTATTTTCGGTGTCCAGTGATTGTGGCCGGGACGCCAATTGCGATGGTATACGGAGGAAGATCACGGGTGACCACAGAACCCGCTCCGACCACGCAACCATCGCCGATAGTGACTCCTCCAAGCACAATGACCCCAGCTCCAAGCCAGACATCACGCCCGATTTTCGTGGGAAGAAGCACATCCGGTTCATCACGAATTTGCCGGGACGGTCCCGGGATCGTGTGGTTTGAGGACAGGATGCAGCAATGCATCGCAATCAATGTATGATCACCAATATCCAATCCACCCTGACCATAGACAATGGTATATGGACCGATGTAGACATGTCTCCCAATGAAAATGTGTCCACTCCAAGGGTCGAGATCCACCCCTTGTTCTAGTTCGCACTCTGGCCCAATTTTTATTGTTTTTGCTAAGTCCCGGCGTTTTCCGCTACCTATGGAGACCATCGGACCTAATCGACAACTACGATCCAACCTGAGTCCGCGGCTGGCCAACCTCCACCGACGAATTCTTTGAATAAATCCGGCCCAATTCATTTAGCTCCCATCCATTTAGAAATAAGGTAAGTAAATCAATCTATTTTATCTCGTACGACCCGGTATTTCTTGGATATTGAGTTGAGTTTATTTAAGCGGCGGCGCCTTGGCCATGGAGGTCTCGGCGGACTAGTGTTGGGGAAGCGTCATCAACGCTCTGGCTTCGTGGCAATGAAGTTATGAAGCAGATGGGCAGTATCTTCGTTACGACTCAGTATTTCTACTGAGAATCCCAGATCGGCCAAGAGCGCTTTGACATCTGATGGACCAGTGCCATCTTCGAAGATTACACGCCTGCAATCTGCATGCGCCAAAGCCTGCCGCATACCCGACAAAACCTTCAACTCATGCCCTTCAACATCGATTTTCACCACGTTGGGTCGAGGTGAAAGTCCCCTTTCAACCAGTGTGTCTCCCTGAATCGTCGCCACAACGACCTCGGTTTGATATGCATCTTCAAGGCCGGGATAAATTGCCAACGTGGTCATTCCGGGATTGCCAGATTTGGCGATGTACAGCGTGGCAAACGCTTCCGCATCGGACAGGGCGAACGAGCAGATGCTAATGTCCGCCTGGTTGATCGACGCGTTTTGCCAAAGTGAACCGAGAACGGCGGGTGATGGCTCAAAGCTCATCACAACGCAATCTGGGTGTGAGGATTTAACGGCAATAGAATGAAGGCCAATGTTGGCGCCGATATCCCATAGTACGGATCCACTGCGAAGGCCGAGTTTTATCGCATCCAACACCTCCGACTCGTAGTACCCCTCCTTTAAAACGTGACGGTCGATATATGAATGTGGATCCAAGTACATCCATGTGCCTGCGTTTGTTTTTACGCGGATGGGTTTGTTGTGGCCGTAACCCAGCGCCTGACACATTCGGTCAAAACCGCGCCAGCCAGTCCGGGCGTAATATCCGAGGGCTCTATTCAGCATAGGGTTCTCGCTGATTCTGGATTGTTGTTGGAGGGGACGCATTTATCGCCAAGTGACTAGTTCTCCTCTCGCCCCCAGCGAGAGTACGCGATGGTGCGGGCCAACCCTACCTCCAGCGTCGTCGATGGCGCCCATCCCAGCCTCCCCTTCGCAAGCCGGATGTCGGGTTGGCACTGCTTTGGGTCATCTGAGGGTAGGGGGCCCGCCACCAGCTCCGAGTAGGAGCCCGAGAGCTTGAGGGTCATCTCGGTCAGCTCTCGGATGGTGGACTCCACCGGGTTGCCTAGGTGCACAGGCTCGGTGAAGTCCGCAAGGGCGTCCATGAGGCATGGCAGGCGTTCCGCCAGGTCGTTCACGTAGCAGAAGGAGGTCTTCTGCCCCTCTTCGTCGATCCTGTTTGTCTCGCCTTTCAGGGCTTGCACTACGAAGTTGCTCATTAAGCAACCGTCGTTGTGGTGCATATGCGGGCCATAGGGGTTGAAGATTCGTGCGACTCTGATCTCCAGTCGTGCATAGGGTTTGTTTATAGCCTCATTTAGTTCGCCCGGACAGGTGCGGCCCGTCATTTCGGGCAGGTACGGGGTTGAAAAAGGTGAGCGAGAAGGATCCTCACGGGCGGATTTCGCATTCCATTGGCTTGTCGTAGATGGGTACATGCTCGTTGATACGCCCAGTGCTTGCCTAGGTCAAGGGAAAGCGGAGCTTCCGCTGCCCTTGATTGTCCAAGTTGAATTGCGATAAGGATTTTCTGTGTGCTTCAATTCCGCTATGACGGTTGAGGTTTGACCGCGGCCCAGCCTAGGGTGTCGAGCCTGATAAATCCTTCACGCCTAAATAATCGGCCTGTATGGTTTATCAGGCGAGATTAATTAATTTCTTGTTGCTACATAATAATACTAAATCTAGGAGTTAAATGAAGCATTTTTTCGAAAGGAAGTACTTTTCGCAATTAATTCTTCATAGGTCCCTTGTGCCCCTACTCGACCCCCAATTAATTCCACGATATTGTCACAATGGCGCACGGTGGTGAGTCGATGTGCGATCAGGAAAATTGTAAGGTCTCGGTCTAGGTCATCGATGGCCTCCATAACGGATTGCTCGGTGGCGCTATCAAGAGCACTGGTTGCTTCATCAAAAACCAATACAAAAGCTTGTTTGTAAAGAGCTCTGGCTATGCCGATGCGCTGACGCTGGCCTCCAGAAAGACGGATACCGCGTTCCCCAATGCGGGCTTGGTAGCCCTCTGGGGTCCTTTCTATGAAATCGGCGATGTGTGCTTGACGTGCCGCGAGTCGCACCCGGTCATGGTCAATGAGGTGAGGGGGCACTCCGAACGCGATGTTCTCAGTCAGGGTTGTATCCGCGAGGAATATGCTTTGTGGGACGTGTGCAATTGTGCGTTGCCATGAGCGTACTCGCTCTCCTGTCAGGGGTTGCCCGTCTACTAATATTCCTCCTTCCGTCGGTGTAAGCAGGCCCATAAGCAGGTCCAGGGCCGTGCTTTTGCCGCTGCCAGTGCTTCCGACAAAACCAAACCGGGAACCCTTTGGAATTACCAAATCGAATCCCTTCAGTACCCATGGCCCTTCCTCATTATATCTGAAACCTACTGAATCGAATCGCACCTCCCGGTTGAACGGTAGTGGGGCGGGTATCGGTAAGAATGCCTCCGGTGGCAAGGGTTGGTCTAATAATTCGAGAGTGTCTCGAAGAGAAGCTTGGCTACCTGCAATATTGACCAAGGCACCGTAGCCTTGCTGCAAAGCTGGGAGAAGTCGCTGGGCGCCAAGAGCTAGAGCTCCAAGTATCGGGATGGAAGTAGCAATATTACCGCTTCTATTTGTCAAGGTGTACGCTAATGTGGCAATTAGTATCATACCAAGCGCTTCCATAATGTATCGTGGGCTTTGGCTGATAATGCTGTTGTTGGCAACTGCACGGCGCATTGGAATGTCAGCTTGGCGAAATATGTCGCAGTAGGCTTGCTGGGTTCCATCTAATAGAACGTCTCGGATCCCGCCTAATCCCTCCTGAAGAGCTTTGATGACTTGAGTTTGTTTATTGGCAATTATTTTACTATTATCCGCTAGGCGGTGCCGTGCAATCCAGGTGATAAGGCCATACGCACCACCGAACCCCAAGGTAGCAAAAGAGGCCACAACTGGATCTATGGCGATCAATGCCAACATCACCGCTACAATCATAACTGTTGAAAGGGCTAGAATTTGAATGGGCATGACCACTCCCTGTACCACCACCTCGACTTTATTCGTGATACTACTTATCACTTCACTACTGTTGCGAGCCAAGTGGATTTGATAAGGTTGGTATAGTGTCCGACGGTATACCTCAATTGATAACTGGGCACCGACACTTGTGGTTAAACGCGTACTAGCCCAAACAAGCAACATTCGGATTGTTCCCGCCACCAGGATCGCAATTATGAATGCTATTGTCATGGGTAGAATATATTTATCAAAAGAGGTGATCCCCCAAATCCGGGCAACCCTGGCAATGAATGGGTATCTCAATACCCGGTCAGGTGCTATGAGGATTCCCAAGAAAGGTAACACGGCCCCAAGGCTGACCACTTCTGCGAATGCGCTTAAGAAAATCAATCCAGTTAACATTCCGAACTGGCGTTTGCGGTGAATACTAAAGTGGAACCACAGACGACGTAACAAGGTGAAATAATTTTTATTTAAAACGGTTTTATTTATCATATACACTCGGGCTGATGTTTATTTGTTAATTTTTCATACCCACAATCAATCATATAGAACTGGGGCCAGAATCACACAGGACATGGTAGATCAGCCCATGAATGACGTCGAGGCCCCCCCTTTCATGAGATCCGGGTATTTGGTCCTGCGATACCCCTCGATGTCGATATTCCCACCATTGCTGCTGGTGAAGCGGGTCCTGACCCATAGGATCAAAATGCGGGTCGCCCCCGCCACTAGGACTGCCACCGCGAAAGATAGAGAGAGTGGGAGGACGAGCTGCTTTGGGGAGGTGATACCCCATAGCTCCACCAGCTTGAATACCACCAGATGCCTGAACGCCCTTTCAGGCGCGGTGAGGATGCCCAAGAAGGGCAGCACGAGGGGGTCGCCCTTGGATGCTGATTTGCGGTCGGGCTGCCCGCAAAACCGCCGCCGATTAGGAACACCCCAGGCGGTGGGCGCCGTGGGCCTCGCAAGCTTGAAGCAGCCTTAGGGTGTCGGCGAGGTCGTTCCCGTAGTAGGCCAGCGGCTGGCTCATGGAGTCCGGCACCAAGATGAAGGCAGCGAAGTGGAGTACCGCGTCGAAGGTGCGCTGCCCAAATATCTGTTCCAGGAAGACTACGTCTCCCAGGTCCCCGGTCACGAGTTTCCCATGGAGCACCTACTCCCGGCGCCCCATAGATGAGGTTGTCCAGCACAACAACCCGGTGGCCCACTTCATCGAGCAGGCGGACCAATTGGCAGCCAACATATCCGGCACTGCGGGTGACGAACAAGGGGAGAGTCTGTAACGATGGGATATTCTGGGGCTAGACCAATGTTGTTTTAGCCATGCATTTTCACAGCTATCGAAAATTTCCTGCCGTGCCTGCTGATGACTCAAGCCCCGCTCTCGAACCCACCCGCCGATGCCATGGGAAATGCTTCAACCTGGATGCCTGGCATAGAGATCATGCGCGGCCTCGCGGCCCTCGCCGTGGTTTTCTTCCACCTTAATGAACCCATCCCGATGGTCCCTTCCATGTATCGGATCATCTGCAAGCAGGGTTGGCTCGGCGTGGCGATTTTTTTTGTAATTAGTGGCTACGTGATCGCAATGACCGCATCGAGAATCCGGGAGCCTAGTGTGTTTCTTCTCAGGCGGATGGCAAGGGTCTTCCCTGCATATTGGGCAAGCCTCGGCATCGTCTTGTGCGTGGCCATTTTTAGGTGGAAGTTTGCGGGGGCGAATGACGTGACGGCTTTTCCCAGGACTCCTATCGATTTGTTGGGAACCATCATCTTGGCGATCGAACCAGTTTCTCGCATCAAACCCATAAATTGGGTGTATTGGAGTCTCGTTTGCGAGGTGTGTTACTACCTGCTCGTCTACATTTCCAAGTTACTGCACCTTGACTCCCAGCTTCCGGCCGTCCTGAGTGTGGCCATTCTCGTGTGTGCCTCCCTGCATGTGGATCTCAACCCCGTCCTTCACTGGTGGCCGCTGTTCGGACTGGGATACGCCCTCCATGATCCTCGGGCACCCGGAAGTGTGGTCTCTATCGCATCGAATACGATCACCATCCTCCTGGCATTCCAAGGCGCTGTAATCCTTACTACGATCCTTGTGATCGGGTTTCTTCTCGTGTCCTCGCGTTCGACAAGGATCCTGGAACCCACCGCAGAGAAGCAGAACCTCCACGGAACCAGGAAGCCTCCACTTGCTTTAGTCCGACGATTTGGACTGGTACTTGGAAAAGTTTCTTACAGTCTCTACCTGATCCATGTCCCGATAGGCGTCTACATACTGAGCCCCCTCAGGCCGACAAGTTGGATCGGCCATCCTGTCTTGCACGTCACCTCAGACTGCGGAATTGCAATCTTCCTGGTCGGATTGGCCTACCTCTCGTTCCAGATCGTGGAAGCCCCTGCGATCCAGTGGTCACGGGCATGGCGGGCTAGGGCGTGTTAACACTACTTGAAATTCTCCGTGCAATAATCGATTCTTCTAGACATGTAGATCTCAGAAGCGCAATTTCGACTCATTGAGCATTGCCTCCCCACGCAGCGCGGCAATGTCAGCATGGAAAACCTAAATCTGCTCAACGCGATCCTTTATATAGCAGAGCACGGGTGCAAGTGGAGAGGGCTTCCGGCTCGATTCGGGAATTGGCATACCATCTACACGCGAATGAACCGATGGGCCAAGAATGGCGTTCTGGAGCGGGTGTTCACGGAGCTGCAGCGATCTCAAATTCTACGAATCAGTGTTGATGTCGTCTCACTGGACAGCACCCATATCAAGGTCCACCCGGACGGCACGGGTGCGCTCAAAAAAACGGACCACAAGCCATCGGAAGATCCCGTGGCGGGTGGACGACAAAGATTCATCTGGTTGCCGCAGATGCTCGAACGGTCGTAAGGTTTGATTTATCCCCAGGGCAGGATGGTGATGGCCCACGGGGTCGGGAATTGTTGCACAAGCTTGGGCCCCCGGAACGTCCCACCCACCTGCTCATTGACAGAGCATATGAGGGCAATGAAACGCGAAAGCTGGCGGTCGAATTGGGTTACCTTCCAGTCGTTCCTCCGTTGAGCACCCGTGTAGATCCCTGGGAGTACGATCGGGAGTTGTACAAGCGGCGGAACGAGGTAGAGCGTGTCTTTCGGAGACTGAAAGCCTTTCGCAGAGTGTTCACGCGATACGACAAGCTCGACGTGATGTTTGCAGCCTTCCTGTTCATCGCCCTTATTGCCGAAGCCCTAAGATAGTGTTAACACGCCCTAGGCCAGGGCTGTCATCGCCTTGAACGTCGGGCTCTTGTCCATGAATTCCCCGAAGGTCCCCATCGCGGCAATCTTTCCTTCCCGAAGATCGAGGACCTGGTCACACCACAGGTGGGCCAGTTTGACTACGGCGGGATTTCTGAATACCCTTTCCGGTGCCGTGAGGATGCCAAGGAAGGGCAGCACCGCGCCCAGGCTCACCACTTCAGCAAAAGCACTGACCAGGACCAGGACCGTCAACAGTCCGAACTGGCGCTTGCGGCGGGTGCTCAAGTGGCGCCAGAGACCGGCTAGGAGGCCGCGGAAGCCGGTGTTCCGGGTGGCACTCAAGGCCGGAATCCCTGGTTCATGGGTTCCAGCGCCGGACGATCCAATCCCCGAGGACGAGCAGGTCCATCTGGGTGCGCAGGAAGCAATCCAGCGCTTCCTGGGGGGTGCAGACCACAGGCTCATTTTCGTTGAAGGACGTGTTGAGCACCATGGGGACGCCGGTGAGGCCCTCGAAGGCTTCGATCAGGCGGTAGTAGCGGGGGTTGGTGGCACGCGTGACGGTCTGCAATCGGCCCGAGCCATCCACGTGGACCACGGCGGGGATGCGGGGCCGTTGCTCCTCACGGATCTGGTAGACCTGCATCATGAACGGGACTTCGCCCTCGATCTCGAACCAGTCAAGGACCTTTTCCCGGAGCACGGAAGGCGCGAAGGGGCGGAAGGATTCCCGGCGCTTGATCTTGCTGTTGAGGATGGCCTTCATGTCGGCGCGGCGGGGATCGCAAACGATGGAGCGGTTGCCCAGGGC
>JANXQX010000188.1 GCA_025353305.1 Holophagaceae bacterium
GCCGAAGGCCTCAACTCCATCCTCCAGGCCGCCAAAGCCAAGGCCCGAGGCTACAGCACCACCCGCAACCTCATCACCATCGCCTACCTGTTGGCAGGCAAGCTCAGCTACGGCCTACCCACCTGAAATGGAAAGGAACCCTAAATCTGATGGAGGTCGGGTTCCTGGGGGACGCTAGTGCCGGTCTCCTTGCGGAGGGAGGAGGCTCATGATCGTGTCGCGAATAGCCCGCTGGTCACAGCCCTGTACGAGCATCATTTCGGCAGCGGCCCAAACCTGTACCACTACGGACCGGGAGTAGCGGACATCTCCGAGGAGGGCGCAGAGGATGTGGATGATTTCCCGTCGGAGGCGGTCCCATGCCGCGGGAGCCATTTCCACGACATCCTCATCTGCCGTCTCATCCTCGGCCATTGTTTCCTCGTCGGACTTGGCGGTTTCCTTATCGCTCCAGAGGCCGCCAACGCGGAACCAGCGCATGCCGCGAGTCGCGTTCCACAAATTGATGCGTTCGCCCACGGGCATCTCTGACTCAGAGAGTCCGCGAGCCCGCTTCAATGCGCCGAACACGCCCTCTTTGAAGAGTCGGTCCAAGTCGGCCAACCGGGATCCGGGCGCTTCCATCTCTGTCACGTCGATGGCCAGATCCTCGTGATGTTTGTCGCCCTTTACGACGTAGTGAACGACAGCCGCCAGCGCACCCTGGGCCATCTGGAGCCAGTCGTCCTTCCACTCGCAGGTGATATGGAAGCGCGGAGCATTCTTCTCGAACCAGGCCCGGCAGCGGTCCCGGTATTCCAGGAACCACTGTTCCTTCTCCGCGAGGGTAGGCAGTTCCATCGGAGGCCGCAGGGAGCCACCAAATTGTAGGTGAGGATGGAATCCAAACATCGACGAGAAGGTGGTTTCAGGGGCCATGAAGTACCCCGCCAGAACTTTGGGGTGGAAGGACTTCACACGGCGATCTCCGCCCACCCATGGCTGTTTGGCGAACTCGTTCCAGAGGTCACTGAGGGCGTCGAATTTCTCTCGCGGGTTGCCACCCATGTGGTGACGGCAGGTTAGCGCCCCGGCGACGTGGATCAGGCTGGAATCTTGCTCCACGAAGGAAGCCCGGCGCTGAAGCTGGAGAAGCCGCCGTACGGCCAGCCGCAGCCCGCAGACCGGGCAGAGACGCTTGCAGCACTTCCAAAGCCCAGCGACGTGGCCACCGATATCCTTGCCCTCTCGGCTGACCTTGCGTCTTCCTACGACGCGCAGCTTGCCATCCTTGTCCTTCCCCCTCCTCGACTTTCCGCAAATACGAAGATTTTTCAGTACGTGGGCCGATTCCGGTCTCTCGCCGAACTGCTTCTGGATGGCCTGGAGAAAATCTGCTTTCTGGGACCAGGTGGACTTCCGACCTCCGCGCCGGAACCCGGCCAGGGATGGAACCGCCTCGGCAGGAACACCTGAAGGAAGCGGCTTGTATTCATGCGTTTGGGAGTTGGTGCTATTTTGTGGACGCCGCCCCTTCCGGGGCGGCCTCGCATCGCTCGTCTGTTCGGCATTGGCTCGAGGTCGTGACGACTTCCGCGAACCCTCTTGAGATTGTGCCGGCGGTTCGTCAGAACCCATACTGGTAGCGCGGGCCGTGAGGTCCGGTGCTGTCGACATGGATGTGTCCCTGCGCCTGAGAAGGCGCTTTGTCCTGGCCAGCACGGTGGGGGTCGTTGGCGCGACACCCCACCCCAGGCTATTTGAATGAGGAACCCCGGTGCTGCTCTGGGGCCCATGTGTGATCGGCTCACCCTCGCCAAGGCAATGCCAGGTAAAGCACCTGTCATTGCCTTGGCTACGAGGGTGCCCGTGGTCGGTGGCAGGCAGCCCCAACATTCACTGATCGCGAAGAACCATCGAATCGCTCGCGCCCGTCCCATCTCCCCCCCTTGGACGAGGGGGAGACGGGCCGGGACGAACGCAGGGGGAAGAACTGCCAAGGGATGGGGACCCCTTGTAAACCTGCGAAATGAGAGAGGGATCCAAGCCGAACCCCGCAGTGGGTGAGTTTACAAGATGCGCTCATTACGCTGCCGACTCGCGGTCGGCCAGGAGCCGCTTGACTAGGAACCGGATCTCGTCGTCACCCTTGCCGGCTATGCGCGCGGCGTTGAGGGCTATCACCTCATACTCGGGCCACCCTCTAGCTCTCTCCCTAATTTTTACCGGCTTCGTGTAAAGCCCTTTCTTGATGTCGTCGTAATGCGTGCTCCTGGAGAGGCCACGCTGGCGGAGCACTTCGGGAAGTCGGAGGATTGCTTGGGACATACATGAACCTCATAGGACATGAAGCCCATGCTAGATGTGCGGTTTTGCGCACTAGGCGCGCTCGGCCAACCCGTTTTGCGCATTCTATGGATTTCCCAAATGGGTTCAATTGGCCGTATTGGTTTCTGTGGTGAAAATTTATTATTAGGCCAAGGGGTGTGCCAACAACGTCGGATTGCGCATAGGCAGTGGAGGGTCCGACGCGCAATCCGATCCGGGGAGGACAGAGCCCCGTCAAACGCTCCTCGGTCCCTGCAGGCTTACTGGCCAAAAAGACTTAGGGTACATTAAGGTAAATAGTTTCATAAATTTGGAGTGATGTGACCAAAATACCGTGGAACCATTTCACACTTCGTTTCACACTGTGAAGTAGGACATCCCACAGAGAGCGCCCAATGAGCCACCACCTCTTCCTTGCGGATCCTCCCGAGACCGTCCCCCTGTCGACAAATGCCCCCCTGGAGCGGGTGATTGCACAGGTGAAGTTCCCCCCGATCCATCTAGCGGAGAAGAAGGGGATTCATGTCGGCTTCCATGAGTTGATCAAGCGCGAGTTCCCATATTGCACTCCTGAGCGGTTGCTTCAGATTGCCTGGGCGCCCGAGGGGGGTGAACTAAAGCAGATGGAAGCCCAGAATGTTTCCTTTCGTTTCGCATCGGCCGACAAGCAATGGGAACTGGTTCTCGCCGATGATTTCATTTCGTTGGTTTGTACGCGCTACGACACGCGGGAAGAATTTGTCCAACGTTTCCGCTTGGCCATAGAGGTTGCGGCCAACTACTTTGGCATCGCCTACTGGGGGCGATTAGGTCTTCGGTACATCAACCGTGGCCCTAGATCAGAAGACCACGCTCGTGATCAATTCCAACAAATGCTAAAGGCGGAATACCGTGGAATCCCTGGAACGACCATTCTTGACGGGATGACGAACTGTTTGTTTTCAGCCGAATGGGATCTGGGCGGAGTTTTTGCCGCCGTTCGACATGGGTTCCTTGCGGCTGGGACCACCTACGAACCAAGTGGTGTTCCACCCTGGACCAAGGAAGCATGGATCCTTGATGTCGATGTATTCCTGAATCCCGAACGGAGTGGCCAGGTCGAATCCTTCACTGCTGATACGCTTTGTGCCAAGTTCTCAGAATTAGCCGACCGCGAATATTGCATCTTCAGGGAGTTGGTTACGCCAGAATTCATAGCGGCACATAGGGGGGAGAAACAATGAGTCCGGTCTACCAGCCGAGAATCTTGCCCTTGGAAGCGTGTTTCATTGCCTTTCTTACGGCAGTGCCATCTCCTGCTGGGCAGGACAACCTTCGTGCTAAACCAAAGCATCAACTCGTTGATATTAGTCGACCCGCAACCCCATCCCACACACTTGCATTCCGTCGCCTTAGAACCCTCACCGGTCTCTCCAAGACAAGACTATCTGAGATGCTATGTGTGGATCGTAGGACTCCGTATAACTGGGAAGACGGCAAGCCGATATCCCCTTCGAACGAGGCTCATCTGAGAGAAATCCTCGCTGCTCTGGAACCGCTTGAAGGGTGGGACCCCGAGTCAATTCGGGGATCTATACTTTCCATGGATGAAAATGGTGTATGCCCAATGGATCGGTTCCGAGAAGGCCAATACCAGGAAGCAACCGCACGAATGTTCGCAGCCCTAAAAAACGGGGGACGTAGTTCATTCGGCGCTGTGGCTTTAGGGCATAGAGACCTTGCTGCTTCCCTGAAAGTCAGTGACCTGGATACTGATGAAGACCTGCCAATGACCAGCAAGACAGGCAAAAGGCTACGAATCGCCGGAAAGGTGATTCACAGCCGTGATTGATGTGTCGTCCGTTAACCAGGCAACCGCCGACTGGTGGCAGGGTGACTATATTCTTCTCGAGGAACTTGGTGATGATTACCCATTAGAAATGCTTCACCTGGTAGGGGGACAGGAAATGGAGCCTTCTACGGATGAAGCTATTGCCTGTAGATCACTCGATGTAGATGGCTTTGCAATGATCACTCAGACTTGCGATGTCACCCGCGAATGGAAGGGCAAAGAGAGAAAGTGGGTAATCCTGGCACCCGTGGTAAAGCCACCAAGAGACCAATGGAGATCAATATGCAGCGGCAGTGGATCGCGGTACCACACAACCGAAACACTTAAGGCACATGGTTTGGCAATTGATCTTGAACGAATGCAGACCTTTTCGAAGCTGGCCCTAGCGAAGGTTTCCAAATTTCGACGCTCTGGATGCTCATCTCAATCAGAGCGGAGAATGTTAGCCGAGGCTATCGGAGACAAGCTCACCCGTCCTGCGTTACCGGACGATCTTACAAGTTCAGAGGCTGGCCATGAAGGGGCAATAGCTGAACTAGAAGGATGTCTTACCCAAGCAATAGAGGAGGAGGGGGATCTTGGACATTTCCTCCGGGCTACTCACGAAATTCGCCTCATGCCATTTGGGGAGAACACCGCTAACCCCTGGGAAACAGGAACAGTGGAAGTTCTATTTTATTTCATCATGAGGGTTCCACGCCTTGCCGCGACAGATCTTGAACAGTGGGAACCAATGGCGAAGGATATCGTCACGCTTCTGAAGACAAACGGTCGGTTCAGGCTTAGGGGTGTGGGCTACAAAATCGAAACTTGGAATAGCCTGAGTGCAGCGGAATTGAAGCGCTCAGATCGGTTGGCCTAGCTCTATCAACCATCTCCAAGGAGATCAGAATTCGGTCGATCCCTTGGCGGAGGATTCTTCTCTCATGGAGAGGTCAAACAGTGCCCGATCCCGGTTCCACCGAAGGAAGGGATCCATGGCTTTGCGCAAATCTTCCAAGGTCCTCATCGAGGGGATTGAATGACTGGCTTCTAGTTGATTGAGGACCATGAGCCCGACGAGGACCGCGCGCCTGGTTCGAGTTTTCCTGTCAGCCTCCTTGGTCTGTCCTTCCAGCTTTGCTGCACGGGCTAACAGTTGAGAGGCTTTTGCCCTGATCTCAGAGGCTCGAGTTGCCTTGTCCATGGGACCTCCATAGACCCATTCTCCTCCTCCGGCCAGACCCCTTGATTGCGCATGGATGGGGGACAGGATTGCGCAAAGGGCCGCCCAAAAGGCCGCGCAAAAGAGCCATGAAGAGATGGTGTACGGTACCCGAAGGGCGCACTTATACATTCCATGCGGAATGTGTGCGCCGAGGGGATTGGGGCAAGCCCCTCCCCTGGACCCCAACCCATTTCCCATGCCGCCATGTCCCTCTACCACCTCGCCGCCCAGGTCATCTCCCGCAGCACCGGTCGCAGCGCCACCGGGGCGGCAGCTTATCGGGCAGGAGAGCGCATCGTCGACGACCGGACGGGGCTGGTCTTTGACTTCTCCCGCCGCAAGGCTGTGGACCATTCCTTCTGCAGGATCATGGCCCCAGCGCATTCACCCGACTGGGTCTTCGATCGCCGCGAACTCTGGAACCGAGTGGAGGCGGCGGAGAAACGCAAGGATGCTCAGGTCACGCGTGAAGTCGAGCTGGCCTTACCTGTCGAATTCACGCCAGAAGAGCAGATGGCGCTGGTATTCAGTTTCGTCCGGGAGCAGTTCGTGGCGCGAGGGATGATCGCGGACATCAGCCGGCACGTGAATGTAGGAAATCCCCACGCGCACATCCTCCTGACCATGCGCCCCCTCGTGAATGGACAGTTCTCTTCCAAGAAGGAAAGAGGCTGGAACGATGTATCCCTGCTCTTGGAGTGGCGGGAGGCCTGGGCGAATGCCCAAAATGCTGCCTTTGAAGGCCGCATGGTGAACACACGGGTGGATCACCGGAGCCTGCGGGAGCAGGGCATCGCGAGACCGCCGCAGAAGCACATTGGTGCGGTTGTTTGGAACCTGGCAGTCAAAGGCCTGACTTGGGCCAAGGAGGTAGTCGATGCGAAGAGATGGAGGTGGGCCAGTGAATCGCAAAACCTCGAAGAAGTCTGGCGAGAATCAGCAGTTCGATGGGACCAGTCCTCAGCTGGCCGGAGCCTCGGCCAGCAATCCTTCCGCGACCTCTTCCTCCGGATTGTCCGTCCCGAAGGAGGCCGGTCTCCCGGATCTCAGGATGCTGATGGCCTTCGCGGCGCCTCAGCCCCCTCGGTGGGAGGCGGACCATCCCACGGTTCAGAAGTGGAACAAGGACCAGCTGAACTACCTTCTTCGCAGGCGCCGAGGCAGTCTCGAGGCCGATGAGGAGTGGATGGAAGAGCTATTTCCCCTGATGGAGAAGCCCCTCCCCGCCGGGCTCAAGGCCTGGTTGGTGGACCTGCCCGTTGCATATGAACCGGAAGGGAAGCGGTCATATCTCGTCCTTTGTGCGGAACCTCCGGTACCCGGACGGACCTTGCTGATCCGTCCGATTATCGAGGGCTCGCTCATCTCGGGAACGGTTATGTGGGCCAGTTTCGAGCTTGGGGAGGCGCTGCTCCGGGAAGTCTGGGTTGGAGCCGCCTTGGATCAGCGGATTTACCTTGATGCCATCTAGGGATTCCTCGTGAACTTGCAGGAAGGATAGTTGGAGCAGCCCAGGAAGGGGCCGTACCGCCCCGTTCGGGACCTGAGGCTCCCTCCGCAGGAAGGGCAGATCTCGGCGGGAGGACTGCCTTCAGGTGCCGAAGGTGCCGTCACCGGGGCGGAATCCATGGGCTTGGAATTGCCAGCCATAGCCTGGTAGAACCGCTTGATCCTCGGGTCGCACTTGACCTCGCTGGCCTGGATGGGGCGCACCAGGCGGATGTCTTGCAGGGAGCGACACCGGCTGAGGGCCACATAGACCTGCCCAGGGGCGAAGGCCCCAGTGCCGAGGTCCACGCGAACTTTCTCCAGTGTCTTGCCCTGGCTTTTGTGAATGGTGACGGCCCAGGCAAGCATCAGTGGGAACTGGGTGTACTCCCCGACGACCTCCATCTGGATGCGGTCTTGCGTGTAGTCGTATCTGTAGCGGTAGGACTCCCACTTCTCTCGGCTCACCTCGTGGCGGGTGCCGGGGTGGTCGGTGATGAGCTCGATCTGAATGGAGTTGTCCAGGATGGCGTGAACCCGTCCGAGGGTACCGTTCACCCACCGCTTCCCGCTGTCGTTCTTGGTGAACATGACCTGAGCTCCGGGCTTCAAGGCAAGGTTCAATGGCGCGGGAAGGCGCTCTTCCTCGATGTTCAGCTTGCCCTTCACCTCGCCCAGGAAGGTTCGGGCTTCGCCGGGGAGCTGGTTTAGCCGCTGCTGGTTCTCGCGATCGGCGGCGGCGTTGGTGCAGGTCAGGACGATGACCTGATCCGTAGCGTCTCCAGGCACGGCACAGGCGCCGTTGATGGTCGAGAGGGTGGGGGCGAGCTCCTCGGCAACCCGGACCCTGTTGAGCAGGTCCGCGAACCCGGGGTCCCGCTGGCGGAACACCTTCCCGAGTTCGATGGGGGCCATCTGGCAGTGCTCCAGGGCCTTGGCACTGAAGAAGTAGGGGCTCTCGTAGTTCCGAGAGAACAGGACCGACTCCTCGGCCTTGGTGACGACGGGGGGCAACTGGAAGAGGTCCCCCACCAGAAGCAACTGCGTCCCGCCGAAGGGGGCATGTTCATCCCGTCCATTGAGGCGAAGAAACCGGTCCATGCCGTCCACCACATCCGCCCGGACCATGGAAATCTCATCCACGATCAACAGGTCTAGCTTCTGGTAGAGGCGACGATCCCTCACCTGCTCGATGTCTTCCTCCTGGAGGATGCGCGGAGGGAAGCGGAAAAAGGAGTGGATGGTC
Organism: Holophagaceae bacterium; assembly: GCA_025353305.1. Next base: position 8,080 of record JANXQX010000188.1, read on the forward strand.
GCCCCCTTCACATTCAGGGCGGCCACGCCGGTCGGGGCCACCACGGCGACATGCTTCTTTGTGGCGTGCCGAAGGTAATGGATTAGGGTGGACTTGCCTGTCCCGGCCTTGCCGCTGACGAAGACGATGGGGAAGCCAGAATCCAGGACGTCACCAACCAGCCGGTAATCCTCCGTGACCTCAATGCCTTCAAGGGGGTCCGGTTTCGGTGCCACGGGGATGTCCCGCGCCGGGGCATGGGTCGCCTGCCGGTTCAGCTCGCCAATGCTGACCGGCGTTACCCCCAGGAGGTTTTTGAGTGAATCGAGGAGCCCCATGAACGATTCCTGTTGCCCTGCATCCCCAACCAAGGAGGCGGGATTTAGACCGAGATTAGACCGAGATTAGACCGAGATTAGACCGAATGTTTAATATAAATAACAGATATTCAATGACTTGGTGTTTCATTATTGGACCCCGAACCCAAGAACCAACGGGCTCCTCGGGTCTTTCCGACGGTATGAATAAGCCCCTCCGCCTTCATGGTCTGGAGAAGGCGCTTGATACCCCGTTCCGGCTGACCTGGAAGGACCTGCTCCAGATCCTCGAAGCGGGCCCCTTCCTTGGACTCGCGGATGTGTTGGAGGAGGAGTTCTCGCTGGGCGGGGCGTCCGAGTCCCTTCAGGCGCGTGTATTTCCCCTTTTCTCCCAGGAGGGACATCAGGCGCCCTGAGGGAATGACCTTCCGCCCGACCTGCTCGAGAATGCCGGCCTCAACCAATTCATGGATGCGAGGGCGGAGCGAAGTCGGGATGGACTGCTGGCGATAGGCCAGGTCCAGGAGCAGGAGGTGGTCCGTATCGAAACTCCGCACCTGCTCCAGGCCGATGGCCCCCAGCAGCCGCAGGAAGCGTTCATCCTGCACCTGCCCCTCCAGGGTGAGAAAGACCTGGTAGTCGTCCGTGCCGTCGAAGCGGGGGCGTGCCTTTGACTCGAGGATGCAGGCCTCCAGGATGCGGTCGAACCCCTGGCCGCTCCGCTCCACCAGGCCGCAACGGCTCAGGGCCTCCGCGAGGCGCCGGTTCCGCGGGGCCTGTTTGTAGAGGATGGTTTCCGGGGTGATTCCAGGCAGGAATCCGCCCGGGCTCTCGATGCGGATGCGCCGGGGATACTGCCGCACGAACACGGAACCATGAAGACGATAATCCCGGTGGGCGACGGCATTCAGGATGGACTCGCGCACGGCCCCCTCGTTGAACGTGGCGACCTGCTTCATGAAGAGGCCGTCCTGCCAGGGCTGGAGGTCGTTCCGCTTGTTGACCAGTGCCCACAGGCGGTCCAGGAAGAGCAGGGCGCCCTCCCGGAACTCCTCGCGCTCCTGGGCGGGGCCTGGGGTGTCGTTTGAGCGGTATTCGAAGACGACCTCCGATTGGCCCAGATGGCGGTTCAGCGCCTTGCGGGTGCCCAGGAGGATGAGGGCGGCGTAGGTCAGCTGGTCCCCATCCAGGAGCTCCGCGTCCTCGAGGAGCTGGACTGCGTCCTGGGTCAGGCGCCTGGGATTGCGGTCCTTCTCGGACCAGCGTTCCCGGAAGCGCTGAATGGCGGTCGGCTCGAGGTCTTCCAGCGTGGCTGCCGGGCAGAACCCCGCGGAGAAGTCGGGCCCGGTCTCATCGAAAATCTTCTGGAGCTGATGAGGCTTCATGGCCGTCAGTTCCTCGCCCTGGCGACACCAGTAGATCTTCTCGTACTGCAATGGCAGGCCCAGGGGGTGGGACGGCACCTCGAAGCGCACCACGCGTCCCCCGGGCGTCTCCAGGTCCTCCACGGGGATCCGGAGGTGAAGAAACCTAACGAGGTCGGCCCGGATGTCTTCGAGGGCCGGGAATGCGGAGCTGCCCACGATCTGCCGGGGCTTCTTGTCCGTGACCCCCAGGATGAGACGGCCGCCCCCCTCATTGGCCAACGCGCAGCAGTACTTGATGGCCTTGTCCTGACTGAAGCTCGCCTTGGCCTCCTTGAATTCGAGGTGCTCATCCTCGGAGGCGTTCATCCAGGTGTGGAG
>JANXQX010000201.1 GCA_025353305.1 Holophagaceae bacterium
GTCCCCACGATGTGTGCATCGAGATTGCCTACTGCGGCATCTGCCATTCGGATATCCACCAGGTGCGCGATGAATGGGGCGGCGCCACCTATCCCATGGTGCCGGGCCACGAGATCGTGGGCCGCGTCACCGCCGTGGGCGGGCACGTCAAGAATTTCAAACCTGGCGATCTCGCCGGGATCGGTTGCATGGTGGATAGCTGCCGCACTTGCGCCAGCTGCGCGCGGGACCTGGAACAGTTCTGCGAGAAGGGCTGTGCCTTCACCTACAACAGCACCGAAATGGACCGCAAGACGCCCACTTTCGGCGGCTATTCCAGCAGCGTAGTGGTGGACGAAGCCTTCGTCCTGCACATCTCCCCGAAACTCGACCTCGCCGCTGTCGCGCCGCTGCTTTGCGCGGGCATCACCACCTACTCGCCCCTGCGCCATTGGAAGACGAAGAAGGGCGACAAGGTGGGCGTGGTCGGGCTGGGCGGTCTCGGCCACATGGCCGTTAAACTCGCCGCCGCCATGGGGGCTGAAGTGACGATGCTCAGCACCTCTCCGTCAAAGGAAGCGGACGCGCGGAAGCTGGGCGCCACCGGCTTCGGTCTGACCTCCGATCCCAACACCTTCAAACGCCTGGGCGGGCATTTCGATCTCATCATCGACACGATCTCCGCGCCTCACGACTATAACCAGTACCTGGGCATGCTGCGGGTGGAAGGCTCGATGGTGCTGCTGGGCGTGCCCCCGGCACCCACGCCTGTGGCCGCCATTGCGCTCATCTTTGGCCGTAAGAACCTTTCGGGCTCGCTCATCGGCGGCATCAAAGAGACCCAGGAGATGCTTGATTTCTGCGCCGAGCACGGCATCGTCTCCGAGATCGAATTGATCCCCGTCCAGCAGGTCAACGAGGCCTACGAGCGCATGATGAAGGGCGACGTCCGCTACCGTTTCGTGCTGGACATGAAAACCCTTTAGAACACCCCTTCAGTAATTCTGATAGTCCAGCCCGTATCCCTTATTGACGACCCCATACACGATCTTGTCGGGCTGGGCCGTGATGGTTCCACTCAGCGCGCTGGCGTTGTAGAAAATGTTCACAAAGGTCGGCGAGTCGGCCCAGAAATAAAGCCTGTCCCCATTGTCCAGCATCACATTGATGGCCGAGTTGTACGCATACCGGAAGGCCGAGGTGGCATCCGGATCGGCGATGATGCCATTCAGGGAACTGGCATTGGCAAAACCGAAGATGTCGAAGCCCCCGGGCGAAGTGCTCCGGCAGGCCATATAGAGCCTGTTATTCACGGGATCCACGGCCATCTTCCGCACATCAAAACCCGTGAAGGTGATGACGCGGCTGGGGGCGGACACATTGGTGAGCGTCGAGGCGCCATCAAAGACTGTCACCACAGGTCCCGTAGCCGGGGTCAGGTAGAGGCGGTTGTTGACCGGATCCAGGGCCATCCAGCGCACATCTGTGCTGATTATTGCCGTCGGTGCCACGACCCCGTTCAAGGTGCTAGCGCTGCTGCAGGCGAAGAGCCTGGCTCCGCCCTGGAATCCCCCGAAGTAGAGGCGGTCGTTGGCGGAATCCACCGCGATTCCCGAAAAACTCACGCCGCCTGCGAGGGTGATGACACGGTCCGGGGCGACATTCCCTGAAACCGTGTCCGCGTTGTGCCACACCAGCACGGCATTGGACAGCAACACGTAGAGCATCTTCCGCGGGCGGTCCACCGCGACAGTATCCTCGTTGCTGCCACCGAAATCGGTGAGCTTCGTGTTGGAGCCGGCGATCGTCTTCGGCGTGGCATTGAGCCCGATGTTGAGCACGTCATCCGTAACGCGCAGGATGCTGTCGCCCCAGCTCATGGTGAAGAGCCGGATCTTGGGAAGTTCGGCGGTGACGACTATAAACAAGCTGCAGGTACGGACCAGGGTGCCGTCGGTGCCGCTGAGGGTCAGACCGTAACTTCCTGGCGCGGTCAAGGCTGGAACGCTGAGGTTCAGGCTACCCGTGGTGGCCGAATCAGGAATGGTTCCGCTACCCGTGATGGCCTGCCCGTTGGCCTGCACGCTCAGAGTGATGGCGGCCGCGTGACCGTTGCTTCGGTTCACCTGGATAGCGGTGATCCCGCCATGGCCCGCAGTGATGTTGGCGTCTTGAGCCACAAGACTGAAGGCAGGCGCGGGGGCCGTCGTAACGGTGAGGCTTAGGGAGGCCGTATGGGTCAGGGTGCCATCGGTTCCGCTCACGGTGAGGGCGTAGATTCCCGCCGCGGCCGATGGCGGCACGATGAGGGTGAGTGAGCCAGTCGTGCCTGAAGGGGCAATGGTTCCGCTTCCCGTCACACCCTGGAGATTGGACACCACACTCAGCGTGATGGCGGGGGTATGGCCGTTGATCCGGTTGAGATTGATCGTCGAGGTTCCGCTGGTGCCAGCATTGATGCTGGTGGAGGACGCGGTGAAGCTGAAGTCTGGAACCGGCGGCGCCGCCACCGTGAGGCTGAGGGAGGTTGTCCGGGTCAAGGTGCCGTCAGTCCCGCTCACCGTGAGGTTGTAGATTCCAGGCGTTGCGGACCCAGGCACAGTAAGGCTGAGCGAGCCGGCCGTGCCCGAAGCGGCAATGGTTCCGCTTCCCGTGATGCCCTGGGAATTGGACTGCAGACTGAAGGTGATGGCCGATGTTTGGCCGTTGGTTCGGTTGACGGTGATGGTGGACGTTCCACCGCTGCCGGCAGTGATGCTGGCGGCGGACACCGTGAAGCTGAAGTCGGGCACGGGAGGGACTGTGACCGATAGAACCGCCGCATTGCTCAGTACGTTGCCGGCCCCATTGCTCACACGGACCGTGAACTGGGCACTGTTATCGGCGCCCGAGGTCGGCGGCGTGGTGTAGGTAGTCGCATTGGCCGATGTGATGTCCACACCGTTCTTGCGCCACTGGTAGGAAAGGGGTGCGTCTCCCGCAGCGACCACCGAGAAGGTGGCCACCGCAGGTGCCGTCACCGACTGGTTGGCCGGTTGGGTGGTGATGCTCGGCGGTATGGGCATGATCGGGTTGGAGGAACTGCTGCTGCTGCAGGCCATGAGCACAAAGGCAAAGAAGGTTAGAAGGCTCACGCCTAGAAAAGAAATGCGCCGCATGGCAACTCCAAGCTGGGTGGTATTTGATCCATATCCTACAGAAAGATGTTTATTTTTTTCACCTGTGTTGTTGATACAGCATATTCCGGATCACTCTCCGGAGTCCGTTGGTCGGGAGAGGAGCCCTCCAGTAAAGAACCATTTCGCTAAGGGTCCTTCCACCCGCCAGCTGACGCCCCCTCCTCGCCGGGCGCGGCACAGGCGGCCAGGGGGTCACCAGAGCGGCGCCACCGATGCCTCGCGGATCTCGGGCCCCTCTTGTCGGGATCTGCCCCGAGACCCGCCTTGATTGGAGAATCGAAGGGTTTGCAAAAAGGGTCTGGCGCTCGGATCCACGAGCACCGTGATCCGGCCAACACGGCCTGAGCTTCCGCTCGATCCGTCGTGGCCCGCATTGCCACTCGTTCCACTGAATCCCGAGGGCGAGCCCATTCCGCCGCTTCCGCCAGAACCGCCGCTGCCCCCACGACCGCCACTCCCTCCGCTGCCTCCGTCGCTCCGGATGAGCAGGGAACCCCCGTTCGGATCCACCAGGAAATATCGCAATGTTTTTTGTGCCTCGACGCGCACCTGCAACATCTGGGTACCGGGTTGGAGCGTTACGAAAACCAGGACGTCCGGGCCGTCCCCGCCATCGCCGCCATTGCTGCCATCCCCGCCATCGCCGCCCCGGCCCCCATCACCCCCGGCCGAGGGATGCTCAAAATCCATGGATCCGCTGCTCCCGGAGAAACGGGCCTCGAAGGGGACGTCGTAGCGCACCGGGAGATCAAGTTCTGTGGTGCGCTCAGGATTTGATAGCGCCGTGATCCGCAGGTGGAGAGGGCGGGCTGCGTAGGACCTGGGGTCCTTGTCCAGCTTCACCACGCCGCTCCCATTGACCGTGGCGCCTGCCGAGCCGGTGGATTCGATACGGTAGCTGGCCCAAAGCACTTTTCAGTGGCCCGCGCCTGCGGTGAGGTATTCCTTGCCGTCTTCTGAGATGGCCTTCACCACCAAGGGCGCCGAACCTCCTGGCCACAGGCTGGTGCCCTCCTGGAGGTGGGTGGCGAGTTCCTTGACCTGGATCTTCTCCAGCCTCATCCGCGTCCCCATCGCGATTTGGATGCGCGCGTAGCCCACCAGGGCAACCAAAACGCTGACAACCGTTGAACGGACCGGGATGCGTAAGGACGGCCAAGTGGAGACTTGTTGCAAGGGCATTGTGGCTCCATTGAGACTCGGTGGGCCACCGAGCAAAATCGGTACCAGCACATGGACCCGCACCAAACTTGGCGTTGCGGTTGATGCGTTCATTGTTGGATGAAGGTTCGTGATGCCCTTTGCCCCTACCTTGAGCAGGTTGCAACACGATTTCGATGTGGGCTTGGATGAGTGCTGCGAGGGCTGGATCAGGGCCTTCCGCTCGCGGTGGATTTCTGGCTGATCCGGCCGCATGCCGGGGCGCAAGCATGGCTCAGAAGCTGGCGCCGAGGCTCACTGTTCCCGAGAAGCCATCCCGGAACTGACCGCCCTTGGCATCAGCCAGGTTGCGATTGAGCTTGTCCTGCCGCGCCTCGATTCGAGCGAAAGCCGGGCCGTGCTTCTTTTCCACACCCGCGGTGTAGGACTGTGCCTTCAGGTCTGCCCCTAGTAGCCCCACGAAAGCTGCCCCGGGAACATTCAAGCCCAGGCTTTCCCGGATGGAGGAATCTGCCGAGAGCCTGACGCCAGCCGCGTCCGAGAGCTGCTCGACCCGGGCAAACAGGCTGATGCCGTTCGCGAGTTCCCGCTTGTAAATGAGCCCGTAGCCTTTCCACATGGCGGCCACAGGCGCCGTGGCGCCGAGGATGGATCCTGCCTGGAATTCCTCCCTTCCCAAGGACACCTCGCCTTGCAGCGTGGACTTGCCCCAGATCCATTGCCCCATCGCGCAGATCCGCTCACGGTGGCGCCCCTCAGCGCCGGTGTTCGCAGCGCTTCCCAGGCCATCCTGCTCGGCGCCCCGGTAAGCGTGGATGGAGAGATACCTGTCCGGCGACCCTTGGTGGTTGTAGGTGAGGCCTAGGCCAAGCGTCTTGCCCTGGTTGTTGTCTTTCACCCGGTCTTCGCCATTGAAGGCCCAGGTATCGCTGCTCCATGTGACGTTGAAGGCATGATGCCAGTTCACACCAACCTGCCCAAAAGGATCCACAAAGCTGAAGAGCAGTCCTCGGCTGGCGGTGATGTCCTGGGAACCATCCAGGAACTCCATACCGATGAAGGTGATCATCCGGCCCACGCGAAGGGTATCCCGTTCGCCCGACCAGGCGACCATGGCTTCCACGGCCGGAACTGGGGCCGGGACTGGAGCCTGCGCCAGAAGCGCAGTGCCCAAAGTGACCGCTAGGAATGATCGGACGCGCATGAAGATTCTCATCGTGGAGACATAGAGGGACGGCGGTTTTCCGGCGCGCAGGCCATGCGCGCCGGAATGGCAGGAAGAACGAATCAGATCCCTTGCGGGTAGGCTTCTTCGCCATGCTGACCCGCATCCAGTCCCTTTTCCTCCTGGGATTCCTCTACGCGGACTGGTGTGATGCGGTCGATGATCCAGAGCATGCCGTAAGTGAAAGTGAAGGCCCAAACGGAGGACAAGGCCACGGCGCAAACCTGCTTGCCGAAGAATCCGAGGCCGCCGTAGATAAGGCCGTTCGCACCGTTGGGGTTCCACAAGGTGGACCCGAAGATGCCGAGGAAGATCACGCCGATCAGGCCGCCCACGCCGTGCACGCCCCAGACATCCAAGGCATCATCCCAGCGCAATTTGTTCTTGAGGGCCACCGCGTAGTAGCAGATCACACCGGCCAGGATCCCGATGAGGGCTGCCACGGCCGGGGAGACATAGCCCGCCGCAGGGGTGATCGTGGCGAGACCCGCCACGGCGCCGGTGAGCAGGCCAACAAATTTGGGCTGTTTGGCATTGGACCACTCCACGAAGAGCCAAGTGGCCGCGGCGAAGGAAGCGGCGATATCCGTGTTCAGGAAAGCGGAGGCCGTGATGGAATCCACGCGGAACTCGGAGCCGGCATTGAAGCCGTACCAGCCGAACCAGAGCAGGCCGGTGCCCAACGCGATGAGCGGGATGCTGTGGGGCTCGTTCTCTATAATCTTGCGCTTGCCGATGTAGAGGATCGATGCCAGGGCCGCGAAGCCGGCGGTGTTATGCACCACGATGCCACCCGCGAAATCGAGCACGCCCCACTTGGCCAGGATGCCTTCGGGATGCCAGACCATGTGGCAGAAGGGAAAGTACACAAAGATCAGCCATCCGGTGAGGAAGAACATATAGGCCTTGAAGGTCACGCGATTCGCGAAGGCGCCGGTGATCAACGCGGGCGTGATGATCGCGAACATCATCTGGTAGGCGACATGCACGATCTGCGGGATGCCCGCCGTGGAGCCGCCCAGGGTGAACATGCTGCTCAGGCTGATGTTATTGAGAAAAGCGTAGTGGGCAGGATTCCCGATGATGCCGTGCCAGGAGGGACCGAAGCACATGGAATAGCCGAAAGCGAACCAGAGCACCGTCGTCCACCCTAGACTGACGAAGCTTTGGATCATGATGGTCAGCACATTCTTGCGACCCACCAGGCCGCCGTAGAAGAAGGCCAGGCCCGGGGTCATGAGCATGACCAGGCTGCAACAGAGCAGCATGAAGGCGGTGTTGCCGGTATCGATCGGCATGTTTTGCGGGTTCACGAGACCTCCTGATTGAAAGAAAAGAGAGACGAATCGAAGCCGTGGCCGGACTCTATAAGCCCAGGGCGGGTTGAAGTTCCCGAGGGGAAAAAAGCCGAGAAGGAGATCCGCACCCCCAGGCAAAGCCAGATTAGAGGCTCCGGCAGCGGTCTGGTTCCTTGGTGCGCCCATTTTTACGACCTTTTTATACGTGCCAGGGCCGTACCATCAACGGGTCTGCATTGGCGTTCCGTGACTGATCCCGCACCACAAAAACCCATCCTGGTGGCCCTGGGTTCTGATGCCCAGGCCTTGACACTCATCCACACCACCTTCTGGACCGCCCGGGAGACGGCCCGTCCCTGGGTGGCTGTCCATGTCGAAGTGAACGGTGGCGAAGAGGCGGAGGAGACCGACCAGGCCCGACTTTGGCTGGAAGAAGCTCAAAGCCTGGGCGCCGAAACCCTTTGGATTACTGCCCGGACCCTGATCTCGGGGATGTTGGAGGCCATCTGGAAAACCGAGGCGACCGAGGTGATCCTGGGTCGCGGAAAGGATCGTTGGCCATGGGGACGGCTGGGGCATTCCTCAGCCCAGGAACTGGTGCGCCGCCAACCGGCCGCCCGTGTCACCGCGATCCCACTCGGACCGGAAATCTCCCACCGCGAGAAACTCCCACCCAAGGGCCGCAGATTGGGCGCGCTCTTCGGAAGCCTTGGAATCCTGTTGTCCTGTGTAGGGCTGGGAAGCATCCTTCCGCCAGAGCAGCCCTTACCGGCCGTGTTCCTGCTGTTTCTTCTGGGGACAGCGCTGATCGCCCAGCAATGGGGCCTGATCGTGGGTGCAGTCGCCGTGGGCGCCAGCGCGATCTCCTTCGACCTCGTGTTCGATTCCGCCAGGGGCAGTCTCACCGTAGGGAACTGGCCACTGCTGGCGCTCTTCCTGGTGATCCTGGCGGGCGGACAGTTTGCCGTGGCCTTGTCTGAACGACTGGCCCAACAGACCCGCAGTTCCCGGCGGCGGGCGGCTTTGCTGGCAGCGCTTCTCCTGCTGGGGCGGAATCTGGCCAAGGCCAGTACAACCTCCGAGGTGGCGGAAGCCCTGGCCCATCTCGGAGAACGCCTGCTCCACCACCGAATCCTGCTTCTGCTGCCTTCGGAAAGCGGTCGCTGGATCACGTTTCCCGAGGAATCGGCACCCATCGCTACCTTGGATCTGAACGCTGAGACCATCCTGGAGAAATCCAGGATCGGGGGCCTGGAACCGATCTTCGATGGGGAACATGCCTACCTGTTGCTGGGCCACGGTGAATCCATGGAGGGCGCCCTCTGCATTGCCGCGCAAAATAAAAACGCTTTGGACGAGGAAGCATGGGAACTGCTGCGGGCTTTCGCCTTGCAGGTGGCCCTCGCCTTGGAGCGCTTGAGGTGGCTCGAAAACGCGCAGCAGAGCCGTATGGAAAATGAGACGGAACGCATGCGCAGTGCCCTGCTCGGCGCTATATCCCATGACCTGCGGACTCCCTTGGCTGGCATCCAGGGCGCGGCCAGCAGCCTGCTCATGGCCCCGGAAACCCTTCCCGAAAGTACGCGCAGGGATCTGCTGTCCATGATCCATGGCGAGAGCGAACGGCTGAGCCAGCTCCTGACCAATCTGCTGGATTTGACCCGCCTTGAGGGCGGCATGATTCGCGTTCAGAAGGAATGGCATCCTTTGGACGAAGTGGTGGGCGCCGCCCTGCGCCGGGCCGAATCCGGCCAAGGCCCCATGCAGGTCGAAGTGATGCTGCCGGAAGATCTGCCCTTGGTACCCGTGGATGGCGCCCTGCTGGAGCAATTGCTGATCAACCTTTTACATAACGCACAACGGCATGCCCCGGAAAGCCCAGTCACGCTGCGTGCCTGGGCCGCTGAGGAATCCATTGAGCTCGAGGTGGCCGATCGGGGTCCAGGCATTCCCGAAGGGTTTCGTTTGCGGGTCTTCGACAAATTCTTCCGTGTCCCAGGGCGCACCCGGGACGGTGGCGTGGGCCTTGGCCTGGCCATCTGTGATGCCATCGCCCGGGCCCATGGCGGACGAATCTGGGCCGAGGCCCAAGAGGATTCCGGCGCCTGTTTCCGGGTGTCCCTGCCCCTGGAAGACAGGCCCCCGGCCATGCCCGAGGATGAAAAGGTACTCCAATGAACCAGGCCCTGATCCTTCTCGTCGAGGACGAGGCCCCCTTGCGCCGCTTCCTGGTGCCGACTCTGAACAGCCAAGGCTACCAATTGATCACAGCCTCCACGGCTTCGGAGGGGACGGCCATGGCGCGGTCCCACAACCCCGATCTGGTGCTGCTGGATCTTGGGCTCCCGGACGCCGATGGCCTCACTGTGCTCGCGGAAATCCGGTCCTGGAGCCGTCGCCCGATCATCATCATCAGCGCTCGCAATCAGGAGCGGGAGAAAGTGCGGGCCCTCGACCAGGGCGCGGACGATTACCTCACCAAGCCCTTTGGCGCCGAGGAGCTTCTGGCAAGGATCCGGGTTGCCCTGCGCCATGCCACGCCGAGCACCAATCTCGAACCGGTCTTTACACTGGAGGGTCTGCGGGTGGATCTGGAGCGCCGGGAAGTCAGTGTGGATGGAGTGCCTTCACGACTCACGCCCCTCGAATACCGCCTGCTAGAAGCGCTGGTGCGCCGCAGCGGGAAAGTGGCCACGCATCATCAACTGCTCACCGAGGTCTGGGGCCCCGGGGGCGAAGGCCAGAACCACTATCTGCGCATCTACATGGCCCAGCTCCGCAAGAAACTCGAGGCCGACCCCAACCGTCCCCGGTTCTTCCTTACCGAGCCGGGCGTCGGTTACCGGTTGAACGAAGAATGAAGAATGCTCTCTAGAAGGCCCCGTTCTATCAATGATGTTCCGGTTCCATACCCTTCAAGATGGCCTCGAATTCAGCGTTGCCGCGCAAGGGTTTCAGTTCTTCGAGTCCGCGGATCCGGTCCGGCCTCCGGTAGCCGCGATCCTGGGCCGCCCTCAAGTGGGGGAGGGCCTCGCCCGGCCTGCCCAGTTGCACCAGGGCAGCGGCAACATAGATGCAGGGCCATCCCTCCCGTTCATCCAGGGCGGCGAGGTTCATGCTGATGGCCAGGAGTTGCTCCCAGGAGCGCTTCTGGAGAGCATCGCTCAATGCCATTTGATAGCCGAGGATCTGGCTGCCCAGCATCCGGCGGATCATGCGCTGTTCCATCGGGGGAGCCACCTTCAGGCGACCAAGGTACCGGGTCAGTTCCTCCTGGTGCCGCAGGCCCCGCGGCATCTCGGACAAGTCCCTGGCGGCTTGCTCGTAACGCTCGTCGAGTTTCAGTTCTTCGATCACAGGGGCCTCTTTCTCCAGAGTTGCGGCTCGCTCTGAAGCCTTCCGGCCCTCCGGGGAATCCGGAAACAGCGCTGCCAATTCCCTCCAGCGGTGCAGGGCGAGCAACGTCCTTCCCGCTTTCTCGCCATTTATTTCCAGTTTCTGGCGGAATTCTGATTCAAGCGCCGGGTCTTTCGGAGCCAACCCTTCCCGGATGGCCCCCAATTGAAGGAAGCTCAGGGCAGACGCGGCCACCTCTTCGGGAGCCCAGCGGTGCCCACCCTCGAACCGGTCCGCCAGGGCCTTCCAGCCCCGGGATTGGAGTTCCCGCTTCCCTTTCTGCAGTTCCCAGTGATTGAGGTCCTCCAGACCACAACTCAGGTGGAAATACAGGTGCCCGAGACCGGTAAGCAACCCATCCCCGGTACCGAAGGCACCGATGGAGACGAGGCCCGCGAAGTTTTTCGGATGCTTCATCGCCACGCGCATGGCCATGCGGGCCCCGCCTGAAAATCCCACTCCATAGCTACGCCTTGGATCCACTTTGAAGCGGGATCGGACATCCTTCCACATGGCTTCGGAGGCTTCCATCGCGGGGGGAAGGGGACCGTTTCGGGAATCGTTGGAGCCAACGACGATCCACCCGAACCGCTCGGCGGCTTTCTGAAAGAGACGCACAGGCTCCTCCCCCGAGCCTCCAGGAGAATAGCCAAAGAGCACGGGCCACGCCTGATCCTCGCGATAGCCGCTGGGCAGGTACAGGGCGTAGCTGAATCGCGTATCCCCGGCGCACACGACCTTTGGAACCACCTCGCCCTTTGGCAGCGCGGAGGGTGCCTGTGCAAAGAGCGGAGAAAGAAGGAAGGCGAGGATCAGCATTCGCATGGGAGTCCCCCGGGCATGATGAGCATGATGCCATCCGGGGCGGCCCGAGCATTACTCGTCGTGCTTGTGTCCACCTGCGTGGGTGGAGTCTTCGATTCCTGCTGCCTCGTGCTGGTGGATGAATCTGTGATGGTGCCGTTGGGCCATGGTGGATGTTTCGAAATGCACCGTGAGATGGCGGACGCCGTAATGTTCCGAAAGCACATGCTGGATGTCCTCCAGGTAGTGCTCGGTTTCATCCAGGCGCTCGGCATCCACGAGGATGTGAGCCGTGGCGACGGTGAGATGGCTGCACACCTTCCAGCTGCGCAGATCCTCAATGCCAAGCACCCCGGGGAGTTTCAGCAGGTCGGCCTTGGCGGCCTCGTGATCGAAAGCGGCGCGGTGCATGAGAATGGCGGCGGCACTCCGAAGCAGCAGGAAGGCTCCACGGAGGATCACCGCCACGATCAACATCGCGATGACTGGGTCGATCCAGCGCCAGCCAGTGAAGCGGATGGCAACCAGGGCGGCCATCACGGCCACATTGGCCAGGCTGTCACTCAGGGCATGGAGGTAGGCGCTACGCAAGTTGAGATCGGCCATCATGCGCGTGTTTTTGGGTGGCAGGAGCACGAAGGTCGCGGCCAGATTCAGAAGCAGTCCTGAGGCAGAAAAAGCAATGGCCCAGCCAATCTGGATGGGCACAGGATTCTGGATCCGATGCCAGGCTTCCCAAAGTACGCCCCCGGCAAGCGTCACCAGCAGTCCCACGCCTAGAAGCGTGTGAAAGACTTCCAACCGGTGCCAACCATAAGCCCAACGGTCGCAAGGCTCGCGCTTGTTGGCTAGGGAGATGGCGCCAATGGCCAACAGATTGACCACCAGATCGTTCAGGTTCTCCAAACTATCGCTCACGAGCCCAAGGGAGCCGGTCCACAGCCCCCCGAGCCCTTGCACCAGAAAATTCAACCCGAATATCGCTGCGCTGGAAGCCAGCCGCCACAGCGTGGTTGGTCCCTTCTCGTGATGGGCGTGTCCGGCACCCATCACTGGCCCCGATACATGGGCCGCCGCTTTTCCTTAAAGGCCGCCAGGCCTTCCAAACGATCCTCAGTGGGGATCACTTTCGCATAACAAGCTTCCTCGATGCCGAGACCGCCATCGCGATCCAGATCGAGACCCCGATCAATGGCTTCCTTCGCGGCCCGCATGGCGATGGGACCATTGGGCAGGATCTCCCGCGCCAATTCCAGCGCGGATTCCAAAGCCTTGCCCGCTTCGGCGATGCGATCCGCGATTCCATAGTGCAGCGCCTCATCGGTCCCGAACTTCCGGGCGGTGAAGATCAACTCTTTGGCCCGCGAGCGTCCGATGAGCCGCGGCAATCTCTGAGTGCCTCCCGCCCCCGGGATGATGGCAAGGCTTGTTTCAGGAAAGCAGAGTCTCGCCGAGCCGCCCACCACGCGGAGATCGCAGGCCAGGGCCAGCTCCAGGCCACCACCCAGGGCGGCACCTTCGATGACGGCAATGGTCGGCATGGGCAGGCGTTCCAGGGCCGTGAAGGTGGTGCGGAGCTTCTTGACGAAGATGGTTGCCTCCTCTTGGCTCATGGCGGCGCGTTCCTTCAGGTCCGCTCCCGCACAGAACACGCCCGGCACCAGGCTATGCAGGATCACCACCCGGATGGAGAGATCATCCGCGATGCCCTCCAGA
>JANXQX010000226.1 GCA_025353305.1 Holophagaceae bacterium
ACGCTCTTGATGATCCTCACTACCTTCGTCACACTGTAGCCCGGAACGGACTGAACTAGAAAATGGACATGATCTTTGTCGGTGCCAATTTCCAGAAATTTGAGCTCATATCTCTGTTCCATGCCAAGGCACACTTCTTTGAGTGCCTCATCAACTTCTTCGTCAAACACCACCCTTCTGTACTTCGCTGGAAATACCAAGTGGTACATCAGCACCGTCACGTTGTGGCTCTTGTGTATGTATCGGCTCATCTCCCAAGAATACCGTTACGCCCCAAGGGGCGGGGAATTTACCCAAAGTGATTAATAATTGATCATGACTGTGGAGGTAATTTCGTGAAGACTCGTTTCAGCTATTCGCTTATTGCATTTTCGTTCCTTATCCTGCTCCTTCTGTTCGGTTGCGGAGCGGGCACGACCGATGATCCCCGGATGGGTTTCCAGTACCCCGATCCGGCCGATTACAGCGCTCTTTCCTGGACCGATGCCTTCCACGCGGGCCACGCGAAGTTCTCGAGAGAATACGCCTTCAGCGAATGGAAGGGTATAGACTGGCCCGCCCTCTTAGCCAAGTTTCTGCCGCGGATCGCGGCAGCCCAGGCCGCGGGCGACAAAGATGCCTACTACCGCGCCCTGCACGAGTATGTCTTGTCGATCCCCGACGGCCACATCAGCCTGAAAGCCGAGGACCCCGCGGTGCCCACGGCCCTGGGGAAGGAGCTTGCAGGTGGTGGGTTCGGAATGGCGGCGGCGGAACTGGATGACTGGCGGGTGATCGCGGCGGCGGTTGTCCCGAATGGGCCGGCCGATCTGGCAGGAATCGTGGCAGGCGCCGAGATAAACACCTGGAAAGGTGAGCCGGTCAAGACGGCGATCGGACGGATCGACGTGAGCACTGTTCCGCTCAAGGCATTGACAGGCGCTGTCGGGGGCGAATCGCCCCGGGCCACGAGCGAGCATTACCGGTTGGAGCAGGTGAGACTCCTGACGCGCGCCAAGATCGGCACGGCCGTTCAGGTCGTCTTCAAGAACCCGGGCGCGGGGGCAACGCAGACGGTCACACTCACGGCAATAGACGACGCCGGGCAGGGCTTTTCGCTCGCGAACTTCGCCAAGCGGCCGGCGGTTTCGGATCAAGTCGACTACCGGATCCTGCCCGAAGGGTACGGATATGTCCTGGTCAGGATGGAGCTCGATCTGGCGCCTCCCGGCGGCTACCCCTACGGGGTCTATCAGCGATTCAAGGAGGCGATCACCGCTTTTGTAACGGCCGGAGTGCCCGGGGTGATCGTGGATCTGCGCGGCAATTACGGCGGCTCGGACCGACTCGCCGCCGACATGTGCGGCTTCTTCTCCACCGCCTCTTCCTTCTACGAGTATCAGGAATACTACGATAAGCGCGACGGCCGGTTCCTTCGGTATACCGTTGACGAGAAGAGCCCCGAGACCTTCGTCGACCACCTCGCGATTGAACCGCAGACCCCCAATTTCGGTGGACCGGTGGTCGTCCTGGTCAATCCCGGGACCATCAGCTCGGGGGAAGGCCCCACGATGGGCATCGGCAGACTGCCGCAGGGCAGGGTCATCGGGTTCCACGGCACGAACGGCTCCTTCGGGATGGTGGGGGGTGGGATCGTGATGCCGGGAGGGTATACGATCGGGTACCCGTTCGGCCGCTCCGTCGACAAAAACGGGGTGGTTCAACTGGACAGCAGAAACGGGATCGGCGGCGTGGCCCCCAGCCTCCGGGTGCCGAAAACGCTCGAAAACGTGCTTGCCTATGCGGCCGGGACCGATGTGGAGCTCCAGTATGCCGTCCGGTACCTGAGCGGAAACTGAGAGGAAGCGGCGCACTGATAGAACAAGGGGAGCGGGAACATCTGAGCAGCCGGCCGATTGCGCCGGCTGCCGCGTCCGAGCCCGGCAGCCTCGCTAAGGGTTCTCCGCGCGAGATGACGCACGCCGGAGGTACGATTTCCGGTGGCGCTACTTTTCCCGCGGATAGGGCCAGGACATGATGCCGCCTTCCATCACGCGGACGTTCTTCCAGCCGTTCCCCTCCAGGACGAGGGCGGCTTCATACCCCCGAAGCGAGATCTTGCAGTAGCAGATGATCTCCCTTTCCTTGTCCTGTGGCAGCTCGTGGAGGCGCCTGCGCAGGGCGCCGAGGGGCACAAGCATCTCGCCGATGCCGAGGCGCATCTGTTCGAACTCTTCGGGCGACCGTACGTCGAGAAGAAACGGCTTCTCGCCGCCTTTTACCTTCTCCATGACTTCCCGACAGGAGGTCCCCTTCAGTCTCCCCTTCATCTTGTTCTGCAGGATGTGCGCCGCAGCGATGCCGTGGTCGATGGCGAGCGAAAAAGGCGGGGCGTAGGGAAGGTCGGAATTGACGACATCCTCGACGGTGAGCCGGCCCTGGATGGCCATGGCCCACTGGGCGATCTGCCTGGCCACGTTCCCGGGACCGATGCACTGGGCGCCGAGGATCGCGCCGGTTTTCCTATCGGCGACGAGCTTGGTCACCAGGAGCTTTCCCTCCATGAAACCGGGCTTGTCGGGGCTGGCGCTGACGACTGCGACGATATCGTCATAGCCCAGCCGCCGGGCTGCCGCCTCGGAGAGGCCCGTCGAGCCCGCCGCGTAGTCGAAGACCTTGCAGATTCCCGTCTGGATCGTCCCCGGAAAGGTCACGCAGTTCGCGGAGGCGGCATTCTCACCCGCCACGCGGCCCTGGAGGTTGGCAAGATCGCCCATGGGGGCGAGCACTTTCTTCCTATCCACAGGGACGGAGGAAAGCGGAGGCTCGCGGAGGAAGAAGGGCACTGATGGTGGGATTTTTCTGAATCCACCACCAACCTCGCACCAGTCCTATTGAAGGGCACATCAGGACAAAGGGATCGAGAACGGAGCAGTGAGCTCTGCCTGCTACTCCAATGCCGCCTTAGGCTCGAGCTGGGAACAGAGCATGCCCAGGAACATGAGCACACCTCCCACCACCAAGCGGGTGGTCACGGGTTCGTGAAGGATCAGCACGCCGCCGATGGCCGCGAAGAGGGCTTCCATGGAGAAGATGATGGAGGCATGGGCAGGATGGGCGGTCCGTTGGGCCACGATCTGCAGGGTGTAGGCGACACCGGTTGAGAGCAGACCGCCATAGAGGATGGGAATCGCGGCTGGAAGCAGTCCTGCAAAAGCGTTGGGCTCACGGAGTAGGGCCGCGATGAGGCTCAAGATTGAACAGGTGGCGAACTGCCCCACGGAGAGTTCAAGGGCCTCCATCCGGGTTCCGATCTGGCCGATGACGAGGATGTGCCCCGCCCAGAAGAAGGCGCCGATCAGCTCCAGCAGATCGCCGCGCGCGAGGGTGAAACCGGTGCCAATACTTAGGATGTAGAGTCCGATCAGGGCCAGCAAGGCGCCGATCCAGATCCGGATTCCCGTGGTTCTCCCCAGGAAGTATCCCACCATAGGTACCAGGACGACATAGAGGCAGGTGATGAAGCCTGCGTTGCCCGCCGTGGTGCTTACGAGCC
>JANXQX010000248.1 GCA_025353305.1 Holophagaceae bacterium
GCGGACGCCGGCGTTGAAGAGGTCGCCTTCCAGGAAGATCTGGCCATCGGTGATGGAGATGACGTTGGTTGGGATGTAGGCGGACACGTCACCGGCCTGGGTCTCAATGACCGGAAGGGCCGTGAGCGAGCCCGCGCCGCATTCGTCGCTGAGCTTGCAGGCGCGCTCCAGCAGGCGGGAGTGAAGGTAGAACACGTCGCCCGGGTATGCCTCGCGTCCTGGCGGGCGGCGCACCAGCAACGAAATTTCACGATAGGCCACGGCCTGCTTCGAAAGGTCATCGTAGATGCAGAGCACATGGCCGCCGGGGTTGTCCTTGCCCGCGGGCTGGCCGTCCTTGCCCGTATGCATGAAGTATTCGCCCAGCGCCGCGCCGGTCATGGGGGCGAGAAAGAGCAGCGGCGCGGGTTCTGATGCAGTGGCAGAGACCACGATGGTGTGCTTCATGGCGTCGTACTGTTCCAGGGTCTTCACCACCTGGGCCACGGTGGAGCGCTTCTGGCCGACGGCGACGTAGATGCAGATGACGCCTGTCTCCCGCTGGTTGATGATCGTATCGATGGCCACCGCGGTCTTGCCGGTCTGGCGGTCGCCGATGATGAGTTCGCGCTGGCCCCGGCCGATGGGAATCAGGGAATCTATGGCCTTGAGGCCCGTCTGCATGGGCTCATGCACGCTCTTTCGATCCACGATGCCCGGCGCGATGCGCTCGATGGGGTTGCTGGCGGCTGCCTGGATGGGGCCCTTGCCGTCAATGGGCAGGCCCAGCGCGTTCACCACACGGCCCACGAAGTTCGGGCCCACCGGCACGGACATGATCTTGCCGGTGCGCTTGACCGTATCGCCTTCTTTCAGGATCTCCGCGTTGCCAAGGATGATGATGCCGACATTATCCTCCTCCAGGTTGAAGGCGAGACCCATGACCGACACGTTCTCACTGGAAATCAGCTCCAGCAGTTCACCAGCCATGGCCTTCTCCAGCCCGTAGGCGCGGGCGATGCCATCACCGACGCTGATGATCGTGCCGACTTCGGCCACATCCACATGGGCGTCAAAGCCTTGGATCTGGCCGCGAATGATGCGGGAAATCTCTTCCGCGCGAATGTCCATGAAAGCCTCCGAACGACTGGAATAGAGCGATTTGACTTAATTGATATCAGACAGAAAGAAGCTGGGTTTTCATTTGGTGCAACTGGCCTTGCAGAGAGGCATCGAGCACGGTTGACCCCACCTGCACCCTCAGGCCTCCGATAAGCTCCGGATCCTGCTTTTGGATCAGGCGGATGCTCCTGCCTGTGCGGCGGCCAAGGGTGACCGTCAGTTGCCGGGCCTGTTGATCGCTCAGGGGCGCTGCCGACACGACCGTGGCTTCCACCACGCCCGCTTTCTGGTCCACAAGCGCATTGAAGGCCTGTTCGATATCGTAGATCAGGCCCAAGCGTCCACCCTCAGTGACCACTTTGAAAAAATTTCCAAGAGTCATGGAAACCCCGGCCTGGCGAAGCACGGCGTCGAACACGTATGCCTTATGGGTGGGCAGCACCAAGGGACTGGCGACGAGCCTCTGGAGATCGGGGTTGCTGCGCACCAAGGTGACCACCTCGCTGAGTTCATGCTGGAGGACGACCAGGTCCCCATGCAGGTCCCCGATTTCCACCAGGGCCTTGGCGTAGCGATTGGCGACGAGGCGATTGCTCACTGGATGCCCCCGGCATGGCTGATCTGCTCGATGGCTCGATCCATGGTGGTTGACGCGGTCGAGCCCTGAAGATGGGCCTTCAACTTCTTGGCGGCACCTTCCGTGGCCAGCCCTGCGACAAGAGCGCGCAGCTCCGCTTCGGCAGCCTTGCGCTGGTTTTCGATATCGGTCTTGGTCTGCGCCAGAATCGCCGCTGCTTCGGCCCTGGCGCCTTCAAGGATGCGCTGCTTCTCGGCTTCGGAATCGATTTCAGCTTTCTGCAGTATGGAGCCGAGTTCCGCTTGCAGTCCGGCCATCTTGGCTTCCAATTCGCTGATTTGGGCTTCGCCTTCGGCCTTATCCCGTTCGGCTTGGGAAAGCCGATCTTCCAACTCTTTAGCCCGGGCCTTGAAAGCCGCGCTCAGGGCGCCCTTGGTGAGGAAAATCAAACCGGCCGCGAAGATGAGGAAATTCATGACCTTGATGGCGTATTGCGCGCCCTCTCCAAGCACTACCCCAAATAGTTTGATGGTCGGGCCGTGGTGTCCGCCTTCGTGTTCAGCAGCTCCTTCATGGACCGCGCCGGCTTTATGGGTTGTCCCGGCTTCATGGGTCGCGCCCCGATCGTTGGCACCATGATCCGGGGCTGGCCCGTGCTGCTCACCTTCATGGGGCGGAGGAGTTTGCTGTGGTTGATTCGCTTGTCCGGCGGCGGCGTGATCCTGGGCTCCTAGTGCGCTGGGAGCAACTGCCAGGGCTGCGGCTACAGCGCCAACGGTGATCAAGGAGAGGAGACTGGATCGCTTCATCGGTGTCCCTCAGGCTTGTTTCAAAAGGTGCTGGGCCATGGATTCCGCCAAGACATCCACCTGGGACATCAATTCCGCCGAGGCTGCCGATGCCTGGGCTTTCAGTTGGGCTAGGGACGATTCACGCTGGGCCTGGGCCTGGGTGCGGGTCTGGTCCAACAGCGCCTGTTTTTCCTTGGTTGCGGCTTCAGCCAGGATCTTGCGATGGTTGAAGGCCTGGTTCCGCAGGTCGCGCAACTTGGCTTGATAATCAGCCTGCCGTTGCTCGATCATCGCCATCGCGAGCGCCTTGGCTTCGGCACCGGCATTCATATCCTTCTCCCGCTGGTCCATCACCGCAACCAAGGGCTTGAAGAAGGTTGACTTCAGGAAAAAGTAAAGAACCGTCACGAGCAGCATCACGACGGCCAGTTCCCTCCAGTCGATCTGCATGGGGGCCGGAAGCTTCTCGATGAAGCCTTGCACAGCTTCCGGAAGGTGCTTGATGAAAGCGACAGCCCGTTCGATGAAGCCCTTGGGCTCGGCTCCCAGTAACCCAAAACCCGCCGCTTGCCAAACGATCACAGCTTCCCCCTGAGAGACTGCCGAATCCCGAGGTGGCCTTCCTTTAGGAACGCCGCCTGGAATTCACGCGAGAACGAATGGACCCACACCCCCGCGCATACAGACCTATGAATCTACCAGCAGACTCGCCAGTGCTCAATTGAAGGTTTTGAGCTTGACGCCCCAAGCCTCCAATGCAAACATTTGGATTCGGCGATACGGGCGATTAGCTCAGTCGGTAGAGCAGCTGCTTTACACGCAGCATGTCGGCGGTTCGAGTCCGTCATCGCCCACCAGCAATGGTGAAACAAGTACAGAAGGGGTTGTAGCTCAGTCGGTTAGAGTGCCAGCCTGTCACGCTGGAAGTCGCGGGTTCGAGCCCCGTCAGCCCCGCCAAAAAAAAGCGCCCAAGGGGGCGCCTTTTTTTTGGCGGGGCTGACGGGG
>JANXQX010000264.1 GCA_025353305.1 Holophagaceae bacterium
AGTGAAACCATGGGCCGCGTAGATTTTCATGATGTGCCACAGCATGGGGTGGCCACCGATTTCCACCATGGGCTTGGGCTTTAGAACCGTCTCTTCGGAGAGACGCGTTCCCAGGCCGCCTGCGAGGATGATGGTCTTCAAGGCTGCTCCTTTGAGAGGGGAGTCGAAGATATCAAATTATCACCATCGGCCTGGGACAGAATGTGGGCCGGTGCCTTTGTAAGGGCGAGGAGGCCTTGTAGGGCGAGCCAGATGGCTGAAGAAACCTGAGCAACCAGGGAGAATGCCAGAGCTTGGGCTTGGCTTATTCCATAGGGTCGCAGCGCGAATATGCACACGACCTGATGCGTGCCGAAGTTACCTGGAAGCAGAGGTAAGGCAGTGGCGAACATGAGAAAAAGATTTATGCGGAGGGGTGCCAGGATGTCGAGGCCATGGCCGAAGGGGAAGGCCAGAAGAGCCAACCAGACTGCCATTGCATCTGCGGAGATTATGAAAACTTGCACCATAATGACCTGAGAGATTCGACCGGGCCTGGATAGTCGAAGGATCTGGCTATGCACAGCATCGAAGTGGGCCAGCGCAGTCTGGATTCTCGGCTGGTTTCCGCTGGGATCCAACTGTCTTAGCAGGGTGCGAAGCCACCGGCCTCCGAGCACCAACGAGAGAAGGCTGACCAGGAGTATTGTTGTCAGGGCACCGAGCAAAAAGAGTGGGCCGGTTCGGAGGTTGGAGGCTATTCCCCTTCCAAGTAACAGCGATAACACGACTCCCATTCCCAGAAGATCAAAAAGACGATCCACTATCGCAGAGGTCGCCGCTAGTGTCAGAGTCAAGTCCGTCATCCGCTTAAGAGCGACAACTCGGACCATTTCCCCTGAACCCAGGGGGAGGAAAAGTGTCCCCAGGTAGCCCAACGAATAGGACCAGAACGCTGCCGGAAACCGCCTGGGATCATCGGTCAGCAGGGCTAGTCGCAGGGCTCGCAACGCAATGGAGCCGGATCCCATAAGCAGGGCTGCCAGGATCCAAGTCATCTGGGCCTGCCCTATGGCGGCGAGGACAGGGGGCCAGTCTAGCTTCCAAGCAAAGATGCCAATTACCACCAAACAAATTGCTACGATTATGGTTCGCGCCCAGCGTGGCCACCGGCTGGTTGATAGTTTCAATAGATTGCTTGTTAACACACG
The DNA here is from genome assembly GCA_025353305.1 of Holophagaceae bacterium. The sequence continues at coordinate 1,191 of JANXQX010000264.1, forward strand.
GACTTCCCTTGGACGATGGTTGACCATGATGGCATGAGGTGCCGCTGGAACATGTTGGAGGGCCAGCGCTGGTTAAGCTCCCCAGCAACCCTGCTTGTTGTGGAATCGCCAGAAACATGGATGTAATGGAAATTTAATCAATCTTTCTCGAAGTTTATTTTTTCCCGTATCACAACGAAGGGTTTACGGCGCACTTGAGCATGGATGGCTCCAATATATTCGCCGAGAATGCCGAGAAAGGAGAGCTGGACTCCCGAGAAAAAGAGCACCAACACTACGACAGTTGTTGCGCCTGGGGCCTGAAAGCTCCAATTGAAGAGTTTGATCAGGGCGTATGTGAGCGCCATTAACAGACTGAGACACGAAAGCAGGAGGCCTGAAAGGGTAGCCAGGCGGATGGGAACTAGGCTGTAGCTCACCATTCCGTTGATGGCAAAATCCAGGTACCGGCCGAAGTTGTAGGAGGTGACGCCAGCTACCCTTTTTTGGCGCACATAGGGCTCGGAGGTCTGCCGGAATCCCAAGGTCGCGATGTCCCCGCGAAGGTAGGGGTTGAAGTCATCGATCTTCTTGAGTTCGTCCACGATTTTTCGGTCATAGAGGCCGAATCCCGAGTGGTTTTCGATCAATTCTTCATCCGCCAGCTTACGTACCAGCCAGTAATATATGCCCCGTATCATGCGAAGCAGAAAACTGTCCGATTGGTTGGTGTAGATTCCGAACACGATTTCGTGGCCATTTTCCCAGAGTTCCAGAAAGCGCGGGATTTTTGCAGGTGGATCCTGGAGATCCGCAAGCACCGGGATGGTGGCGTCCCCCGAACAATGGCGGAGGAGCGTTAGGGAATTTTTTTCAGCGCCCCAGTTTCGCGAATAGGTCAGCACCTTCACCCGCCGGTCCTTGGCCGCGATCTCGCGAAGGATGCCCAATGTGCCGTCGGTGCTGCAGTTGTCTCCGAAAATATGCTCATATTCGTAATGGTCGAGCAACGGTTCCATTATCGCCCGCACCTCTTCATAGCAGCGGCGGACGTTGCCCTCCTCGTTGAACGCGGGAGAAATGATGGAGATCAGCTTCTTAGACACGGGAGGCTCCATCAGTTCAGGTCATCCAGCAGGCGACGGGCGCCAGGATGCTTTGCGTCCGCCCTTAAGGCTGCCTGGGCGGCGGTCTTGGCCTCATCATGCCGATTTAAATCCTTCAGGATCTGACCTCGCCGCCATTGCACGGTGGCGACGCCTCCCGTGCCGCCTTCGAGGGGTTCGAACAGGGCCTGATCGAGGAAGACCAGACCTTCTTCGCGGTGGATGCTTGCCCGGGCTGCGATCTTGCCGAGTTGGACCTTCATCAAGCTCGGCAGGTCGCAGCGCTGAAGTGAACCATGGGCGATAGTCCAGGACTCTTCAGGTTTGCCACCGTCCAAGAGCGCGTCGCAGATGGCCTGGAGGCCCCTGGCCCTCCCTTTGACGGAAGGCAACAGACGCATGGCTTCGGACGCCAGCTGGGCACGTTGGGGGCCTTCGCCAATGGCTTTCCGCGTGACGCGGCTGCCAAGGGAGTCCAGATACCCGTAAACGATTTCTGGATCGCTCGGAGCCGTGGAGAGCGCCCGCTGAAAATAGCCTTTGGCATCGCTCCATCTGCCGTCCATGGAAAGCACCATGCCCTGAAGCAGGTCGCCTCGCGAGGGGCTGGCTTTGCGCAGATTTTCGGCGCAAGCCAAAGCCTTTTTCGTGGAGCCCCCGAGCAGGCCGGGAAGCTGTTCAAAGGCGAGGCCCAAGCTCATCCAGGCGGATGCCAGATTCGGATCAGCCCGTGTGGCGGCGCGGAAATCATCCATGGCCAGGGAGGCGCCCCGGAGGCTTCCAAGATTCCGCTGTTGCATGGCGGTGCCAGCGCGGGAAAGGCCTCGGGCCAGCAGGCCATCGGCAAAATCACCCTTCAGTTCCAGCGATTTCTGCGCGGCGGCATTGGCTTCGTCGAAGCGCATCAAGGCTGAAAGCGCCTGGGATTTCGCGGCCCAGGCCATGGCGTCCGCGGGATCCTGCCTGATCCGGTTCTCCGCATCGGACAGGCACTTGAGGAATCGTCCGGAATCAAGGTCCGGGCGGGGGTCGTACTGGCCCAGAAGGGGATGGGCGAAGAGGACAATGGGTAGGAGAGCCAGGATGCGCACGATGGATGGAAGTTTAGCTTATGACTGGGAGCCTGGGGGTCTGGGCTGTTCGGTCATAGCTTGAATACGACCGCTTGGGCAGTGGACAGATAAAGCGGTTGCTCGGGTTTATCGGTAAAAAAGGCGTCCACCGCCTCCTTTGCCCCTGGGCAGGAGAGGAATCCATAATCATCAAAAACCATCACGCCCCCCTTGCTCAGACGTGGGTAGAAGTATGAGCAGGCGTCCATTACGGATTGGTGGATGTCCACATCCACGTGGACGAAGCAGAATCTCGCATCGGACTCAGAAGAGGCGGTGGCCGGGAAGAATCCAGGATGGAATTCCAATCCTTCGGTCGGACCAAGGAAAGCCATGACTCCCGAGAGGGAGGTATCCGAGAAGTCGCCCGAACGATGGAAGTCCTTTTCCTGGGAAGCGGTCTCCGGCATGCCTTCAAAAGTGTCGAAAAGATGCAAGTGCTTGCCTGAACCCAGGAGCATCGTTGAGAAGAGCAGGGCCGTCCCGCCTTTGTAGACTCCTACCTCCGCCGCATCTCCATCGACGTTGGCCGCCTGTTTTGTCAACTGGTAGAGCGTGAAGAGAGCGGGATCCTGCAGGAGGGTCCGGGTCCGGGGGCGCACCGTCACGCGCTTGAATTCCAGATCCTCCTCCCAGGGGCTGATCGGGTTGGTTCTTCCGTAGATCAACTTCTGGAGGCTTTTGAATCCCGAAAGCCAGATCATCACCCTCCGAAAAAAGGAAATCTGGCCTAGACGAGTCCCCAGGTGCTGGAACGAGCGGTGAACCGTATTCATGGGAGGCGGCGACTGCAGACAACTCCTGCAAGAGTATGGCGTTGCGTGTTCATGGTCTTAAAAGTATAGCCAGTTTCGGCATCATTCATTCCGCCGCCGCCTCTTGGTGGTAGGGGCGCTTCAAGGTAAGGTGGGACCTTCATTCAAAGCGATTCTGGAGGTTTTCACGATGCTGATGAAAGGTATGCGCGGTCTGATCGTTGGGGTTGCCAATAAGCGCTCCATCGCGTGGGCCATCGCCCGCAAATGCGCGGACAATGGTGCCCAATTGGCGCTCTCTTACCAGAACGAACGCCTGGGTGAGAACGTGAAGGAACTGGCGGCGGAACTG
>JANXQX010000313.1 GCA_025353305.1 Holophagaceae bacterium
GACGATCTGCTCGAACTTCCGGATGCTGCGCAAGGCCAGCGGGAAGTAGCTGTAGATGCCCGCCGCCTGTTTCTGGATCATGCCCGCCCGCATCATCAGCTGCTGGCTGATGACATCGGCGTCCTTGGGCGTCTCGCGGAGCGTCTGGAGAAGAAGTTTCGATTGCTTCATATTGATCTCATTTCAGGAAAGGCGACTGCGCGAAGGTGGCGAAGATGGCGAAGATGCGAAGGTTATGAAGAAAATATTTTTATTTCTTCGTGTTCTTCGCTCCTTCCAAGTCCTTTGCGTAGTGTTTTTCAGTTGAGGAGCGACCCGATGAGCTGGCTCGCGGCTTTGCCATCATAGGCGCCACCGGCGGTGGCCTGGAGAGCCTTCATGACCTGGCCCAGATCCTTTTTGGAGCTGGCTCCGGTTGCTGCGATAGCTTGGCGGACAGCTTCTTCGAGCTGGACTCCCTCCAGCATGGCAGGCAGGTAGGGCTTCAAGATGGCGATTTCAGCCTGCTCTGCCGCGGCACGGTCCGCGTAGCCGGCCTTCGCGTACTGCTCCACGCTATCCTCGCGGCTCTTCACAAGTTTCTTGAAGACTGCGATGGAATCCGCCTCGCTGAGCACGCCTTGAGGACCGAGACCTTTGGCGATGGCTTCGTTCTTGTAGGCCGCCAGCGCCATGCGCAGCACGCCAGTCCTGCCGCTGTCCTTCGCCAGCATGGAAGCTTTGAGATCGGCCTGAAGACGATCGAGCATGGGAACCTCGTTATCGAATCGCTGAAACTTTCTTCGTGCTTGATGACTTTGCGGATGCAAAGAACGGCGCCTTAGCGCCGTCCACCCACAGCCTGCCGCCTGGCGCTCACAGCCTGCTAGGTTTGCTCGAACTTGATGACTTCCACCGGACATGCGGCTGCAGCGGCGATGATGCTATCGGCCAGTTCGGTCTGCACGTCGTCGTTTAGTTCGCTCATTTCCTCGCGGTTCTCACTGTCGATGCCATCTTTCCGCACACCGCTCATGATGTTGCAGCTGGTGTCTGTCACATGGAACACATCGGGGGTTTCCGCCTCACAGGCATTGCAAACGATGCAACCTTCTTCGATCCAAACCTTGGTGATGGCCATGGGGTTGTCTCCTCCGTCTCCGCATTGGGCGAACCTTTCAAGATTATCAAAGGACCCGGGCATCGCCAAGCACAGAGCTTGTGGGAGAATCGAGGTCCGTGGCCTCCCGAGAACTCGACATCCTGACCCGCATACGAGCCCTGCTGCCGGGGGGTGAGGCCCTTGTTGACGATTGCGGAGCGATCCCATCCGCATCAGTAGGCGAAGTGCTGCTGGTCACAACCGACTTGATGGAAGAGGGCATCCATTTCCACTCGGAGTGGCATCCGCCAGAATTACTGGGCCGGAAGCTTCTCAATGTGAACCTGTCCGACCTGGACGCATCCGGCGCCTCTTTCCTAGGGTTCACCCTCACCTTGGCCCTTCCTTCCGACGTGGAGATGGCTTGGCTTGAGGCGTTCCTGGGGGGACTGTCAGACGCGGCGCGTGAAGCCAACATCCCGGTGCTTGGGGGTGACACGGTGGGACGGGTCAAAGGCATCGGTTTGGGCATCACGGCGTTCGGATCTGCCAGACGTTGGCTGCGTCGCGATGGGGTTGTCCAGGGCGATCACATTTATGTGGATCAGCTCCTAGGCCGCAGTCTGAGAGGGTGGCGGAAACTTCAAGCCGGCGAGCGCTGGGACGCGGCGCATCCTGATGCCGATGTCGCCTGGCATCTTGATCCGAAACCTTTATTTGGCCTGGGTCCGCGTCTTTCCGAAATCCCGGAAATCCATGCAGGCATAGACCTTTCCGACGGTCTTTCAAGGGACCTGAGGATGCTGGCGGAAGCCAGCGGTGTGACATTCAAACTTCAAGCAGGACTCTCCGATGATGAGCTTTTTGGTGGCGAAGACTACGCCCGGTGCTTTGCATCATCCCTGAAAAAAGAAGAACTCGAATCCAGCCTGGGAATTCCTCTCTTCAGCGTGGCCGAGGCCGTGGAACAAGGTGTATCGCCCCTTCTCGTCTATGATGATGTTTCCTGGATTCCTTTGGCTGACCGCAGCTTTGATCACTTTGAAGACTCTGGCCACCTTTCAAATCGGCACGGCCTTTCATGATTGATGATCCATTGCCAACCCCGCCGGTCACGCCTGATCCAGCCGTCATCCAGGCACCCCCGCGAGGTCTCTACGCAAAGCTCAAACTGCACATTCTTCATCCGGACCTGAGCCCCGAAAACATCGCCTGGAGCTTTGCGATAGGACTGGCCGTGGCATTCAATCCCCTGCTTGGATTGCATACGGCCTTGATTTTGCTGTTCTGCGCGTTGTTTCGCGGCCTGCACCGCCCGTTGATGTTCATCGCGGCCTTCATCAACAACCCTTGGACCATGGTGCCAATCGCCACGGCATCAGCCTATTTCGGGCATTTCATCCGGGGACGGGGCTTGAACCTGGATCTGTCCGCCATCCACTGGCGTGAGATCGGATGGCGCAGCTTCATCACGTGGCATGGATTCGAAGCCATGCACGAAATGCTCCGGCCCGTGTTGAAATCGTATCTTTACGGAGGCTTGCTTCTGAGCCTCCTCGCCATCCCCGCCGGATACTGGGCCATGCTGCTGCTGGCCCGCCGAATGCGGCGGATCCATTTTCATTCCCACGGAGGCACCCATGGACATGCGATTCCTGATGAAGCAGGCCCAGGCCATGCAGGCGAAACTGGCGGAAGCCCAGAAAAACCTGCGCGCTGAAGGCACCGCCGGAGGCCAGTTGGTGAAGATCACGCTGAACGGTGCGAAAGAGGTTCAACAGATCTCCATTGCCAAGGAAGCCATGGACCCCGAGGATCCCTCCATGCTCGAAGACCTGCTGCTGGCGGCCTTCAAGGATGCCTCCCAGAAAGCTGACGAGGCCATGGCCAAGGTCACCGGAGGCATGGGCGCGGGGTTGAACATCCCGGGGCTGAATGTCTGATGCGCAGCCAAGCTGCGCAGGCCCTGGGCTGTGGGCTCTGGGCTGTAGGTCGAATGATTGCCACCTTCTCCCTCCATCACCCATGGCCCACAGCCTAATGCCCAGAGCCCATTCATGAACCTCCCTGCTCCGCTCCAGGCGGTCGTCGACGCATTGCAAAAGCTCCCCGGCGTGGGGGCGAAGAGTGCGCAGCGCATGGCGCTGCACCTTCTCAAGGAAGGTCCCCAAGCCATGGAACACCTGGGCAATCTGTTGACGCAGACCGCGCATCGCGTGGGGTTTTGCGAACGGTGCGGTGCCTTTACTGACCAGCCGCTCTGTTCCATCTGCCAGGACCCCAAGCGCGACCCCGTAGTGCTCGCGGTGGTGGCGGAGGCGTCCAATGTGCTGACCTTCGAACGCAACGGCCAATTCCACGGCCGGTACTTCGTGCTGGGTGGCTTGATCTCACCGCTCCGTGGGGTGGGCCCTGACCAACTCAAGATCCGCGAATTGCTCAAGCGCCTGGAGGATCACGGAATCCAGGAGATCATCCTGGCCCTCAATCCCACCATGGACGGAGAGGCCACGGCCGCGTGGTTGGCGCGGGTCCTGGAGCCTCTGGGGTTGAAGGTCACCCGCATCGGCATGGGGTTGCCCGTGGGCAGCGACCTGGAATACGCCGACGACCTGACCCTGAGCCGCGCCATGGAAGGGCGCCGGCCGGTGAAGACATAAAACAGCATCCGAGCTGATCCCGCAGCCTACTGCCCATAGCCTAATGCCCTTCCGGCGGCTCAGGCCAAGGGCTTGGTTCGCCGATGCCCCAGCGGCGCTGGTACCAGACCTGATCCATATAGAGGCCATGGGCGGGGGCGGAGATGCCGGATTTCCGGCGATCCCGCTCGGCCAGAATCGCGGCGAATGCCTCGGGCGATGTTCGGCCGCGACCCACATCCACCAAAGTTCCGGTCATGATCCGCACCTGGTGCATCAGGAAGCGATTGCCTTCGAAAACCAGATCCAGCGCGGGCCCACGATCCACCAGTCCAACTTTGAATAGAATTCGTACGGCCGTCTTCGCCGAGCATTCCGCCGCGCGGAAGCTGGAGAAATCATGCTCTCCCACCAGACATTCCGCGGCCTGGGCCATGGCTTTCCGGTCCAGGGGCTCTTTCCCGTATTGATGCCAGGCCCGGTCAAGCAGGAAGGGATCCGCGGCGGTTCCCTCCTGAAGCTTGTAGACATAGCGCTTGGCAACCGCGTGGTGGCGGGGAAAGAAGCCTGCGGGGGCGGCCTCCGCAGTCACCACCCTGACATCTCCCGGCAGGTGGGCGTTGAGGGCCGCCATCAGGCGGTAGGGGTCCCAATCACGCCCAGGGACCACCAACACCCCCTGGGCCCTGGCATGGACTCCTGCATCGGTGCGGCCTGTTCCCTGGGGCATGGGCGCCTCTGGATCCAGAGCCCGGATCGCGCTCCACAATTCACCCTGGACGCTCCGCAGGGTGGTCTGGATTTGCCATCCATGGAAGCTCGTGCCGACGTAGGCCAGGCGCAGGAAGAAAGGAAAGGGCATGGCCTCATTGTAGGCTGGGAGGGCTTTCCCGCAGTCATGATTCCGTGGAACGTTGTGTTTGCTTTGCTGTGGAACAATGCTGCTTCCTGAAGGCCCATCATCAGTGCATCTGCTTATTTTCAAGCAGTTAGGATTCAGGATTAATGGCTCTTCAGCCCACCAGTCCTCCTCTAGATCTGCTACCCATGCATGATCGCGAAAATAATTAATCGAAAACCCTTGACAGCACTGCATCCTGGCCGTACCTTCGTTGAAGTTTAGCAAAAACCTAGGAACCGCAAGGGTTTCAAGCTCCTTTCCAGTTTAAAAGCAAGTGGAACCGGGACATCTCATGGTGGGGTGATTCCGATTTCCTTCACCCGGGGACCGATGTCCCCATTTTCGGAGGTATTACATGAATAAAGCCGAACTGGTCACCGCCATTTCGGACAAGGCAGGAATCACCAAGGCCCAGGCTGCTGCAGCCCTGGACCAAATGATCTCCAGCGTGTCCGGCGCCCTGCGCACAGGCGACAAAGTCACCCTCGTGGGCTTTGGAACCTTCTCGACGGTGAGCCGCGGACCCCGCACGGGCCGCAATCCACGGGACAACAAGCCCATCAAGATCGCCGCGAAGAAGGTCGCGAAGTTCAAGCCGGGCAAAAAGCTTGCTGACGACGTGAACGGCAAGGGCGGTAAAAAGAAGAAATAGTACCCGCAATCGCAGTTATCTCCTGAAACTTGGTGATGTTGTTCAGCCCACTTCGGTGGGCTGAATTTTTTAT
>JANXQX010000138.1 GCA_025353305.1 Holophagaceae bacterium
AGCATCCTCGTGGATCCGGCCACCACCGTCGAGAAAGGGCACGCCATCGCGCGTGATCTGGAACACTGGTTGTGTGGACAATACGAGGGCCTCGCCGACGTCGTCATCCATGTGGAACCCGACGACGAGGACCAGCGAAGCAGATCCAAGGTCTAGCTCTTTTTCGTGTCCAGCACTTGTATCACCACCTGAAAGGGGGATACTCGGCCTATGTTCAAAAAACTTCCCGGCTTTCTTGCTGTTTGTTGCGTGCTGTTGCTGACCGGGTGTCTGGACTATGGGCAACAGACCCTGACCTACCGCTACGATAGGAAGTCCGACACACTCTGCATTTTCCAGATCTACCAGGGTATCTTCGGCGAGGACCAGCAGGTTGGACTTTCCGAAAAGGAACTGGCACAGCTTCAGTCGGTCCTGTCAGGGCAGAGGACCTTCTTCTTTGCGAATTGGATTTGGGAGTACGATCGCGACGAGGTGAGCAAAGGGCTGGACAATCTGGATAGGCCTGATGCCCCCCCGGAAGCAAAAATGGATGCTGCAGCACACACGCGGCGGGAGACCTTTTTCAGGCTGCTCTTGGATAATGTGCAGGTAGAGAACGGGGCGTTCTACCTGGATGACCAGGGCAAGTTGTGCGCCGTGCAATCCGTCACTGTTTCGCGGTTTTCAAAGCTTGTCGCCGCTGGGAATGGGCAGATTTGCGATCTCTTGAAGCTCGAGGCAAATGGGGAAAAAGTGTCCGCCGAAGAGCATGCGCTCTATCTCAAGTCCGCCGGACAGCAACGGCCCTACATCACCATCAGTGGGAACCAACTCCGCTTCCGCCTTCCCATAACCCGCTCGGCATTTGAAAAATCGTACGGCCCGAATTCCAGCGCCGCCAAGCAAGTGGAGGAGTTCAGGCAAAGGGGTGGCAAGGTTGCTTTTGCGAACAATGAAATGAAGTGGAGCCTTGGCGCGCAGTCGGACCGGGCAACCACGCTCACCCTTTCGGTTTCGGAAAAACCCTACGTGGCCAATGCGTTGGACGCAGTGAAAAGCAAGGCCGTCCTTCACGAACAAATGGACATCGCCATGGCGGCGAAGGCATTCGTCCAGGGAGCGACCAGGGATGGCAAGCCCCAAAGACCCTGAGTGTCCGTTCCGCTGTGAATATTACAAGCGCCTGAATGGGAGGTTCAGGGGGCATCGTTTTAAAAATTGGCGAGGCGGAAGGCGACAGCAACGGAGCGGCTTTTTTTATTTCACGATACGCCCATGCCAGGACTGGATCAGGTTGGTGAAATGGCCCGGCCACGTGGCAGTTTCGGTGCCTTCCAGGGTGCCGTCAGCGGCCAGCGTACCCTCGTAGATGGCGGTGAGTCCTGTTGAAAACCCAGCATCCTTGCGGCTGATCCTCACCTTGGTGCCCGCAATCGAAATGGAGAGCACCGCGACAGCGCCGTTGTTCCAGGTGGCATCCCAGACATCCGAGTCGCCGCGCCGCACCCACCGGCCCACGTAGGTCACGGCTTCGGCCATGCTCCATTCATGCCCAAGGCGATCGGCTCCGACCTGTGGTTTGACACTGGAAGCGGGGGCTGTGCTGATGGGATCTGGCGGCTTCGTGCCGGCCGGGACCCAGCGGTATCGGAACCAGCAAGCCTCCCATACGCTTCCCACGGGCACGTGGAAATAGGGTTCGAAGGTCAGTTGGAAGGATTGTGGAATGCCATCTGCTGTCGTGGTGCCACCTGGTGGAACCGTGAACGTGTGCGATCCCGTCTGAGTCTTCTCATAAGCCTTGGTGACAAATTGCCCGCCCGGCCACTGCAGATCGCAGCCCTTTGCCTCCGCAGTAAGTGTCACCTCCTGACCCGGGATCAAGGTACTCGGCGGGCTGCTCCATTTCGCGGCCGCAGTGAAGCGGTAGTCCAGACCCTTATGGTTGAAATCCACAGTGACTGTCATGCCGCTTTTACTGAACTGGGCCGTGCCCCAGCCAGCGCTTCCATTCTCCTCCTTGCACCCGACGTCCACCAACACCCAACGACCAACACCCGCTATTCCGACCACCGCGGAAACAGCAGGACTCGCGGCCAATGGCGCCTTGGAAATGGATTTCGGACCTGGGGCTGCAGGGGGAAAAGTCCGTAGTTCACGCAGTTTGTCCGCCTGCCTCTTCTCGTAGTCTCGGTTCCAGGCGCGGACCCGGGCGATCATGAGGGCTTCGAGTTGCTTGTCATCGAGGACGGGGGAGGGATTCCAGATCTTCTCCAGCACCTCCGGGTCCCCGACATCTGGATTACGGTAGGGAAGCCAGGCCTTCAATTCATTCAGTTTCTGCTGGTAGTTCGAGAACCCGACGGCGATGCGCTCACGGTAGCGTCTCGCCAGGGCGGGATCTGGAGCTGGGGGATTCCATAAGGTCGGATCCTCCGAGAGTTTCATCGCGTCCCGCACGGCGATCGCATCGGCCAGGGCCTTGTAATGGGCCTCTAGATCGGGTCTCGCTTTTCCAAGTTCCTCGGCGATCTGATAGCCAAAATCGTGCTTCTGCGCCGCGGCGTCCAGGGCATCAATCGGAGGGAGTGGGCCAGGATTATCCGCCTTTTCACTGCCGCCCCACCAGCCAGGGCCGTACCAGTTGCCGTAGCGGATGAGCGTGCCCCGTTCCCCCGCCGCCGCGTCCCAGAAAAACTTGCTATGCAATCCCGCTTGGGTCTGGGCGAGAAGCGGTGAGACGAACAACGCGCAGGCCAGGAGTTGAATCAGGTTGCGAGACATGTTTTGACCTCCATGACCGTGGCTGAAAAACACACTGGGAACTTGAACCGCGTGCACAGCTGTTGAGGCAGACATATTCAATGGCATCTGAATGTTGAAGGATAGTCCTCACCCGCCAGCACATCGGAAATCGTGCTCTTCAGCAAAACCCAACCAGAAACCGTCTCAAGGTTGACTTTCCGCTTGCACTTGAGGTGGTGGCAGCCACCGCCTCACCCTCACTCCCGCTTCAGCATATTCGTGGTGCCCCTAGCGTTGGGCGTCCACCATCTGCAGCGGCCTGGGCTGGGTCATGGCTTCGAGGCTCAGGGCTTCGTCCAGCTGGGCGATGTTGAGGTAGCCCTTTTCCAGGATGATTTCGCGAACGGAGGCTCCGGTTTCCAGGGCGATCTTGGCGACTTCGGTGGCACGCTTGTAGCCGATGGCGGGCATGACGGCGGTGACGATGCCGATGCTGTGTTCCACCAGATCGCGGCAACGTTCGCGGTTTGCGGTGATGCCGGTGATGCATTTGGTAGTGAGCACGTTCACTGCGGCGGTCAGCATGCGAAGGCTGTTGGCCAGGCTGTAGGCCAGGATGGGCTCCATCACGTTCAGCTGCAGTTGCCCGGCCTCGGCGGCCAGGGTGATGGTCAGGTCGTTGCCGATGACCGAAAAGGCCACCTGGTTGACCACTTCGGGGATCACCGGATTCACCTTGCCGGGCATGATGCTGCTGCCGGGCTGCATGGCCGGCAGGTTGATCTCGCCGAAACCGCACCGGGGACCGCTGCTCAGCAGGCGCAAGTCATTGCAGAGCTTGCTGAGCTTGACCGCAGCCCGTTTCACCACGCCCGAGAACATCACGAACGCGCCCGTGTCTGGAGTGGCTTCGACAAGGTTTTCGGCAAGTACGATGTCCAATCCAGTGTTCCGGCAAAGTTCTTCCACCACGATCTTGGGGTAGCGCGGATCGGCGCAGATGCCCGTACCGATGGCCGTGCCGCCCATGTTCACTTCCAGGAACAACCGCGCGGTCTCCCGCAGCCGGTCGATATCCTCGCCCGTGGTGATGGCATAGGCTTCGAATTCCTGGCCCAGGGTCATGGGTACCGCGTCCTGGAGCTGGGTGCGCCCCATCTTGATGACGTCACTGAATTCCCGGCCCTTGGCATGGAGGGCCGTCTTCAGCTTCTCCATGGCTTCCAGCAAAGCCTTGAGCATGAAGATCGTCGAGAGCCGCAGCGCCGTGGGATACACATCGTTGGTGCTCTGGCCCAGATTGACGTGGTCGTTGGGATGGCATTTGGCATAGTCGCCGCGTTTCTCCCCCATCAGCTCAAGGGCGCGGTTGGCGATGACCTCGTTGGCGTTCATGTTGGTGGAAGTGCCCGCACCGCCCTGCACCATGTCCGTGGGGAAATGGCCGTGCCAATGGCCGTCGATGATTTCGCGGCAGGCGGTATCGATGGCTTTCGCAATGCTGGGATCCAGCAGGCCCAGGCGGGCGTTGGCGCGGGCCGCGGCCTGCTTGACCAGAGCGAGCGCCCTGACCATGGCCGGAAAGTGGCTGACAGGTGTCCCAGTGATCGGAAAATTCTGCACCGCGCGCAGCGTCTGTACGCCAAACAAGGCATCACTCGGCACATCCATGGGTCCGATGAGATCCGACTCGGGCCGGGTTGAGCCGCTGGCGTAGGCCTGCTCGCGGCCCATGCGGGCGCTGCCGGTGTAGACCAGGCGGCGGTGGAGCACATTGGCCACCTTGCTGAGAATGGCCAGGGCCGCGCCCCCATCCAGGGTCAATCGTCCCAGCACCAGCTCGCGATCGAGTTCGAGCAGGACAGCATCGGTATGCGCCCTGGCCGAAGCCGTATGGGCCACCGAGGTAAGAAAGGCCTGTTCCCCAGCGGTGTCGCCAGGCCCCAACAGGATGAGCGGTTCGGGACCATCGCCATTGTCCCGGGTGACCTCGACCTGGCCCTCGGCGATGACGAAGCAGGCCTTGCGGTCGTCGCCCTGCCGAAACAGGTAATCGCCCGCCATGAATTCACGTTTCCTGGTGGCACTGGCCACCAGATCAAGATGGGATTCCGACAGCCCTGAGAAAATTTCCGAGCTCCGTAGAATCGATTTCACCGCTTCCATGAAAGGCCTCCTGCCGGGAACAAACCCGGCTTGACCATGCTAACGCTCGATCGGCGCCCGTGGCATGGCCGCGGCCCATTTTGAACGCCACACAATAATTCGATTTCAAGAGATGTGACATCAATCATAGACTCGCCCGGACTGAAACTCTGCGCCGGAGTACATTCGAGGATGTAATGGGTGTCGGTTCGGGCTTGGCCTTGGAGCCAGGCGATGCAGGCACCCGATGGGAGCCCACCATGAAGACCTTCGATTTCAAGATTGATCCCCTGACCGGCGAGGAATACTGCGATGTCTACTTGAGCGGCCGGCAGCTGCTGAATGACCCGCACTTGAACAAGGCCTCCGCCTTCACGCAAGAGGAACGTCTCAATCTGGGCCTGGATGGTCTGGTGACCTCGGGCGTCTCCACCATGGAAATCCAATTGGACCGTGCCGTGGAATCTTTCCGCCGCAAGCCTGACGATCTCGAACGCTACCTGTACCTGATCGGCCTTCAGGACCGCAGTGAGCCCCTGTTCTACCGCCTGCTGGTGGATAATCTCATCGAGATGGTGCCCATCATCTACACCCCTACCGTTGGCCAGGCCTGCCTGCAAATGAGCCACATCCAACGCCGGTTCCGTGGCGTCTACATCACTCCTGACAACATCGCCAACATTGATCAGATCTTCCAAAGCATCTCGCTCCCCCATGTCTATCTGATCGTGGTCACGGATGGCGAGCGGATCCTGGGCCTGGGTGACCTGGGTTCGGATGGCATGGGCATCCCCGTGGGCAAGGTCAGTCTTTACGTCGCCGCCGGCGGCCTGCACCCTGCGATCTGCCTGCCCATCAGCCTGGATGTGGGCACGAATACCGAGCGTCTTCTGAATGATCCGCTTTACCTGGGCTACCGGCATCGCCGCCTTGAAGGCGAAGCCTATGACGAGATTGTGGAGAAATTCGTGCTGGGCGTTCGACGCAATTTCCCCGATGCCTTGCTGCAATGGGAGGACTTCGCCAAGCACAAGGCTTTCAACAATCTCGAACGCTACCGAGACCGCATCCTTTCCTTCAACGATGACATACAGGGCACCGGCGCCACGGCGCTGGCGGCTCTGATGACCGCGATGCGCATCAAGGGCGAGTCGTTCAAGGATCAGACTTTCCTCATCGTCGGCCTGGGTCAGGCGGGCACTGGCGTCGGCCTGAACATCCGTGCCCAGTTGAAAGCAGAAGGACTGAATGAGGAGGAAATCCGGGCGCGCATCTTCGCGGTAGAACAGCAGGGACTCCTGGTCGAAGGTGATCCCAAATTGGAGGCACCGCAGATTCCCTTCGCCCAGGCACGGACCAATCTTGCTGGATGGAAACCCACGGAATCCGGTTTTTTTGCGCTGGCCGATGTCGTCCACAACGCCAAACCCACTGTGCTGATCGGCGTCACCGCCCAGCGCGGGCTCTTCAGTGAAGCCATCCTGGCTGAAGTCGCCAACAATACAGATAGGCCCGTGATCCTGGCGCTTTCTAACCCGACTTCAAGAACCGAATGCACTCCCGAGGAAGTCGCCCGCGCCACCGGTGGACGGGGTCTCATCGCCACTGGAAGCCCTTTCGATCCCATCGAATGGAAGGGCGCCACCCTGCGTGTCTCCCAGTGCAACAACCTGTACGTCTTCCCCGGCATGGGCCTGGGGGCCCTGGTCTCCAAAGCCACCAAGATCACCGACGGGATGTTCCTGGCCGCCACCCGCGCCATCAGCGCGATGGTTACGAAGCAGCAGGAATCCGAAGGCATGCTCCTGCCCCCCATGCAGGACATCCGCGAAGTCTCCGTGGCAGTGGCGGTGGCGGTGGGCCGCGAAGCCCGGGACCACGGCCTGGCCCGGCGCGTGGACGACCTGACGCTTGAAAAGCTGGTCCGCAAAGCCCAGTGGAATCCAGCCTACGCTCCCTATCGGCCAGGCCCGAATTCGCAAAGCTGATCCTGAAACGGAGTTGTCGCTTCGGCGGTGGTTGTTCCACTTGGAAAGGAACCAGTCCATGAATTCACGGCTCACGGCTTGCCTCGCCCGAAGTGTGACTTTCGTCCCAAGCCCTCTGGGATATCGTTGGAAACATTGAAAACCTTGATGCGCCGCCCTTGCCATGCCTGTTCGGGCCTTCAAAACCGTATTCAAATCTGCGGCTGCGGTATTTTAAAACCTTCTGATCGTGCTACTTCTGGATGGATGCTGCAATTTTCTTGGAGAGTGGACCATGGCCAAAGCATTGGATTACGCGAACCTCAGCCTGATGGATGCCCTGGACCTGGCGATTCTGGTGGAAGAAGAAGCCCAGGAACGCTATGAGGAATTCGCCCACCAACTGACCATCCACAATACGCTCGAGGCCGCTAAATTCTTTCTGTTGATGGAACAGAATGAAGCCCTGCACAGGGTCGTGTTGGGCGCGCGCCGGAAGAAACTGTTCGGAACCCTGCCGCGCACCGTGACCCGCGAAATGCTTTGGGATGTCGAGGCCCCGGAGTACGACGGCGCCCGCGCCTTCATGTCACTGCGGCAAGCGCTCGATGTGGTGATGGCCGCCGAAACCAAGGCCTATGAATTTTATGACACCAACCTGAAGCACATCACGGATCCGGAAGTCCGAACGCTGTTCGAGGAACTTCGGGACGAAGAGGCTGAGCATCAGGCGGCCGTCCGGGTTGAAATGGCCAAGCTCCCGCCAGGCCCCGACCCCGATCCCGAAAACTGGGCGGACGAACCCAACGCCATGTAACCGGCCCTCCACGCCACGGTGATAGGGCAGGCAAAGAGTCGAGGTCCAGGTCATGGTGGCCGGGGCAATCGCGACCTTTAGAAATTCCGGGTTGCACCGGGAGGAGCTTGCTTCTTGCCTTAATCCATGCCTTTGGTTGGCTTGCGGTCAAGGAACGGCTACCTGGCGGGCCTGTGGAAAAAATTAACAAAAATTAACTGGAGGGGGGAAGGCCTGAAAAATATAGTTGTTCAAACACCCAACTCTCCACACTCAAATCCGTGCCTTGGTCTACCGCACCACCGCTGCAATCCCCGTTTTTCTCCCTTCCACTATCTTTCTCCGAGGTGATCATGAAATTGTTGCCCATCCTGGCTCTGACGGCCGCGACATTGCTTCCTGCCCAGACGATCGCCATCGTCAACCGGACCAAGAGCGTGTCCGATGCCACCCTGAAGAGTGTCATG
>JANXQX010000152.1 GCA_025353305.1 Holophagaceae bacterium
GTAACGGTCGGGAATTCAACCGCCCCAGCGTATGATCACCCCTTTAGATCAAAATAGATTGAATGTGTGACACGAGTGGCATTGCTCGAGAGAAAAATGCTGACAACCAATAAATATTTAAATATTCATTTTCAAAAGAGGGCCAAAGCCTTCAGAATGACTGAGTTTACTTTGTTCACGTCATACTTGTCTTCTGCATAGGTTCGCGCAGCCTTGCCCATTTTCACCTCCAGGGAGCGATCAGCCGGGAATCTGCCCATGGCTTCCGCAAGGCCGACAGAATCTTTGGTGGGGACAAGAAAACCTGTTTGCCCTGCAATAACGGTTTCTTTGCACCCGGGAGCGAGCGTTGTGACGACCGCCCTGCCCATGGCCATGGCCTCCAGCACGGAACGCGGTGTGCCTTCGCCATAGCTGGGCAGCACGAGAACGTGTGCTTTGGCCAGGAAGGGCCGCACATCGGTCGTTGTGCCAAGGTATTGGACAACTCCCTCGCGCTCCCATGCAAGCACCTCATTGCGTGAGATGGCGGTAGGGTTGGAATCAAAGGGACCCAGCAATTCGAAACGGATTTCGGGGTAACGAGCCCTGAGGAGTCTGGCGGCCTCAACGTACTCGGCTATGCCTTTGTCGCGGGTCATCCGAGCCACCATGATGAACGTGAGGGGCCCTTCTGGCAGGGGGGTGTCATTGAAGAAATCAAGATCCACACCTGAGCCGTTGATCATCGTGATGCGGCAACCAGAGGGCAGTAAGTGATGCTGCTCGAAGAAGGCACGATCATCCGGGTTCTGAAAGAATACCCCTTCGTTCCGGGCTAAACCGCGCCGATAGAGCCATTTTGCAAGAGCTGCCATGCAGCCCATTTTGAACCCTTTGCCTTGGAGGGTGGAACCGAGACCCGTGATCATGGCATGGCGATGAGGTACACCTACTCGAGCCGCAGCCAGGGATCCGTAGATTACAGGTTTGATGGTATAGCTCAGCAGAAGATCCGGACGGATCTCCCTGAGGACGGCCGTGATGGCGCGGAGGGAATTGAAATCCTCCAAGGGGTTGAGGTTGGTGCGACCGAGGGGCACAGGCCGGTAACCCACCCCCATGTCCGCCAGCTTGGCAATCAGGGCAGGCTCTTCCCCAGGGGCGAGTCCGGTGACGTCATGACCCGCCTCCACCATGGCCCGCATCATGGGACCCCGGAAGCGAAAGAGCGACGGGGCATACCCCCCAAAGACAGCGATTTTCATCGCAGGTGCGCCCAGTACCAGGTCAGAGCTTCAGCCAAGCCTCGGTCAATATCGTATTGGGGGGCATATCCCAGCAACTCGGCAGCTTTGGATATATCGGCCTGGGAATGACGGACATCACCCGCACGGAAGGGGACATAGACCGGTTTAACATCCTCGACGGTTGGATCGTGGATGGCTAAGCGATTCCGCAGCTTCCCATGAAGTTGGTTGAGGGTCGTCCGTTCACCGAGTGCCACGTTGTAAATCTGGTTCACGGCGGCCGGATCAGTTGCAGTCGCGGCCAGCAGGTTCGCCTGGATCACGTTCTCCACATAACAAAAGTCGCGACTGGTCTCCCCGTCACCGTTGATGACGATGGCCCGTTTGTGCATCATCGCCGAAATCCAAAGTGGGATTACCGCCGCGTAGGGCCCGTTGGGATCCTGGCGGCGGCCGAAGACATTGAAGTAGCGCAAACCGATCGTTTGCATGCCATAGGCATTGCCGAAGACTCTGGCATAGAGCTCATTGACCAACTTGGTCACAGCATACGGGGAGAGCGGTTGGCCGATCTTGTCCTCCCGCTTTGGTAAGTCCGGATGGTCGCCATAGGTGGAACTCGATGCGGCGTAGACGAAGCGTTTGACCTCCTTGTCCCGGCTCGCCACCAACATGTTGAGAAAACCGTCAATGTTGGACTGGTTCGTGGCGATGGGATCCTCGATGGATCGCGGTACTGAGCCCAAGGCCGCTTCGTGGAGGACATAGTCCACGCCTTCGCAAGCGCGGTAGCAGTCTGCCAGATTCCGGATATCGCCTTGGATAAACGAGAATTGATCCCAGATGCCGGCAGCCACCGAGTCTTTCACCTCATCCAGGTTTGCCTGCCAGCCGGTGGAAAAATTATCAAGTCCAGTCACTTTTTGGCCAGCCCTGAGTAGAGTCTCCAGCAGGTTGGAGCCTATGAACCCCGCTACCCCCGTCACCAACCAGACCTTGGGAGACGCTTTCAACTCATCGAGCACCGCATCGAGCCGCATCGGTTCACAGGCTCCAATAGGAAATATTTTCCGGAAAAATTTCAGGAGAAAAGGTAGATTTCACATCCACCACGACGGCCACCGGCTTGAGGCAGGCCCGAATGGTTTCGATGCCAAGCTCCAGGAATACACGATGGGTAACGGCAATGATCAAGGCATCCAGTTCTTTGAATTCTTGGAATGATGAGAGCGTTAGGCCATATTCCTTCAGGGTCTCCTCCGGGTCGGCCAGTGGGTCGTGGATCAAAGGATTGACGCCGAATTGGCGCAACTCATTGATGATGTCGGGCACCTTGCTGTTCCGGATGTCATGCACATCCTCTTTGAAGGTGAGACCCAGTATGCCGACACGCGCCTTTTTTACTTGTATCTGTTGCTGAATCAACAATTTAACAAGCTTTTGGGCCACAAAGGCACCCATGTCGTCGTTGATTCGCCGCCCGGCGAGGATCACATGCGGGTGGTAGCCCAGTTCTTCTGCCTTGGTCGTCAGATAGTAGGGATCCACACCAATGCAGTGTCCGCCTACGAGTCCAGGGCTGAAGGGGAGGAAGTTCCACTTGGTGCGGGCAGCGGCTAACACTTCCGCCGTGCGGATTCCAACCCTGTCGCAAATGATGGCGAGTTCATTCATGAGCGCGATGTTGATATCACGCTGAGTGTTCTCGATTACCTTCGCCGTTTCTGCGACTTTGATGGAGGCAGCTTCATAGACGCCGGCTGCAGTCACCGCGCCATATACCCCGGCGATAATGCGAAGGCTCTCCTTATCTTGCCCAGAAACGACCTTCACAATGCGATCCACCGTGTGGACCTTGTCGCCTGGATTGATGCGTTCGGGTGAATATCCGAGTTTGAAATCACGCCCGCACTGGAGTCCGGACTGTTTCTCCAGAATAGGACCGCAGATTTCCTCAGTGACTCCCGGGAAGACTGTGGATTCATAGACGACAATGCTTCCCTTGCCGAGCACCTTGCCAACCGTTTCACTGGCTTTAATGACCGGCGTGAGATCTGGCCGATTCCAGTCGTCGATGGGTGTTGGGACGGCAATGATGAAAAAATCAGCTCCACGCATGTCTTCGGGGTTGTAAGTCATCTTCAGGGTGGTGCCGCGAAGGGCCTCTGGCGAGACTTCCATGGTGCGATCGATGCCGCGCAGCAACCCGGCAACCTTGACTGCATCAGTATCAAATCCAATGGTATTAGGGAATTTTTTTGCGAGTTCCAAGGCGAGGGGAAGTCCTACATATCCAAGACCAATGACAGCGATGTCCATGATGTTCCTCAACAGTTAGATGAATTTAAGAGTAAATTTGAATTTCTTCATGCAATTTCACAGCTGGTTTCGACCATAGTCCTCGCATGTCTGTAAGGAGGTTTAGAAATTTTTTAGTGCTGACGCAGTGCAGGTAGTTTTTACAACGGTTTTCGCATTGAAGTAAACACATTGAAGTAAACACTGGAACTGGTGGATTTAATAATAAACAGCGAATTCTGCAATTCATTCATCAAATCTGTTTGATGGTTCCGCAACCACTCCGCGTTACTGAAGATGTGAACTCTTTTTTAGGCACGCTTGAGAGTCTGACCCTTATTACATCCCCAACACTTCCTTGAGTCTCCGTGCACCAGCCCGGCTGACACTGAGTTCCATGGTTTTTCCAACCCTCACTTTTGCGCGCCCTCCAAACCGAGGCTTGAATTCCAGGACCGCCTCGGGTTGCAGAAGAACCTTGCGCTGGATCAGCAGGAAGAGGACTTGTCTGAAGGTCGACTCCACTTCGGCGAGGCTCCGCCAGGGTGTGTCGTAGCGCTTTTCCTGAGACCAGGCCCGGACGATCCCCTTGCTCAACTCAAAGTGAGTGACATCATTCAGGTCCAAAACGGTTTGGATTTCACCATCTTTGGCCGTGAAGGGGGTTGCCAGGTCCTTGTGC
>JANXQX010000187.1 GCA_025353305.1 Holophagaceae bacterium
GCCTCGCAATCGTGGATCACGGGGAATTCGGTCGGAGGGAGATAGTCGTTGCTCAGGATGAAAGGGGACATCCCCGCCGCATGAGCCCGGAAGGCGTGGCGCAAGGCGCACTCGGGATCCTTGGGATCGAAGAACCGGTTCCAGCCGCCCCCCAGCCCGTACCCCATCTGGATGAGGCAGAGCATCCATGGGGTGCATGGCTGGCGCCCGTAGACGGCCAGGAAGGTCGCCGTGGCCTCGCCTATTACGTACATCAGACGGAGCGGTCGCCCGTTGGCCCGCCGATACCGGGCGAACATGGCCACCGTGGTCGAGGCGAGCTCGATTGGAACCCTTCCGGTTAGAGCCCAGTGGGCCATGAAGGGCCAAGGCGCCCAATCGCTCAAGACTTTCGGGTCAACATCCTCGACCAGGATTTCGAGTTCCATCCCCTCCGGCGGTTCGCCTAGCCATGACTTCAGGCGCTCGACCGGGTTCTCCTTTCCGAACGGCGCATAGTCGGCGTACAACCAGGTATCGATCTCGTCGCACACCTGAACGGGACGCCAATCCAGCCCAGCGCAGGGGTAGTAGCCCGAGAGCGCCAAGTGCCCCCGCCAGTCCTCGAGGGGGTCCTCGTGCGAGGTGCATCGGGAGCTGCGGTCCCGGAAGGATGGCCGTTGGAGCCTGCGAATTGCCAGGTCCAAACCTTTCATCGAATGGGTCATGCATTCCTCCTGTGGGGTGGATCCATGCTGCTTCATGGACCTTGATGGCGATTGAACGGACGAGCTCGGGGGCGACGAATCAGGGCGTCCCGCGCGTCATCCGCCGGACCGCCCACCAAGCCCAGGGCCAGCAGAGGCTTGAAAGCAGCAGGGTCAGGACCAGAACCGAAAATCCGATGTCCAGTTTCCGGAAGGCCGGCAGGCCGCCGGCAAGAAACGCCCGGCCCATGAGCGACGACAGGAAGAGCAGGGTACCGGCCGAGAGGATGAGCCAGGTGAGCAGGAACAATTCAAGCAGGCTCATCGGCCACCGATCTCAAAGCCCAGGGAGAGCACGCCCAGGAGGACAGCCATCAGCAGGGCGCACCCTGCCTGATGGGCCAGGGTGCGGGCCAAGTATTTCGGGAAGTCCTGAGGGTTCCTCTCCTTGGATTCCGAGCCTCCCATTGAGAACCAGGTTCCCAGCAGGGCCAGCGCCAGGGCACTCCGGAACTCCAGGCGTGGAAGCCCGCTTCCCGCACCGAAGCGCAGGATGAAGTACACCATCGCCCCACTGAGCAGGGCGGAGCCGAGGATCGAGAGGAAGGCGAGGCCAGCCGCTGGCAGGATGCCCGGTACGGGCCCCTTGGCTTTCTGGTTGGAAATGTCAGCCGTTATGGGGCTGGCTTGCTGCCGAATGGCTTCAATCGGGTCTAGGACGGACTTCATTGCATCCACCAGAAAAGCCGGTCGACCTCGCAACTCAGCCCTTTGAGGTGATCCGTCGGCTGCCGCCGAAGCCATTCATCGAGCGGGAGTTCTTCCAGCCCCAGAAGGGAGGCGGCATGAGAGAGGTCGAGTCCGGCTCGTTGCCTGAAGGCCCGTGTGGTCTCTGCCAAAAGACCAAACTGGGTTCGGAATTGCTGATTCAACCTGTCCACTTCGGGCAGGAGGAGAATCCACGGTGCTGTTTCCGGCCCCTCCTCCCTCAGCGTCTTCAGAATGGATTGATACTCTGTCTGGTCGATGGCTCCAGTTCGGAACTGCATACGGAGCTCACTCCGCCGGTGAGTGAACTCGACGGACAGAGCCTCGCCGGTCGCTTGCATGCCCCGCACGGTGCCTTGCAGGTTCCGGATGGCCTCCCCAGCTTCCCGATGGGCCTGGATTGCGATCGGCTCCAGGTCGTCCCGATTGTCGAGAAAGTGCAGCTTTTCTCCCTCCAGAGAGGTCCATTCGCGGAAGCGCCGTTCCATTTCCCTCCGGACGAATTGATTGAGATGCGGAGTCGGTTGACCCTCGACCACGAATTGGACAGCCAACCATTTCAGAGACCCACTTTGGATGACCAAGTCACAGGGCTCGATGATCCTGGCCTTGAAATACCGAGAATCCGCCTCGAGGATTTCCGCCCGGAGCTGGATCCCATCCACGGTGTGGAGCACCTCCCGGGGCGCCTCGGGCGCAAGGTTGCTGCGTTGGAAAACGTAGGTTGGGTGGGCCATGGGGTTTCTCCTGGGGAAAGAACGAGCATGCGGAATCGAAGCGATGTCCGCCTCCCGACCCACCGAATCACGGAGGCCGGGGTGAGTCGAGGCGCGGGCCGGACGGGCCGACCCGTGGGGACGTCAGGCGAGGGCGAAGCCCTTGATAGGCTTGCCTGACTGGACAGGCATGGAGGATCGGAACTCCTCCTCGCAGGCCTCGAGCAGGATCGACTGCTCGATGGCATCGATCTCCGCGGCCCGATGGCAGGCGCCGAGGAAAGCGTTCCGGATGCGCCCGCCGGAGAAGTTGAACCGGACAGCGATCTCGCGAAGGTCCAGACCCTCCTTCCCTGGAATTGGGGCCCGGTCAAAGAGGGAGCCCCAGATGCGCTCCCGGACTTCTGGTCCTGGCGCCTCGAAGGCCATCCGGTATTGGATGCGGCGCTCGATGGCCGGGTCCAGGCCCGAGGCATGGTTGGTGGTCATCACCAGGATTCCGGTGAACCGGTCGAGCTCCCGTAGCCAGCAGTTGACGAGGGAGTGCTGGTACCTGCGGGTGCTGCCTTCCGCCTGGTCCCGGTTCATCAGGAAGCTGTCCGCCTCGTCGAGGAGGAGCACGGCGGGCTGACCTGCCGCCCCCTGGAAGAAGTCATGCACCAGGGATTCGGAACTCCCCACGAAGGGGCCTTCCAGGGCGGTCGCCTCGATCCGAAGCAATGGCAGACCCAGTTCGTGGGCCAGGACTTCGGCGGCCATCGACTTGCCGGTACCGCTCGGACCGTGAAAGAGGGCGACTCCCTGGGCCTGTCCGACCAGACTTGGATCCAGGTTCCATTTGCTCAACAGGGCTCTGCGCCCCCGAATGGACGCCACGATCTGCTTGAACCGTTGAGAACTTGCAGGGCCGAGGCAGAGTTCATGGAGGCTCCGTTTTGGTTCGATTCGCTCCCCGAAACGATCGTCGCGACCTTTTCCTGCATTGGGGTCGACCTTTTCCATGAGACGTCCCCTGGTTGCCGCGGGGCTGAGGTCCATCAACTCCGCTTCCTCTGCAACTTGGCGCAGCGCCTCAATCACGGCTCCTGGGGGCGCGCTGAAACCTGAGAAGTCCTGGACAGAACACCCGGAGAACCGGCTGCCGGAATTCTTGAGTTGATCCTTCCAGAAGCCGGTGCGGGTGCCCGTTTCAAGGGCCCCGAGGTCCAGGACCAGATTGGCCCTGCCTTCGATGTTGAGAGGGGTATTGGATCCCTCGCCCCTCAGGAACACCCAGCTTCTGTGCCTGCGGACCCTGGCCCAGTCGTCCTCATCGAAAGCGCGATGCACATCCACGAGGATAAAGGCTCCAGGGACGGCCCCATCGCCGGGTCCCAGGATCTTGAGCTTCATTCCAAGCTCTTGAGCGAGTACCTTGGCCAAGGTGCGCCTTCCGCTATGCTCGGGTCCCTTGAGATAGATCCAGCGTGGAATGTGGGTGGGGTAGATGCCCTGGAACATTCCACCAATCGCATACCAGACTGCTTCGGGCAGGATCAGGTCGTCCAGAGCAGGGATTTCTTCATCCTCCTCGAGGTCAGGCAGGCCCAGCAGGGGCCCCAGCATCGACACGGAAAGGGAGATTTCTGTCTTCAGGAGCCGGGCCACGCTGATGGCATCCTGGCCCTTGCGCAGTCGCCGGGTCGACCATTCGTGGTCCAGTTCGACCCACCCCCGCTGACGGAGCGGCCGGTTCCAACCCAGCCGCTCCGACACCTGATACACACCACCCGGTGCTGGCAGGGATAGCTTGTGCAGAAGCGACGCAACAGTCAGGACGGACTCACCTTCGAACGGGGTCTTGTCCAATGCATCTTGCTGGTGGACGTGAAAGGCCAGGGCGACCGCTAGGATGCGGTGGCTCAGATCGTCCAAGTAGACGAATTTTGGATTCAGCCAGGGCGGGCAGCCAGGATCCGACGCCCGTTCCAGGAGCGGAGCCCAGGCTTCGTCGGTGCAGCCGTTGGCTACCCAATCGATGAGTTGGGTGGTGAATCCGTCCAGCTCCCCCTTGCGGAGCCGCACACCCTGCTTCTGCCTTGGAGTGCCTTCCGGGTGCTCCCTCCGGGACCTACCCGGGCGCATCCCACCGAAGGCTTGCGTTACCTCGTCCGCGTCTTGCGTCCCGGCTGCAACTGGCTTGAGGCTTGCTTCATCGCTCATGTTCCTCCCCGGGGGGACCGGAATGGGTCCCAAACTTGTTATACCGATCGGGCTTTCAATCTGGACACTGTTCCTTAATAAAAATTTCTCGACCGATCGCGTTCTGAACCCCGACGTCCGAGGGAACGGCGGTCCTTGACTCCGCACCGGCCATCGGATGTTGGGTCCTTGGGAGGGACAGCAGTTGTCGAGACATGGGGAGCCGGCCGCTCCGGGAGCAGCCGGTTCATCAACAGCACCTGGGCCACTCCTGATTCCGGGTTCACGTCGATCAGTGAATAGCCAGTCGCGGCATTCACGAGGAGCGTGGGGCCGTGGCGTTCCCAGCCGAAGGATTCATGGACATGGCCGCACAAGACAAGGAAAGGGGCCTGTAAGGCTCGTCTCCGGGAGGCGTGGGTCAAGGGCATCGCATCCTCTGGGGCATCCAGAACGTCCCGCAAGGCGGGATGGCCTATGGCGTCCCCTCCGGCGTTCCGATCCAACCAGCCGAATGGGGGGACATGGCTCAGGACGATGTGAACCTCCCCCATCGCTTGAACCTCTTGGTGGAGCGCGTCATCATCCCACTCCCGCGAAAACCCCCAGGCACCCCACCGGGCCGGGATGCCTTCCAGGATCCCCACCCTCCCAGCCAGGGCCAAGGGAACCGCGCGTAGGGCGCGGTCCTCGAAACCCTCGATCTCATGGTTTCCCCGCACGAAGGTAGTCGGTGTCCCCGGCCGAAGGAAACTGCTCCGCCAGGTCCGCCACCATTCCCGCTGGGCCTCCAGGCGACTGAGCTCTCCGGGGATTCGTTTGAAGTCGGGAAGCATGTCCCCGGTCAGCACGATCCAGTCGGGCTGGAGTTCCTCGATCAGGGATTCGGCCTGCCGCATGGCCGCACCATGGAGGTCTGAGAAATGGAGGATTCGCATCGAATACACCATCTCAGGTCGGGTAGGACATCGAATGTCCAGGTCGCTGGCTCATCATCTGATCCATCGGTGCACCTCCTTTATGCACCGATGGGCACCGGCCCTTGAGCACAGAAACGGAACAGCCCCTCCGGGGATCAAAAACGAGCTTCCTATGAATCTTCCACGCACGCCCCAATTCTTGACCGATCCTGAAATCAAACGTCTCCACCGATTCGTGGGAGAGGCCGACGCTTTACGAGTGCACCAGCTTGTATCCATGGTTCAGGCAGGTGAGAGCCCCGCACAAGCTGTGGGTGCGGTTCGCTTTGCGGACGACCGGATCACCACCGTGTTCGTCCTGGGTTTGTATGCCTTGCTCGTCCTCCGCGGCGGGTGGGAAGCCACCCGAGACCTCGCGCTTGCCTTGGACGTTCATCCCCTGGGATTCGCCACGGGGTGGGTCCCGGATCGTCAGGAGACGGAGATGATCGACCTTCTGGGTATCCGGGACCGGTTCGTCGCTTTCCGGGCCGGGGAAGGGGCGGGCACCTATTCGGATCCATCAACGTCTCTGCAGATTGCCCGGGTGAGGCTCGGCAGCAGCTTGAGATCCGGGGATCTCGAAGAGGGTTCCATCAGGGTCGAGGCTCGCGCCCCCGGCCTTGGCACTTCGAGCACGCACTCAGCAGGAAGAGGATCCCAGTCGGAAGCTTCATGTCCGGTCCCCGGCTTAGGGGACCTGCGCCGGATGGCTCTCATCGTCCTTGAACCCCAAGACCTGTGCCTGGGCGGGAACCCCGCGCGTCTGGAAACACTGTTCGTCCGTGGACGACTGGGGGAGCTCGGGTCCCCTAAGTGACCGGGCGACGTGTTCACGGATCGATCCGTGTTCAGATCCCCTTTAGGCAGGCCGGTGCATGCCCGAATAGGTGGCGAACCAACGCCCCAAGCAACCCGAGCCCCGCGAGCAGAATGAACAGGGGCAGCGGGAACCCCAGTAAAGCAAGAAGGATAAAAAGGTAGACGGCCAGACGCAGCACAACTATCTCCACGTAGGAGAAGAAGGTCGTGTCTGTCATTGGACAGAAACTGTCACAGTGCGAGAGAAAACATCTCCAGTGGGAGGAAAGATTGCTTGTTCCTTGAACTATAGTCCTTCCTCAATTCTGAGGACCGAACGGTACGACCGGGTTCATCCTCTGAAATCAGTACGCCGTCCGTTCGCCACTAGCCACTCCGGCCGCGAAGGTGGCGGTGAGTTCGATCGAATCGGTGTCTGCCAGGTCTGGAGCATCCCTGACGGTGTGAAGAACCCGCCAGGACTCAGGGCAGGCGGCATGGAACTCCCCCTCGGGAAGCGCGCAGACCAGCGTCACCGGCACCCCCGCGGCGGCGAGGATCCGATCATCTGATGGGGGAGTGAGGCGCGAGGGGAGTCCAGGTCCAACCCCAGCACCGTCACGACCCGAGACGAACAGCCTGCCACGGCCCGTGACATCGAACACCACCGCCCGGCCGGGGCGACGCTCGGTCAGGAACAGCTTGCTGCCCATGTACGGGGAGCCATAGAGCTCCTCGTGGTCCCAGAAAGCGAACGTGCAGGATGGCTCGCGCCCCTCCGCCTGGATGCGCTGGGCAGCCTTGAACAGGGCGACGACTGAGCCGCCGTTGTCCAGGGCCGCCGGCACGCCCGGGACCGCATCGTGGTGGGCCCCGAGCACCAATTCGTCGGGATCGGAACCGAATCCAACCCGATAGTTCACCGTCTCAGGGACCGGGTCGGACGGGCCCCAGTCCTTTCGATCGATCCGCAACCGGTCCCCGAATGTCTCTCGAAGGACGGCCTCGAGCCACTGCCGCCGCTGCCCCCGCAGGGTTGCGGCGCAAAAATTCTCGAGCATCTTCTTCACGGTTCCTCCCAATGCAATTCCGCTTTCAAAGAGATTCATGGACATCCGCTGTCTAACCTGGGCTTGACTGGGGCACAGGTTGTGCGGTGCGGTGGCCGTCCTGCGGGATCCTGGACATGGAATGACCATGGCCATGGAAGACACTCCTTGCGGGGCTGGGCCCCTCGACAGGAGACGAGAATGCAGAGCTATGGATTGGAATGCCGGAAGGGATACCTTCTCGCAACGGTGGAGGGGAGCCGGTACCTGGTCGACACCGGGATTCCCTTCTCGGTGGGGAAGGGCGAACTGCGCCTGGACGGGCGCTGTGTGCGGCTCTCACCTGCGCCGGTCCCGGGTTTCGAGCTCGGCCAACTAAGCCGGATCTGCGGGGTGGAGGTGGCCGGCATCCTCGGCGCCAAGGATCTCCTGCAGACGGGCTGCACCATTGATCTGCCCCGAGGGCTTCTGGTGATGGGCGGGCCGGAACCAATCACGGCTTCAGCCGTTGCCGTCGAAATCCTGCCACTCAAGCACGCCCCCGTGGTCACCATCGATCTGCTCGGGCAGGCGCGCAAGGCGATCCTGGACACCGGCGCCCCGGTTTCCTACCTCAGCCGCCATGTGGCTCAGACGTTACCCGCAGCCGAATCGAACCGCAGGGACTGGATCGGGCAGCTCGGCGTCTGGGCCGAAACCCCCACCTGGTCGCTGAACATGGGCATCGCGGATCTGGATGCGACCTTCGAATGGGGCCTGCTCCCCGAAACGCTGGATCCCATGTTCACGCTGCTGGGCGTGGATGCGATCTTCGGCGGTACGTTCTGCCAGGACCACGCTGTCTCGTTCTCACCAGATGGGACACGCGTATGGATCGAGGCGGTTCATCCGGTCGCAGTCAGGGCTTGAGACCTTCGGCGAAGGGCCCTTCTCGGAAGGGCCGATGAGGGGATAAATTTTCCGCTTGAGGGTCGGCATCCGCCGACCCTTTTCGGTGTGGGTCATGTCCAGCCCGACCTCGTCGCCCAGCCGGGATAGGCGTCCACGAGGCCGAAGCCGGGGAAGTCAAAGTGCCCAGCCCCCTTGCAGGAGGGGCAGCGGCCGGTTCCATTGCAGCGGGGGCCGGTGTGTTGGTTGCTGGTCATGGTCTTCTCCTTGGGTGAACCGAAGGGTTCTCTGATTCCTTCGTCGTCGCGTCTGGACATCCGGCATCTTTGTGCGCCTTCGCGGGTCGGCCGTTCAGAATCCGACCATCCGCTGGCGCCCTTCCGGCTTGAGGGCCATTTGAGCCTGGAGCGCCTTCAGGAGCGCAGCGGCATCCGTCATCGGCGAGAAGCGGCTGCGGCGGAGGATCAGGTCGAAATCCCCGACCGTCAGGTGTCGGAGATTTTCCAGGCCCGGGGCCAGGGAGGGGTCCGCGGGGAAGCCCAGAATCCGGGCCGCCTCCTGGAACAAGTCCCAACGGGCGCCGGGCTTGAGATAATCCAGGGACACGACCAGGTCGAAGCGCCTCAGGGCCGCAGGGTCGAAGTGCTCCGGCAGGAGGTTGGTGGTGGCGACCAGGGTGCCCGTGAAGGCTGCTGTCTCGCAAAGCATGGTGTCGACCAGCGTGATCTCGTGGTGCCTTGCCTCCCGCCGGTCGTAGAACAGACCTTCGCATTCGTCCAGCAGCAGGACGGCGTTGGAACGGGTGGCCTCTGCGAACAGGGCACTGATCTTCTTCTCCGTTTCCCCCACATACTTGTCGAGCAGGCTCCCGGCATGCCTCACGAGGAGGGGCCGCCCGAGAATTCCTGCGAGGCGGGCGCCCCAGGCGGTCTTGCCCGTCCCGCTTGGCCCCGCCAGCAGAAGTCTTGCGCTGGGGTGGCGGGTCAGGCCCTTGCAGATTGCCTCCAGGTCGTGGCTCGCCTCCAGGATGTCCATGCGGTACGGGAGACAGCTCTCACTGGTTGCCGAGGCGGGCAAGGGTTCAGCACCGGCAGCCTCAAGGCGGCCGGAAAGGAGCTGGCGGATCTGCGGGCTCAGCTCTAGCGAAGGATCCGACGCCCGAGCGCTGCGGGCCACGAGCACCGCGCGCGACAGCCAGGCTGGAGCGATGCCGGGATGGTCCGCGATCTGCTTCCGCAGATCCTCTGGGATTTGATCCCGTCCGAGGCAGCCGTCGAGGATCCTTTCCCGGACATCCCGGGGCGGAACCTTGAAGTTCAGGATCGCGTCCATGCGTCGGAGCAGGGCGCCGTCGCATTCCTCGATGCTGTTGCAGACCCAGACGGTTGGTACGGGGGTGCGTTCCAGCAGGTCGAGGAAGAAGGCCTTCAAGCCGGCTTGGTTTCCCCGCCCCATCCCCGGGAAGTCCGATGGAAGCTGGAGCAGGTCCGAGGCTTCATCGAAGAGGAGCAGCGGTTTCTCCATCCGGGCGGTGGCCGCCTGGGCGAGCTGGTAGGCCCGGAGCCGGCGGAGGTCGGAGAAGGGCATGCCGTCCCCATCCTGGGCGCTCAGCTCGTAGGCGTCCGCACCCAGCCGTTGCGCCAGGATGCGAGCGGCTTCCGTCTTTCCCACGCCCGGGATTCCCGCGATCAGGAGATGCACGCCCTTCGCGCGAGTGCGCAGGGACGTGCGCAAGTGGGATTCCGCCGTGCGCAGGAGATCTTCCACGTGGGGAAAATCCTCGAGCGCGAGAGAAGGCGGCCGGCCGGGCGTGAAGGTCCCCGAGAACAGGCCCTCCGGATTTCGATGGGTGAGAAGCATCTGGTCGCTGAACCCGGGGAGCAGGCCCAGCTTGCGGTCCATCGTCTCAATCTCCTTCGCGGCCAGGGAGAGCAGGCCGATGCTGCAGAGTCGACCTTTCCGGGCAAGGGCCTCCCGCACGGACGCCGACGGGAGGTGGAGGGTCACCGCAAGGGCATGAATCATCCCCTGGAGGTTCAGCGAGCCAAGGCAATGGCCCGCATTGAGGAGGAAGGGAAGCTGATCCAGCAGGACGGCGAAGCGGAGGATGGCGGTCTCAGCCTCCCCGAGACCTAGGCGCCGGGATAGCCATTCGAGATTGGTCGCGAGCGGGCCGCGCACTGGAATGACCTCCAGGGCCCGTTCCGCCTTGTGGTGCCGCGCGAAGAGCTGTTCCCGGAACGCCTCCCGGTGGTATTCCCCATCCGTGTCGATTCCCAGGAACTGAAGCAACCGGTCGCCGCCCAGGCGGGAATCGCAGAAATGCTCCTCCAACAGCAGCCGGTGACCGCCCGCCACCAGGATCCTCAGGATCCAGCGCCGTGCGAGATCCTCGTAGGCCAGGGGCAGGCGGCGGCCTGCGCATTCACTGAGCGACTTGGCCCGCCGCTGGCGCCGCACTGTCATGGCCGGCCCAGCTCTTCCCAACCCAGCAGGCCCTCGGCCTCGCCGGAGCGTATCGAGAATGGCCGGCCAGGTGCGCTCTGGCGTACGCCAGTGCGGAACGGGATCGGACCCGCCTGGTGATCGGGTTCCCTGAACACCACAGCCGGAGGTTCACCGGGCAACCGACGGACGCGATGGAAAGTCCGGTTGGATCGGTGCATCGACTCGAGAGCCCGGTCCACGCCGATTTCCTGAAGCCGGTCATGCCAGGGAGGGCTCCAGTTATCCCCCGTCACCAGCAGTTCCGGCGGAGCTTCCCACTGGCGCGAGCGCGCCTCGAGGGGTTCTGCGTGGCTGCCATAGCAGTTCGCTCCGAAGCCGTGCTCGACACAGACCACTCCCAGGGGCGGTCGCCGCGGATGGAGCGCTGCGATGGCCGCGTGTGCCTCCACGCCCAGGAACAGGAAGGAGAACCGTTCCCCCTTCCGTCCCGGCCGGAGGTCCTCGTAGACGGCCCACAGGCCCCAGGGAGCCTGCAGGCCCCAGCGCGACGCGCCGGGATGGTGGGCGTCCTTCGGGGCCAGGGCAAGAATCGGCGTGGGGTCGAAGCGGGAGAGCCCAACCAGGCGGTGATGGGCGAAGCCCGTTCCGACCCGCCTCGGCCGGGTCGCCTCGTCCAGCACTTCGGCCGGATCGGTCAGATAGTCCATGAACACGAAGGAATGGACCACGCCGTTCAAGGCACGCACGGGGCTCCCGTCCGTGCCCGATCCCGGGTAGACCAGGGCGTTACCCGCGATCCGGTCCAGCCAGGGCTCGGGTCCCGCTTCGATGCAGGCGGGCGTCAGCCGCCTTAGCCAGACAGGCGTTGGGGTGGAATAGCCTTCGAGAAAGGGAAGCGGCACGGTGACTCCGGGAAGGGGAAGCGGGCCTCCGGGCCCAGACCTTCACCAAGAGCTTCTGGAGCCGACCTGGACATCCGGCGACTACATGAGGTGCGGCCCTCATCGCTATATTTCCTGTGAAGCGCCCCGAGGCCGGACCAGTAGGATGCATCACCCTGGCCGACCCCGGAGGGTGGTCGTGGGATGTCCAGGTCCGAATGCGAAACTATAGGGAAGGAGAACCATCACCCATGCATACCAGCGTCCATAACTTGCCCCCCAAGCTCGATCGTAAGGCCGAGGCGGAGCTTGCCCTGGCCTTCCGCCGGGCGCGCGTCACCTTACTGCGCGCCCTGCTCCGGGCGCCGGGCGGGCTCGAAGCGCTGGATCCGTCGGGCATGTGGAAGGCCGCCGCACCGACGCCGGGCGCGGGAGTCGCTGCTGTGAAGGCATTCCTGCGCCTTGTGCGCGGAACCCCATTCGGGAGTCCGGAACTTTGCGGGATCGCTCGCGAGCTGGCACCCCAGCTCGCCCCCGTAGCCGCGGCGGATCTCCACGCCAAGGTAGAGCGGGTCGAGGCCCTCCGCGGGACTCTGGTCGAAGGGAGCCTGGTGTGGATTCTGAAGGCTGCCCAGCGCTTCTCATTCCAGACGCGCCGTGGCTGGACGGCGGATTTCGTCGAGGAGCTCTTCCAGCAGGGCTGCTTGCATCTCATCGATGCCATCGAACGGTTCGACCCCCGGAAGGCTTGCCTGGAAACATTCTGCAACCGTTTCGCGCTCAAGGACGCCTTCCTGGAGGTGTTCAATTCTGCGGAGCGGGCCACCGAAGTGGGCAAGTCGGCCATCTCGGATTGGAATGAAGTCACGGCTGTGAAGCGCGGGATCCAGCTCCGGGAGGGGCGCGAACCCGGCCGCGAGGAAGTGGCGGGCCACCTGGGGTGGAAAACGGAAAAGATCGATTCTGTGCTCGGAGCGTTCAAATCGAGCCTCTCACTGGACGGCGCAAGAAACGACGAGATGAACGGAGAGGGGTGCTGGATTGAAAGGTACGACATCGGCCAAGTTCAGGAGGATGGCTTCGATCTGGACTCGTCTCAGCGGACAACGGCTATTCTGCGGGCCATCGATTCGCTCCCCGGGCTGCAACGCGATCTGATCGAGATGAAGCTCGACGGCGGCAAGGATGGCCAGCCCGTGAACTCCATGCGGGTCATGGCCCGTCGGCTGGGCGTGTCCACCGCCGTGGCGGAAGCAGAGCTCGCCCGCGCGAAGAAAAATATAAAGGAATGTCTCCACGGGCTCCCGGTCTTCACCGGAGCGGCCTGAACGGCCGAACGCCCTCCCAGCCGGAATCGAGGGGGAGTGCGGCCATCTCAAATAAATGAAAGGAGGACCAAAGATGCGACTCGACCGATGGCCGGAGGATCGGCCAATAGTCATGGCACCCGCCGCGGAGGTCGACAGTCTGGAGACCGAGATCGGCATCCTGCTGAACCTCATGAATCCCAACCCTGGCTGTCATCCCTTCTTCATCTCGGACTATGCTGCCCTGACGGACTGCAGCTTACTCGACGACGAAGCGGTGAAACGGCGGGTGGAAGGGTATTTCGGCGGGCCTCTCCCCCGCCAGATCCGAACCGAGCTGCCGGAATTCATCCAGGCGCTGCAGCAGAAGTTTCCCGAATGGCCCGCCCGCGATCCGAGCGGGGTCGTTCTGGAACCGCTACCCATTCAGGAAGGGATGCGCGTCGAAGTGGAAGCTCGGTCGTTCGAGGTCCTGGTCCTGTTGAATGCCGTTCTGCCGGATGGCTCCCGCCATCCAGCGGGGCTCACGGACGCCACCACCGTGGCAGGCTGCTCCCGCCTCGCCCCCGAAGTGGTCCAAGCCCGCTTGGAGGCCTACTTCGGCATCCCCCTGCCGATTCCGCTGGACCTCCCGGTCTGGCGGTACTGCGAGGCCATCCAAGGCATGTTCCCCGGCTGGCCGGACCGGGATCCCAGCGAGGAACCCAGCAGCGGCCAGCAACCGGAGGCCGAAATGTAGCAAGAAGTGGAGGGAATCGCCCAAGTTTCGACGGAGGGATGGGGCGGTGGCGGAGCCGATAGGGTTCCGCAGCCTTAGGTGAATGGGATGGAGCTGGCCCCCTGGATCAGCCTTTGTCGACCCGTTCCTCGTAGGAGTTCAGGGCCTCGCGCAGTTCGCCTTCGACCTCCTCGACCAGTTCCCGTGGTTCGAGGACGGTGATGTCGGATCCCATGGACAGCAACCAGGTGCGGGCGCCCTGCAGGGTGTTGGTCCGGAAGGTGGCGGACGCCTCCGCGGGATCAGGTCCCGGTTGGACGGACAGCTCCCGCAGCGGGAAACGACCGTGGAGGAGCGCATCCACCTGCCGGCGGCCGTGTACCTGGAACTTCACCTCGAAGGGCTCCTCATCGGAGAACTCCCCGGCCAGGGCGTAGTCCAGGGCCAGCTCGACCGTTGCATGACCCAGCTCGGAGATCGGCGCGCCAGGCCCCGTTTCAATGTCCTGGACCCGGTCCAGAGGCCAGACCTCCAGACCGCCTTCCAGCCCACCCGTGAAGTCAAGGCCGACGAGAAAGCCTTGGCCGCAGAACAGGTCCGTTACCAGGGAGTGGGGCAGCATCATCCGGCGGGGCCCCGGCCCGCGGCCTTCCGAGAATCGTCCACCGAGGGATCGGCCCTCGAGGATCGCCTGCTGGATGAGCTCCTGCTGATGCCGCGAGATCCGGCGGGGGCGGACCGGCCAAAGGGTTCGAATCCGTTTCTGGAGCAGGCTGGCCCCGGCGTCCCTTCCTTCCTCCTGCTCGCGCTGGCCCATGGCATGGGCGATCCGCCCCGCGAACTGGTTGAGTGCATCGTTTTCCCGGGCATTGACGGCCGCCCACAACTCAGGGAGGTCCTCGTTGCGCAGGATGCCGCCGGCCCAGGAGGGCATGCAGTCGAGGATCCAGACCTTCTGCCTCGTCTCGTCCCGGAAGTATCCCTCGCGGAGGATGACGCCGGGCTCCTTTTTCAATTGCGTGATCCGGCGGACGACTTGTTTGTCATCGCGCTCGAGGCCGGAACCCAACTCAAGCTTCGTCAGTCCGCGCGGTCCCGCCTTGACGAAGTGGTAGAGGGTTTCAATGACTTCGGTCTGGAGTTTGCCTTGCAGGTGAAGGGTCAGCATCGTGGACACCTCGGGAAGGGTTGGTCAACCTCATCGGAATGCCGCCAGGATACAGCGGATGGAGCTATCGGGAATCCGGCGATTGTGGCTGGTGCAATAGCTTCGCTCCGATCCTTTCTCGGAATCGCCGCCTTCAAGCCCTCATTCTCGTGGATGCCACGGACGAACATGGTCGGTGTTCCCGGCCGAAGGAAACCGCTCCGCCAGGTCTGCCACCATTCCCGCTCGGCATTCAAGCGACGGAACTCCCCAGGGAGACGCTTGAAATCGGGATGCATGTCTCTGGTCAGCACGATCCCGTCGGGCTGGAGCTCCTCGATCAGGGTTTCGGCCGACCTCATGTCCATGCCATGGAGGTCTGAGAAGTGAAGTATCCGCATTGAATACAGATTCTCTCAGCTGACATGACAATTAATGTCTAAAACTCTGGAGCAACATCCGATCCCTAGGTGAGCCCCTTGGCACCCCGTTGCACGACGATTGCCGCCGGCTAGGAGAATCAGAATTCGATCTGCATTAAAACGGATAGGAGCGCCCCTTGGACCCGTCACACACCCACAGAACTCTGACCAATCCTGAAATTGAAAATACCCACCAAGACATGGTGGAGGCCAATGCGTCTCGAGAACACCAGCTTGCAGCACTCGTACAAGCGGGCGCGAGCCCTGCACAAGCCGTGAGTGCGATCCGGCGGGCGGACGACCCGATCACCACCCTGGTCGTCCTTGGCTTGTATTCGCTGCTCGCCCACGGCGGTGGGTGGAAGGGCACGCTAGATCTTGCCCTTACCTTGGACCTTCATCCCCTGGGATTCGCCACAGGGTGGGTTCCGGTACAAGACGCTGAAATACAGCCCCGGATTCCCGGAACGGTTCGGTTCCATCGAGGATGCGCGCAGTTTCTGCCGCCGCTACTTCCACTGGTACAACCACCTGCACCGGCACAGCGGCATCGGGATGATGACGCCCGCCAGCGTCCACGAAGGCCGCGCCGAGGAGATCCACGCTGCCCGGCAGGTCGTGCCCGATCACGCCTTCCAGGCCCACCCCGAGCGGTTTTCCAAGGGGCTGTGGTCAAGTCGAAGACTTGTCCATG
The DNA here is from genome assembly GCA_025353305.1 of Holophagaceae bacterium. Next base: position 15,666 of record JANXQX010000187.1, read on the forward strand.
GCCCCGGCGCCTCTCCGCAGCGGGAGAGTGCAAGCGAGAATTCAGGCAACTTTCTGTCTCAAAGTCGTTGACGCGTTCCGAAAGGGGCACACGCCTCGCTCCGTGAACTGCTCCATTATCCCTCAAAGCCCCGTCATTCCGGAATGATGGCCTCCCCCCAAGCGTAGACCAGCTTGATCTCAGGGCGGGCCCTGCCTGCGAGCCCGGCCCAAACGAGTTCCTTCGCCATCGGTCCGACCGCCTCCATGGATGGGGCCTCGAAACTGCGGGGAGTTCCGGCACAGACCTCATGACCAAGGAATGTCCCGCCTGGTTCTGGACACACCACGAACATGACCGGTTCGGGACGGGGCTCAGGCATGTCGAACGGACCCTCCGTTGCGGCAGGTCCTTCCTCGACCTCCTCTTCAGGAACGGGCGTGTCACTCTCCTCCGATTCGAGACCTGGATCCTCACCCCAGGAGGATGAAGGTTTCGGTAGTTGCGATTCGACAAGGATACCCAGCCTAGCCGACTGGAGCATTCCGAAGACCTCTTCAACGACCTCCCAAGGTTGCTTCCCAATGGCCTTGGCGGGACCCGACCAGCCCTGAATTTCTCCCTGGTCATCCAGGTAAACCTCTGAAAAGCAGTAGTATTCGTCGGCAGACCTGTCTGACTCCGAATCTGTCGATTGGCGCATGATGCGGTGGGTCCAAGTGCTCATGTTCACTCCCATTTTATTTTGGGATTCTTCGGCATGATTACACCCTTATTTTGCATCTGAGATTTTCAAGTCTCTCACCTTGACAGGGTCGTTGATCCCCAGTCTTGGCATGTCCGCAGATCGGCGTGGTTCAAGGCGCTGGTGCCGACGCTGCGCACGGCCATTGCGGGCTTCGAGGGCCAGCGCTTCGGCTTTGCGGGCGAGGAGAAACTCGCTCGCACCTTGTTGGCGATGATCTGCGGCCTGGCTATGGGCTACCGCTCGGGCAAGGAGATCGCGGACGTGATCGAATCGGACAAACTTTGGCGCAAGGTGCTGGGCGCCCGGGTGCCGCAGATCGACCTGTCCCGCCTGGTCTGCGTCCTCCTCGCGGGCTGAAGAACCCCACCGAAGACAAACCCCACAGCGACCAGAACTGAAACACCCATCTACAGCGGAGGCAGGCCTAAGGTTCGCCAGGCGACGGCCGTAGCCTCAATGAACAACCCCGCGCACAATAAAATGCGCCTCAAAGTTCCGAGGCGCTTAAGTCAGGCTAAAATCACCCACACGACTTCCCGAAGAGCCAAATTTATAAGGCTGCCGCTACTTCCGGGGCCTATTCAGCGAGTGTCTTCGCTCTTCAATCAGGGACGACTTCCCTGGCTGTTTCCGAGTACTATCTTTACTATTCGAACTACTTGAATGGCACCATCAGTCGAATTAGCCTAACCACTTTGGCTGACGAAAAATTGATCGGCGGGTTGCACAATCCCTTAACGATCAGGTGGGATGCATCCTCCAAGAAACTCTATCTGCTTGAATTTGGAACCTCGGGCCACCAGTATCTGGATGGA
>JANXQX010000173.1 GCA_025353305.1 Holophagaceae bacterium
ACGGGCAGGGTCAGGTAGCCGTTGATCTTCAGGCCATCGCGGCTGGTGTAGGTCACGGGCTTCATGGTGGCCATGTCGGCCGGGTTGATGCGGGCGTTGATCTCGCCCAGCGACACCAGCTTGTCGGTTTGCGCATGGTAGATATAGCGCGTGCCGGGCGTGCGGTCGCTGTAGGTCGCCACTAGAAAAGTGTCCTCGGCCAAGTTCTCGCTGACGATGGCGATATCAAATCCGGGCAGCTGCTTCTCGAGCTTCCCGTACATGGCGCGGGTGGCCTCGTCGAAGTAGTGGCGCTGCGTCTTCCAGGTCTCGAAGCTGGCGGTGGTGAGCACCTTCCGCTTGCGGGAATAGTCCAGGCCGTTCAGGTCCACGTCGGCATGCTCGAACAGCGGCTTGGCTTCCTGGCCGTTGGTGGGATCCAGCACCACCAGGGCGGTTTTGTCGCGCCCGCGGTTCGACAGGGCGTACACGTTCTTGTTGTCGAAGGTGAAGAACACCGGATTGACCACCGTGCGGAAATCGGTGGTCACCACCGTCTTGAAGGCATCCTTCTCGGTGGGGCGGTACAGCACGCTTGCGTTGACGCCGTCCGTGGTGGTGGCGATGCGCACGGCGCCTTTGTGGTCCGTGACCCAGCCGGTGATGTTGCCGGGATTCTCGGCCACCATCGTCGAGAGGCCGGTCTTCACGTTGATCTTGTAGACGTCGAAGATCTGCGCGTTGCGCTGGTTGTGCTGCACCAGAACGTTCTCGGCATCGTCCCGCAGGTCATCGATGATGGCGGCCTGAATCTTTTGGATGGGCGTCAGATCCTTGATGTCGCCGCTTTTCACGTCCACGGCGACCACATGGAAGTTCTCATCGCCGCCGAAATCCTTGCCGTACAGGAGATGGCCATTGCCCTTCCAGAAATAGCCGGCGATGTCCCGGGCGGTTTCGCTGGTCAGACGCTTGGCTTTCGCGAAATCCGGCGCGCTGCCATCAGCGGGCAGCGCCACAATGTGGAGGTTCCGGCGCCGCTCGAAGGGCGCCATGTAGGCGAGCGTCTTCCCGTCCGGGGAGAGCTGGTAGCCCGTGCGTTCCGGATTGCCAAAGAAATCTTTGATGTCGTAGCGCTTGGGCGCCACGGCAGGTGCAGTGGCGGAAGCTGGGAAGGCCGCAGCCCCCAGCGCCACCAGCAGCCCGCCGCACAGCGTGCGTTTGAGGAGGGAGAAAGAGGACATAGAACTCCTTTCGGTTGGGGTTTCAAAAACTCGAAGTCATTGCGCAAAGCGCCATCGCCAGCCCGCCACCACCAGGCAAGGCGCTGCGCAAGGGATCACCGGAATGCAGAGGAAACATCAGGAGTGGTAACGGATTTAGGAGGAGATTCGTTTAGGGGCGTTCCACTCCAGAATTCTTATAAATGCTGCTTTCGGATCGGCCGGCTTCAATTTGAGGTTGGCAATGTCTATGATTCGTTTCCATACCTGTTAAGGACCGCCGTTACCTCACTAAGGCTCTGAGCCATTGCATAGGCCCAAGTTCCAAACCTTGCACCCTTCTCCTCCACCACATCGGCGTTCACAGATCCCACCCATCGCTCTGCGGCTTGTCGCTTGATCTCCTTGAGTGGGTCGTAGCCTTTGGTTTCCAAGATCAAGGTGAAGTCGGGGCGGTCCTTGAATCTCACAAGGAAGTCCGGTTGATAGTCATGGGGCTGCCCATTGTGGATGTAGGGGACACAGAAACCAAGGCCTGCATTCTTGGCGAAGCTATGCACCGCAGGATGGGTATCCAATAGAAATGCAGCGGATTGCTCCCAAACTTTGGTATCAGCTACAACAGCATTAAGGTGACTTTTCTCAATCTCAATGATCGGCCGGCTGGTCCAGAGGCTAACCTCCGCAGTGCTCCCGGGCCCGCGATGTTTCTCATACCTGGGAAGTTCAAGAGCGGATCCATCTTCTCCAGCCGAATGGATTGCCTGGCCAAGACGTTCCAAGATCCACCCGTAATAGGGGGAAAGGAACGCATCCATCAGGCTGGCTGGGGGTATTGGATGCACAAAGGAATGAAAGTATTTCCGACTGATCTCCACGAGCTGAGGGAAGATCACATGGGCAGGAATCTGGCAGTTTTGCTGTTGTACGTAATGCCGAGTCAGATCCGAGGCCAGTTTGAACAGCAATTCCTGTAGCCGCTTGTCCTCCCGGTAAGGAGACAAGTCCACTTCCTCCATCACCCCAGGACCATGAATGGAAAGCCTTCCTCGATTGGTGGGAAGTTTCGCCTTCATGGATACCTGTGCCGGAACCTTGGTGGGGTCAAGCTCTAATGGGGCTATAGAGTTCCAATCCACAGAGATTCGATTCCTGACCTGTTGCTGGAATCCTTCCACCCTTGGGAATGTGATCGCCAAGTGCGCTTTCGAGGGGAGCGCATGGACATGCCTCCTCTCCTGCTTAGGTGAGGTCTGCGCACCCTCATTGGCCTTGAAAGGAATCACTTCGAAGGGTACGCCAAAGACTTTTACCACTTCCTCGGAGAGCAGCCCGTCTTCTCCAATGTCATAGCTGGCGCGGCGCAGCCCGCGTCCCACAACCTGCTCACATAAAAGCTGAGACATGAAAGGGCGCAAACCTACAATATGAGTGACCGTACTACAGTCCCAACCCTCAGTGAGCATGCCCACGCTCACAATGCAGCGGATGTCCCGCCCGGGCGGGTTAAGCGGTCGTTCTAGTTTCTCGGCCAATTCCCTAAACCCATCAGGATGGACCGGATTTCCCGAAGGATCTCTTGGCCAATCCATCCGGCCTACCGTATCCAAGGTGAATCTCATCCATCGCGATTCTTCAGATTTGGGCGAATCGCTATCCGTTTCAGCGACCACCTTGCTGTCTACTCGGATAGTACGTGTAGACCCAGGAGTGTTCAGTAGATCCTTCAATCCAGCCGAAGGAATGCCCGTTGGTCGAACGTCCTCGGCGATCCACTCTTGGATCACCTTAGCGATCTTTGTGTTCTTGCAAACCAGGATGAACACTGGGGGGCGGGGATCATCCGGGTTTGTGGACCATTGCTTCCGCATCTGCTCCCAAAGCCCCCCTAGCATGGCAATCGGGGTGTTGGCCCATTTCAGAATTGCTTCGGGTTTCGGGCTGGCCTTGGTTGCACCCCGCTCCTGGGGAGTGAGTTTGGGTAAGATCCATTGCCAGATGTTGAAGTAACCCGGAATCTCCGATCCAGACGAATCCCGAACGGCCAATTGAGGGATTTTTACGAGGCCCGATTCGATGGCATCTGTAAGACCGAACTCGCTCACGACCCAGGGAAAAATCCGATTGGCGTCCTGGCCAACACGGCCCAGGAAATAGGGCGTGGCCGAAAGATCCAAGCAGAAATTGATTCCCCGGTGCTTTTGGATACGATCCAATCCCTCAACCCAAACCGTGGCCTCTTTAAAGAATTCGCTGAGGGAGTCGTCATCTTCTTCCTCCTCCTCATCCGGCTCAGGTTTCCGGATGCGGTAGGCGTGATGGGCCTCATCGTTTAGGACCAGGATGTTTCGCTTTCCACCAACCTCCTTGCCAAGCACCCTACGGACAAGGGCCGTATCGCTCTCGACATAGCGCAGAGACTCGACCTTGACCTTCACCAAGCCGCCGTGACGATCACGCTCCTCTTCCAGGACAGTCAGGAGTCCGACATTCACCTGCTTTTCATAGTCTTTCAGCGAGAGGTATCTTGATCCCCGAGCCGTCGTCGTCTTCTCGGCGATCCGGATGACCTCGACTGTGCGCAAGGCGGATCCAGCTTTGCTGACTTTGGCTCCCGCGTTGATCTCCCGCGGTTCAAAAATATGCCAGTTCGTGACCATGACTCGGCCCTTGGAAAGGTCAGCCATTAAATGAGGAGGGACCAGGTCCCGGGTCCGGTACAGGCTGGCTTCGCCGCGGGTCACGTCCAGTTCTTGGAGCCGGTCGCGAATGGTGACATTGGGGCAGACCACCAGCACGATGTCGGAGAACCGAGCATCTCCTCGAGCCTGGACCTTGTTGAGAATGGACCATGCCGCCAACATGCCCATCACAGTCGTCTTACCCGACCCTGTTGCCATTTTGCAGGCATATCGGAGGAATCCTTCTGCGCCGCTGGCCTTCTGGTCAGCGCTGGGCTCATCGCGGGGGATTTGGATTCCCTGCCGGAGATCAGCCCTGGCTTCCGTAAGGAAAATAATGGTTTCCGCAGCCTCTAACTGCGCGAAAAAGAGGTTCTGCTTCCGCCCCTCCCTACGCCAGTACTGAAGCAGTTCCAAAGTCATTCCTGTGGCGCCCTGGTAGCCTCCGTCGCGCCATTCCAATAATCGTTTCCGAATGAGATTCACCAGCTTGAGTTCGATCTGGATGCCACGATTCTGCGTAGAGGCATCGGAGCCATGTCCGGCCCGGGGTTCCCGATAGAAGTAAGCCGCAGAGCGGCGTCCTTCCATGAGCTTGGGCTCCTCGCCCTCCTCCAGCAGCCAGTGTCGCTCAGGCTCCCGATAGGGCGAATTCTGGATGGGCTGCTTGACTTCAAACTGGCTCATAGGCCTAGCGCCAACTTGATATCGTCTAACATTGCGATCACTTCAGGATGGATTTCTGAAGGTTCCATGAGCTCGGCAATCTGCCAGTACTCGGTGTATGGAATTCCATGGAGCCCTCCGGCGCTCAGGAGACGCGGCATAATCCCATCTCGCGCCTTCTCATTCTCAAGAAAGGCTTCGATGATTCGTGGTGGTGAATGGGGAGCGTCCTTAAACCTTTGAACCAATTCTGCAGCCCCCAACAACTCTTCATAAGCTTTGTCAATGTCCAGTGAGGCCTGTTTGAGCTGATCCTCGCCAGCCTTATGGGAAATGAAACGCTCAATCACCCTAGGAATGACAAGATAGCTTTCAATCTCATAGCGCCGCCAGCGCCGCCATTGATACCCTGTTCCTGTGATCGGTTTTTCGTTCGTTTTTTCGTCAGGCTTCCCATCACCGTCCCTTATCTCCATTGCCTTCGCATCATCCCTCACCAATTGGATCGCTTTAAAATGATCCCTGGATTTGACGCCTTCTCCGCCAATGCGTTCTACCCAATTATGGGCTCTCCAAAATGGTTTTGTGCTTAGCCATTGGTGCAGAGGATGCTGAAGAATGCGCGCCCATTCTCTAAGCAGATTCAGATCTGTATAGCCCTCTACGTAAAGAATTCCGGGTGAATCCAGGGCCATCATCACATCTGCGTGGGTCAAGATTCTAAGTGCTTCCCCGAGTCGTTCACGTTCTTGGCCATCCCCGAGGCGCCTGGGTTTGCCGCCAAGCATCAGTTGAACTTCCTTCGGCTCAGCGGAATTAATGATCACTTCCGAATGAGTCGCCAAAATCAATTGAGACCGTTTTTGGGAAGCCACCGATTTCAACTCAGAGTAGATGGAGTCTTGAAGGAACACGTGCAGGTGGGCATCTGGTTCATCCAGCAGTAATACAGACCCTGGCCTAGCGTGGAGAAAGGTCAGCAGCATAAGCACCTGTTGCATACCACTACCACCAGAGGAAATATCAAAAGAAGGACCGCTCCCATATTTGAAGTTTGCTACTATGTCAGCCCCACTTCCATCAGGGGGAAGCAGATCTATTCCGAATAGTCGGCTCATGGATTTGACTAGGGGTTCCCAACTATCACCGCGCAGAGCTTCGAGCAGGAGGTTACGGATTACATCGCCAGGTTTACCCATACCCAACAATTGATCCAGCTTAGGTACTTGATATACAGGTTCTTGGATACTCAGGCCGGACATTGGAGGAACGTACGTCAAGCTGAGAATTTCATTCCGAAGGAGGTTCACATCGGCGCTTTTTTTAGGTCGTACGTATATTTGTTCTGAGGTGTCTGGCTTGAATTCGACTGGAACGACGGCCCCAGACTCCAAAGTCACTGAAATTTCGATCCGCTGTCCATTCCTCCGATATTGCTGCTCAGTCCAAAGCCACGCGAAGTTTCTGACAGACACAGCAGTGAAGCTCTGCTTGGAAACCGGGACAAACGTGTACCCCTCGCGGTGGTCGGCAAAATCACCCGCCTCGCGCCATTTTTGAAGCCCGACTCCCCACGCGCTTATGGCCTGCAACAAAGTGGTCTTCCCCATATTGTTGGGGCCAGCAAGGACCACATGCCCGCCTAGTTCAAAAGTCTGGTCCTGAAATTTCTTAAAGTTGCGTACATAGACAGAACGTATCATTTCGCCACCCCAAGCTGCTTCACTACCATCAGCTCGTTGCCGCGATCATCGATTACTTTGATAGCGACCTGATTGTGATCGCCACCCGAGAAGGGGGCCGAAGTGTCGCCTGCCAAGTGATCCCATACGGAATCCTGATACTGGCCGCGCAGGGCTTTGCGGATGCCCTCCCAGGCTTCGGTGCGGGGGAAGAAGGCCTGGCAGACATGGAAGCAGAGGCCGTTGTAATCCGTGTCCAGCATCCAGCAGGGCACGTCTTTGCCATGGCGATGATCGGTCTCCAGGGTTGCAGGGTCGAAGACATCCAGGCCGAGGAGCTGAACCTGGAACATGCCGGGATTCCCCTTCACGGCCCGCAGCTCCACATCGGGCAAGCCGCAAACACTGAAGATCTCGCTGCTGCGGAGATTCTTCAACAAATCGCCCATCATCAGATCCAGCGTGGCCTGAACGTAGGTCGCTGGGATGCCCAACACCTGGTCCGCTTTCTCCACCAACTCACGGGCATGGGGTTGGATGGCGAAGCCGATGACGTAAAGGTGTGCGTATTTTTTCCCTGATGCCTCTTTGGCCGCCTCGAACACCAGCTTCTCGCTGATGGCCCCGTTCTCAGGCCCGAAGACCAGGGCAACAGGTCGTTCCTCCCCGTTCACTTGGATCGCTTCAGCGCTAAGGCTCAGCGTCTTCGCCGGCGGACGCAATTGCTTAAGCGACACGGTTTTGTTGCCATCCAGACGCAACAAGGGGCTGCGCCGCAATACCTCCATCATGCGATCCACGAAAGCGCCGTAATCGCCCTTGGAGGTCTCTTCTTGACCCTCCTCCCAATCCATGGGCGTAGGGATGAGAGCTTCGAAGCAAAAGGGGCCGGTGACGCGGGTGATGTCCTTCACCACCTCCGGCCGGTCCACCAGGACTTCCTCAGCCGAAGGTTCGTCGTTGGCGATGCTCTTTAGGGTAATGTGCGGGACGATGCCGCCCACTTCTTCGCCCTTGTTGTTCTGGCGGCGCTTGTAGACAAAACCGCACACCGGGCCGCGGGTCTCGTCCTTCAGTTCGTAGTAGGGATAGGTGGCCGTGAGCAGCCGCTGGCGGGCCAGGGCCAAGGGTACTCGGCTGGTGTCCACAGTAATCCAGCGACGTCCCCATTGTTCGGCCACGTAGGCGGTGGTGCCGCTGCCGCAGGTGGGATCCAGGACGAGGTCGCCGGGATCGGTGGTCATGAGGAGGCAGCGTTGGATGACCTTGCTGTGAGTTTGAACGACGTACTGTTTATCAAGTTCTCCGGTAGTGTCGTTCCAAAAATTAGTCAATTTCATCACTGGAAAATCGTCAAAATAAATGATGTATCTAATTGTTTTACCACTGTCAGTTATTCGGCCTGCTTTGGCTAATTGTTCCATTCCAGGTTTTGTTGTTTTCCAACTTTTTCCTGAGCTTGTTCGATAGGTTTTACCGTTGTATTCAAAATCAAAAATGCAGGATGGTGTGTACCCGCTGGATGCCAAATCCATATCCGCAAACGGACGACTACCGTCAGGTAGGGTTTCTGGATTTGCCTTTTCTTCACTTGTAAGAGAACGCCTTGTTCCATCTTTGAGCTGAACTCCGCTGTATCGAGATTTTTCTCCACTTTCCCGATTCACAAATAAATCGCGAAACTTATATCGAGTTTTATCTTTTGCGTACCAAAGCACGTAGTCTGTTACGCAAGCCAACCCAATTGATGTCAAGGCTACTGATGTTCGATATGGAATAACTGAACAAAAATTATCCGCTCCAAATACCTCATCCATCACCTCCCGCACATGGTGCAGGTTCTCGTCGCTGATCTGCACGAAAACACTCCCCGAGGCGTGCAGCAGATCCCGGGCCACCAGGAGCCGATCCCGCATGTAGGTCAGGTAGGAGTGCAGGCCCAGCTCCCAGGTATCCCGGTAGGCCTTCACCATCTCAGGTTCGCGGGTCATGTCGTCGTCGTCGTTGTTCTTGACATCGCGCTTGCGGACGAAGGGCTGGAAGTTGCTGCCGAATTTCACGCCGTAGGGCGGATCCATGTAGATCATCTGCACCTGGCCGCCCATGCCCTCGTAGTGCAACAGGCTGTTCATCACCACCAGGCTGTCGCCCAGTACCATGCGGTTGGTCCACTTGTCCTGGTGCTCATAAGCCCGGAGAACCTGATCCGTCACGCTGTGCTGGGGATCGCCGAACAGCTCGGGAAAGAGCGAGGCCATTTCGCCGCCATCGCCCTTTTTATGCCCTTTGAGCGTCTCCAAGATGGCTTGAGTGGAAAGTCGTTCGTGGACGAACAGCGGCAATGTCGGCACGTCGAACGAAAGCCTCTCGGCCTTGCCAGTCCAATTCAAGAAGGGCTTGCCCAGCCGCTCCAGGTGCGCCACGGCATCCTGAAGTCCGGTCACATGCATCAGCGGTTGGTCATCCTGGCCAAGAAAGCTCCTGGGCTCGGAGAACTGATGGGGTACCGGGAGGGCGGCAGATTCCTTGACGCAGGCCAGCAACCATTCTCCCAATTCCCTCGTGCCGTTCTGTCCGTCCCAGCTCAGCTCGGGGGCGAGCGACGAATCATAGCGATAGGTGGCTGGTGCTTTTTTTTTGCGGAACTGGGCCTGGGTGCCCACTTCCGGCCGCATGGCGACCGTGGCCTCTTTGTGTTCGTAGACAGCACTGGTAACCGCTTTTACGGAAGTGGATTTGCGGGGGCGTCCGGCCATGCGGATCCTCGGGGTAAGGGATGAGCCTTATCCTGACAAGAAGCGAGGCATTTAGGAACATGAGAGGTAACCTTGCCCTGAAATGCAGCTATGGAATTCATTTCAACCATCCAAGGACTGCTCAAGCCAAGTTCTTGATTCCGTTGTATAGCCAGGAGGGTACGACCTCTCGGCCATGAATTCCGTTTACGATAGTCCCTGACTACCTTCACAGTTCCTCCACCCCAGCCCGGGAGCCAGCCATGAACGCTGAAGCCATTCCTCCCGCCGCTCCCGGCAAAGGCATGAGGATCGCGATGATCCTGGTGCGCAGCCTCATGGGGCTGCTCTTCGTGTTCGCGTCGGTCACCTACTTGTTCAAGCTCTT
>JANXQX010000211.1 GCA_025353305.1 Holophagaceae bacterium
TAGTGGACAAAAGCGCCGACGCCGATTGCGGCCAGGGCAAGGGAGGCCACCGGTTTGGCCGCACCCTTCCAGAGTTCGACCAGCGGTCCGATGGAAGGATCCTTCGGGAGGCCGCAGTACAGCTCAGGTTTGTCGGCATGCTGCAGTACATAGATCACGTGAGTGCCGCCAACCCCCTGCGGGTCATAGATCCCCGCCTTGGCGAACCCCCGGCTCTTAAGGTCTGTTACCCGTTCCTCGGCGTGGCGGAGCATATCCTCCTTCGTGCCGAATACGATCGCCCCGGTGGGACAGGTCTTGGCGCAGGCCGGTTCCAGGCCCGCCGCCACCCGGTCGGAACAGAGGGTGCACTTGTAGACCTTGCTGTCCTTTTTCGACAGGCGGGGGATGTTGAACGGGCAGCCGGTGATGCAGTAGCCGCAGCCGATGCAGTTCTCCTCAAAGAAATCGACGATGCCGTTGCTGTACTGCACGATCGCTCCCGGCGCCGGGCAGGCCTTGAGGCAGCCGGGGTTTGTGCAGTGCATGCAGCCGTCCTTGCGGATCAGCCATTCGAGGCCCCGCTCGGTTTCCACCTCGGCATAGCGCATCACCGTCCAGGAATTTTCGGTCAGGTCGTCCGGGTTGTCGTACACGCCATGGTTGCTGCCGATAGTGTCGCGGGTATCGTTCCACTCCATGCACGCCACCTGGCAGGCCTTGCAGCCGATGCATTTGGAAACATCGATCAGCTTGGCCACCTCCGGGGTCTGGCGCTGGCCCGGCGAGGGGGTGCTGGTGGCGGAACGGCGGGTTATGTCGAGTGATTGTAGTGGCATAGGTATCTCCTGCTTGTTTCCCCCCCTTTGAAAAGGGGGGACAGGGGGGATTTGCTTCCCAAACTCCAAGGCAAATCCCCCTAAATCCCCCTTTTTAAAAGGGGACTCGATTACGAAATCTTCTCGATATTCACCAGAAACGACTTGAATTCCGGCGTCTGGGTGTTGGCATCCCCCACGAACGGGGTCAGGATGTTGGCCAGATAGCCGCTCCTGGCAATTCCCTTGAAACCCCAGTGGAGCGGGATGCCCACATGGTGGACGGTTTTGCCGTTGACTGTGAGTGGCTTGATGCGTCTGGTCACCACCGCCACCGCCTTGATAAAGCCCCGGCTGGACCAGACCTTGACCCGGTCACCGGCCTTGATACCCTTTTCTTTGGCCAGTTCCTCGCTGATTTCCACGAACTGCTCCGGCTGCATGATGGCCGAGAGTTTGGTGTGCTTGGTCCAGAAGTGGAAGTGTTCGGTGAGGCGATAGGTGGTGGCGGAGTAGGGATACTCCTTCCCCTTGCCGAACGCCTCCATGTCTCCCTTGAATACCCGCGCCGCCGGATTGCTGATCACCTTTGGGTGCAGCGGGTTGGTGTCGATGGGGGTCTCGAACGGCTCGTAATGCTCGGGGAACGGTCCTTCCGCCATTTTGTCCAGGGCGAATAGCCGTCCCACCCCTTCCGGCAGCATGATGAAGGGGTTCATGCTATCGCCGGGGGCGACGTCCGGCTTGAAGTCGGGGATGTCGGCGCCGCTCCACTTGCTGCCGTCCCAGCCGATCAGCTTGCGTTTCGGGTCCCACGGCTTACCTGCCGGGTCGCAGGAAGCGCGGTTGTACAGGATGCGCCGGTTGGCAGGCCAGGCGAAGGCCCAGTTGACGGTGTTGCCGAGCCCCGACGGGTCGGAATTATCCCGCCGCGCCATCATATTGCCCTTCTCGGTCCAGGCACCCGAATAAATCCAGCAGCCGCAAGCGGTGGAACCGTCGTCTTTCAGCTGGGCAAAACCGTCCAGCTGCTGACCCTTCATCAGCACGATCTTGGCCGGGTCCTTCGGGTCGGTGAGATCCGCCAGCGCCTTGCCGTTGTATTCCATGGCCAGTTCCTGTGCCGACGGGGCGTGGGGAATCCGGTAATTCCAGGTCAGGTTCATAATCGCGTCGGGGAAAGCCCCACCTTCCTTCCGGCATAACTCGCGCAGTTTGAGGAAGATGCCGGCGATGATATCGATATCCGGCTTGGCTTCACCAGGCGGCTCGGCACCCTTGTAGTGCCATTGCAGCCAGCGGCCGGAGTTGGTGAGGGAGCCGTTCTCCTCGGCGAAGCAGGTGGAGGGGAGGCGGATGACTTCGGTCTGGATCCTGGCCGGGTCCACGTCGTTGTGTTCGCCATGGTTCTCCCAGAAACAGGAGGTTTCCGTGGCCAGCGGGTCGATTACCACCAGGTATTTCAGCTTGGCCAGGGCCACACCGATCTTGGCCTTGTTGGGGAAGGCGGCCAGGGGGTTGAAACCCTGACAGAAGTATCCGTTCAGTTTTCCCTGATGCATCAGTTCGAATACCTGGAGTATGTCGTACACCTTGTCCAGCTTGGGGAGCCAGTCGAAGCACCAGTTGTTCTCTTTTGTCGCGGCGTCGCCGTACCAGCTTTTCATCAGGCTGACGTGGAATTTGGCGTAGTTCTGCCAGTAGGACATCTGGCTGGGGCGGAGCGGCTTTAAGGCCCGTTTGTCGATGTATCCCTGATAGTCGGTTTCCTGCTCTCTGGGCATGGTTAGATAGCCCGGCAGCAGGTCGGACAGCAGGCCAAGGTCGGTGAGCCCCTGGATGTTGGAGTGGCCGCGCAGGGCGTTCATGCCGCCACCCGCCATGCCCATGTTGCCAAGCAGCAGCTGTACCATGGCCGCAGTGCGGATCATCTGCGATCCCACCGAATGCTGGGTCCACCCCAGGGCGTACATGAAGGTCAGGGTGCGGTCGGGTACCGAAGTGGTGGCGATATGCTCGCACACCTTGAGAAAGATATCCTTTGGCGTGCCGCAGATGTTGCTTACCGCTTCCGGTGTGTAGCGGGAATAATGTTTTTTGAGCAGCTGCAGAACGCAGCGGGGGTGCTGCATGGTTTCGTCCACCTTGGCAAAGCCGTCCGTCCCGATTTCATAGGCCCAGGTAGATTTGTCGTACTTGCGCGCCGCTTCATCGTAGCCGGAGAACAGGCCGTCATCAAATTTATACCCTTCGCCTACGATGAAGGAGGCGTTGGTGTAGGCTTTGACGTATTCGTGCTGGATCTTGTCGCGACTGAGCAGGTAGTTGATGACCCCGCCAAGGAAGGCGATGTCGGTGCCGGTGCGGAGAGGCGCATAGAGGTCCGCCACCGCAGCCGATCGGGTGAAGCGGGGGTCCGCCACGATGAACGTGGCGTGGTTGTGTGCCTTGGCTTCGGTTACCCATTTGAAACCGCAGGGGTGCGCTTCGGCGGCGTTGCCGCCCATGACTATGATTACATTGGCGTTCTTGATGTCCACCCAGTGGTTGGTCATCGCGCCGCGTCCGAATGTGGGGGCCAAACTGGCCACCGTTGGTCCGTGTCAGACCCGGGCCTGATTGTCGAACGCCAGGATGCCGGTACTGCGGATCGCCTTGTGGGTGATGTAGCCTGATTCGTTGCTGGAGGCGGAGGCTGCCAGGAAGCCGGTGCTCACCCAGCGGTTGACCGTGGCGCCGGCTGCATTTTTGGCGATGAAGTTCTTGTCACGGTCGTCCTTCATCAGCCGCGCGACCCTGGTAAAAGCATCGTCCCAGGAAATGCGCTGCCATTCATTGGAGCCGGGCGCGCGGTATTCGGGGTGTTTGAGGCGGCTCGGGCTATGGATGAAGTCCACCAGTCCAGCGCCTTTCGGACAGAGGGTGCCTCGGTTCACCGGATGGTCCGGGTCGCCTTCGATGTGGAAGATGGACGGTTGGCATTCTTTGCCCTGTCGCCCAGGCTGTGCATGATCAGGCCACAGCTCACCGAACAGTAGGGGCAGGTGTTGCGGGTCTCGCTACTGCGGGTCAGCTTGAATTCACGCACCTCTGCCAGCGCATCGCCCGGTGAAAAGCCGAGCATGGCAACACTGGAACTCCCCAGTCCGCCGGCACATACCTTGAAGAACTGC
>JANXQX010000236.1 GCA_025353305.1 Holophagaceae bacterium
AAAGATCATCACGAGCCATGCCGCAACCATCATCCGCCACTGACAGCAGCCGTTTTCCGCCATCCTCCCAAGTAATCTCCAATCGCGTGGCCCCAGCATCCAGAGCGTTCTCCACCAGTTCCTTCAGGACCGAAGCAGGCCGCTCAACGACTTCACCCGCGGCGATCTGATTCGCGACTTGATCGGTGAGAACGCGGATTTTTGGCATTGTTCAGTCTAATACCTCTTCAGGATGGATTCAGCGAGACATCCCCTTCGAGCGCCTCGGCGCTGCGCGGCTGCCTCAAAGCCATCCATTGATGCACTCCGTACCCCGCCAGGAACAGCAAACTTGTCACACCATGGAGCCATGCGAAGGCGAGACGCCAACCTGGTTCCACGACCACCTGCACGGCGTAGGCACTCAATACCATGGGCGCCAGGATCAGCGCCAAGGCGACGCCAGACCTTCTTCCAGCCGCCTTCCCGTTGCGCCACATGGGCAGTACGTGGCCACGCACCACCATCCCAAGGGCGAAGACCAACAACGGTGCCGCAAGCACATGGAGGTGTTGCAGCGTGGCCTGCAGGGGATGGGATTCCAGGCCGAACTCGCCCACACGCTGGCCATAGTAGCGCAGCCATCCATACAGCAACCCGGTGGCCCCCGTGCTCAGCGCGGCGAGGTGGAGGCTCCAACGCTCCAAGGTCGTCATTTCTTTTCGCCGTAGAGAACCTGCCAAAGCGCCAGGCAGCGGCGAGAGGCATCAGTGAGCGCGTTAGCCGTGAGTGTGGCCCCGCCCAATGGCCGGATAGCTCGCTTAAGGCTTAAGTCATCATCCAATTTGTGGCCCACGAACTGCTGTTTCCAGGCCTCTTTCGCCAAGTACTCCTGGGGTTCATGAAACTGGATGATTTCCACCCGGCTCACTATGCCATCGGGACTGATGGCCACCATCGCGGTTTCGTTCAACGTTCGCACGCGATGGGTGTCGAAAAAGGCTACGCCCAGCAGCTTCCCCTCCTTCACCGCCTCGTAACCGATCCACCAAAGGCCTTGGAGGTCCCGCTGGGAAAGCTGTTTCACCTTGGTGCCTTGAGCCTCCGTGAGGAAGTGTTCTTTCCGGGTGAACGTGGCACCGGGAAAGGCCAGCTTCAACGCGTCTTCCCGCGTGGGCAGAGCCGCCGCTAGGGTTGTGATGGTTGCGAAGCAGAGCAGGGTGAGCTTCATGAACACCTCAGAAATAATAGCCAAGGGCCACGTTGAATTGGTTCCGACCGGTGCGGGCACGGTTCTCAAGTTTCTGGTAGTCAGCCTTCACCGCAACATTGGGGATGGGTTTGTAATTCACACCCACAGTCAGCACCGTCTGGTCATTGGCGCCATCCGCCACCACACCGCTCACCACCTCGGATTGGGCATTCAGGCGCTCCCATCGAAAGAAGGGTATGAGCGACTGCTTGCCGCCACGCAACACATCGTAGCCAGCCTCCAGGTAGCCGCCGAACTGCCTGGTGCCTACTTCCCGGGCCTGCAGTCCCGTGGCAATGGCCTCCACGCCAGCTTTGGAGTTCGTCATCGTTGAGTAGATTCCCCGCACTTGCAGGCCACCCGCGCGGTACTCGGCGTGCACATCCCAAAGCGTCGTCATGATGGCTTTCCCTTCGCCGCTTTGATTGCTATTGCCGCTGTAGAAGCTCCCACCCAACTGCGCGCCAGGCATGAAGCTCCAATCCAATCGGCCCGTCCAGGCCAGACTTGCCGCAGTGGCCTTCTTGCCTGCCTGGCGTCCGCCCTTGATACCCGAGGCGCTGAAGCCCTCGGTCTCGCCTTCCTCACCTTTACCCAGCGCACTGAGACCGTTCACCAGGTACAGCTGGTAACTGAAATTCAAAGGTAGGACACCATGGACCCCTACGCCGTTCTCGTGCCAGGTGCTGGGGATGATGATGGTCTCGGTAAAGGGCCTTTGTGAGCCCAGAAAGGCAGGCGGTTCATGCTGTTCGTTGATGAAGCCCACGGGCAGCAGCACCATGCCCGCACGAATGTTGACGGCCTTGTTCAGCAGAAAATCCAGGTAGGCGAATTCAACCTTGGCCTCGCCTTCCTTGTGCTCGTCGCTGTAGCCGCCATGCTCGAACTCGACCTCGGAATTGAAGACGATTTTGTCGGTGAATTTGTAGCCTGTGTAAAGGATCAGACGCAGGGCATCCAGACTGCGCTGATTGACTGCGTGGCTACCATCCTGCACTTTGCTTTCGATATTTGAATAAAGGAACTCGCCGTAACCTCCGATGCTCAGGCCACCCTTGCTTTCGTAAACTTTGGATGCCGCTGAGCCCAGGCCGTAGCGGCCCTGCTCAGGGGCCTCTGGCATGGCGCCGGTGGTTTGTGCTTCGAGCTGTCGGGATAGGATGTCGAGCTTGCGCTCCAGGTCCGCGACACGCTTTTCCGGGTCGGGTTTGGGCGCATCCTGGGAAGAGGCTGGGATGGCCAGCAGGGCCAGTGCGAGAGCGGTAAGCATAGACTTCATGATTTCTCCAGGGGTATGCGAGATGGATGCAAAGCTGCGAAGCCAGGGCTCATGAGCACCCGGCCATCGTTGAGAAGAAAAATAGCGGCGATGTGATGGCGCTTGGCCCAGGTGAGACCACCTTCGGGTCCCATCACATAAAGCGCGGTGGAAAGGCAATCCGCGTCGAAAGCTGATGCGGTGAGCACTGATACGCTGCCCCAGTCCCCGCAGAGTCTTCCGCTGCGCGGGTCTACGATGTGCCTTCCATGTTCGGAAAGACCGCTGCTGGCCAGGCTCGCATTCTTTAGGGAAATGGAAAATCGGGGGAGCAGTCGGTCTTTGGGGTCGGCGATGGAGACAGCCTTCGCCTTGCCAAAGGCCAATAACTGGCCT
>JANXQX010000301.1 GCA_025353305.1 Holophagaceae bacterium
TGGGTTTCGTGTCGGGTCCCGTAATGCGCTGCCACGTGTTCCGCGAGCTGGGTCTCATCCTGGGGCGTGCCCGCGAATTCCCGGAAACCAAGGGTGAGTGTGCGGAGATCGTGGTTCCCCTGGGCCTGGGCGCAGGCGGTGAGGGTGGAGGAGTCGCGGCCTGCGGACAGGAAGATCCCCACGGGAACATCGGAGACCAGATGGTGCTTCACGGAATCCATCAGGGCCGTTCGCAGGTATTCCTGGAGCTCGCCAGAGGAAAGGCTCATCGGGGTTTCTTCCGCGGCCCGGAACTCGGAGTTCAGATCGAAATAGGATAGTGGGGCCTGGGCGGCCGAATGGTCGATCCACTGCGTGCTGCCCGCGGGCAGGGCCTGGATGCCTCGGTAGAGTGTGTGGGGTTCGGGGACTGAACCCCAGAGGTAGAACCCCGCGTGGCCTGCGGGATCCGGGGTGGTGTCCACAGCGCCTCCAGCAAGGAGGGCCTTCACCTGGGAGGCGAAGCGCAGAGTCTTCCCATCGTCGGCTACGTAGAGCGGTTTGATGCCGAAAGGATCCCGGGCGAGAAGAAGGCCTTGGCGGTCCGCGTCCCAAAGGGCGAAGGCGAACATGCCGCGCAGGTCGTCCACCAGGGCGGCGCCCTTCTCCCGGTACAAAGCCAATATCACTTCCGTGTCGCTGGTGGAGCGGAAAACGTGGCCCTTGGCTTCGAGGCCTCGTTTCAGATCCTGGTAGTTGTAGATCTCGCCGTTGAATACGATCGCAAGGCTGCCGTCTGCGCTATGCATGGGCTGGGCGCCGGTGTCGCTGAGATCGATGATGGCGAGGCGCCGGTGGGCCAGGCCGATGCGGGCATCCTGCGAGATCCAGGTCCCCGCGCCATCCGGGCCCCGGTTGGCCATGGCTTCGCGGAGGCGTTGTAGTTCTCCGGCGTCCACGGGGCCCGCCGCGGCATGGAAGGCGAAAATGCCCGCGATGCCGCACATTCAGGGATGGCCCTTAGCTGGCATTGGGGAACTATTTGATTCGGAAGGGATCAGAAGCATCGTGACCCCAGCATAACGGCCCGCCTTCGGCTACATCGCCACCTTTTCCGCCTATCAAGATCGCCGGGAATGCAGGAAATCCAGGATTGCGGAAGCAGGTTCGATCCTGCGTCCAGCAGTCTCGCGCACGCGCTTGGTCAGGCCGAGGGCCTCCAGGGCATCGAAGGCCATCGCCACTTCTGTCGGATGGGCTACGAGCATGTATTCAAGTAATTCTGTTGCTTGAGCGATGTCCTTGGTTGCCTTCACCGCAGAGGACGAGGGCCTTCCTTCAGAGACAAGGATCTTATGAAGGCCAAATCGAGCGGGGGATGGGACCCTGACCAGTGTCGCGCTGGTCCTGCCTAACGCCAGGGCCTCAGAGTGCCCCTCCAACAGGTAGTTCATGAATCTCAGCGGCGAAGCTGCGGCATTGAAACGTGGGAGAAAGACTGGGCCTTCCGCGCGACGATGCGACCCTGTCGTCAGGAGATCCACACGGAGTTCCTTGCCGCGGACGGAATACGAAGTCGTCGGAGTTCTGGGATCGAGCCCTGGTGTGGGTAGGAACCCCTTATTCAAGGCATCGAGGGTTTGCCATACGTCCGTGGGTTCCTGCGGGACGGCCACTTCCAAGGTCCTGAAGGCAGCGAAGTCCAGGTCCTGCGTCCTCGTGCCAGTCTGCCAACGGACACCCAGCATATTCCCCAGCACCACGAATGCATGCGTTCCGACCAGCACACCTCCGAGGCGGAAGACCCCTCCCGCTGCAAGAGCCTCCAAGACACGCGCGGAAGGAGCGTCCATGGTCATGCAACCACCGTGGGCCAGCATGGCGGCCATGCGATCAAGGCTCTCGATCCCCTCTGTACGCTGCTCACGTTCAGTCTGGTAGCGCTGGACAAGAGCATGCACGTCGGGGGAATCAGGACCCACATAGTATTCACGTCGCCCCTGCCCGCCCACGGAAGTGCGGAAATACCAGAAACACTCATCGCCAATCTGCTTCTTGCCGAAACTACCGGACAATTGGCCAAAAGAGCGGTCCAACTCCATCAGGTGGGCCCGCTCCAACGCCTCGCCGTAGAGGGTCTGGGTTTCCAAGGGGATGAGAGAGTGTTTCATTATACCCAATATATTTGAATCATGGGTATAGTCAACCGTCCCGGCCGGATGATCATGTGACTGATCCCGGGTTCCACCACTTCTCCCAGGGGTCATGGATACCAGGCGGTCGCACACGGTGGAGTCTAAGATGATCTGTTCGCGTTAAGGTCCGATTCATCACAACAAGACGTTCAAAATGGAAACTTTTTGGGGACAAGATGGAGTTTCGATTCACTACGCCCATTCCCGGTAGCAGCCCTCAACACGGCGCTTCGCTTGGCGCGGTTGTGCTGTGAAGATCTCCATCGTCACGGTGGTCCACAACGATCCGCGGGTGGGCGCAGCCCTGGATTCAATCCTGGCCCAGCGGCTGGAGCCTGGCGATGAGCTGGAGCTGGTGGTGATCGATGGGGGTTCCAACCCCGACACGCTGGCTGTTCTGGAGGGTTACCGCTCCCGCCTGGCCGTGTTCCTGAGCGAACGGGATGGTGGCATCTACGATGGGATGAACAAGGGAATCGAACGGGCTACGGGCGACATCATCGGCACGTTGAATTCAGATGACCTTTATCAGGATGAGTGCGTGCTGGCCACGGTTCTGGAGGCCTTTCGCGGGAGCGATGCCCAGGCGGTCTACGGCGATCTGGTCTATGTGCGCGGGGATGATCCATTCAAGGTCGTGCGCTACTGGAAGTCCGAGGCCTACCGGGACGGCCTTTTTGAACGGGGCTGGATGCCGCCCCATCCAACCTTTTTCGTGCGGCGGCAGGTGTATGAACAGCACGGACGTTTCGATCTGGAGTTCCGGCTGGCCTCGGACTTCGAGCTGACGATGCGGTTCCTCGCCAAGGCGCGGGTGCGCTTCCAGTACGTGCCCAAGGTGCTCGTGCGCATGCGCCTGGGCGGCACCACCAACAACAGCCTGCGGAACATTCTCAAGGGCAATCTGGAGAGCTACCGCGCCTGCAAGAAGAACGGGTTGGATGTTTCGCGGCTGTTCATCGCACGTAAAATCCTGTCCAGGGTTCCGCAGTTTTTCAGGAAACCAGAGGAGACTAACGAAAATCAGGTTGGGCCCTGAAGCCGGGACAATCATTGCTCTTTTGAAAAACCTTCGAGCAAGTTGTGCTGGGCAAGCCGATCTAAACCAGGATCTCCGGCTTTGTCATTCTTGACAGGCGGGAATTAAAGAATATTCTGTATTCATGAATCATGAATATTCATGAATCAAGGAACCCATGGCCCTCACCCTTGAACCTAAAGATCTGGTGGTGCTGCTGAAGCTGGCGCTAACAAAACCCCAACGAGCATGGAGCTACCAGCGGTTGGCGGAGGCTCTCTCCTTGAGCGCTTCAGAGACGTTTGCCTCGGTGAAGCGGCTCCTGGCCTCGGGCCTCCTCGTCGGAAAGGGTCTCAAAGCCGAGGTCAACCGAAGGGCCATGCAGGACTTCGTGCTTCATGGCGCTCGCTATGCGTTCCCTGTGGAACTCGGAAAGCCCTCCAGGGGAATGCCGACAGGTTATGCCTCGCCGGCCCTTCAAGGAGCCCTCGCCTTTGACCAGAACCACATTCCGGTATGGCCGGATGCGAAAGGCAAAGCGAGGGGGCATGTCTTGCTCCCTCTGCATCCCAGGGTCCCAAAAATTGCCCAGGACGATCCAACAATGTACGAAGCCCTTGCCCTGTTCGATGCGCTTCGGGCGGGTCAGGCCCGTGAGCGGCAGATGGCCCGGGCCCGATTAGAGGTACTTCTCGGATGAGCATCCAGGATCCGAATATCGCCTTGTTGGAAATGACTGCGATCCACTTGGCCCCTCTCCTGGAGAAGGTGGTTTTTGTGGGGGGCAGCCTTGTGGGGCTGCTCATCACAGACCCTGCGGCCTTGCCGGTCCGAGCCACCATGGATGTGGACATCGTGACGGAAATCGCAGGGCCATCCGCCTACTACATCTTCGGCGAGAAGTTGGCGGAGCTGGGTTTTGCTCCCGACCCAACGCCGGGTGCCCCTGCGTGCCGTTGGCGCATGGGAGAGTTGCTCATAGATGTCATGTCCACGGACGAAAACACGCTTGGGTTCACCAATCGCTGGTACGCCGAAGGGCTCAGGACGGCGGTCTGGCGTGAACTCCCCGGTGGAACCCGGATCCGCACGATCACCGCGCCTATCTTCCTGCTGACCAAGTGGGAGGCATTTCTGAGCCGAGGAAAGGGCGACTACCTGGAGAGCCATGACATTGAGGACTTTATCGCGGTAGTGGACGGGCGCCCGGCTCTCGATGTGGAAGCCCAGTTGCTTCCTTTCCCAACCCGAGCAGCACTGGCGCTCGCGGTGACCACCATGCTAGCGGATGACACGTTTCGCAAACTAGCCTTGCCAGGCTTGCTTGGACCTTACGGAGGCGATGATGGCCGCTTCCGGATTATTGAAGGCCGACTGAAGAAGCTGTGGTGATCAATACAGATGATTTGGTGGATGTGAACGACGGAGCCCAGTTGATTGGTCGCTTGCCAGCCCGTCGCGCTACCTCGCGCCGATCCTGAACAGCACCACCCGGATGGTGCGCATCACGATCAGGAGGTCCAGGAATAGGTTGTGGTTCTTGATGTACCAGATGTCGTAGGTGAGCTTGATGCGGGCGTCCTCGACCGAAGCACCGTAGGGGTAGTTGACCTGGGCCCATCCCGTGATGCCCGGGCGCACCAGGTGGCGCAGATGGTAGAAGGGGATGACATCCTCGTATTCGGCCACGCATTTCGTCCATTCGGCCCGGGGACCGATGAAGCTCATATCGCCACGCAGCACGTTCCACAACTGCGGCAGCTCGTCGAAGCGCGTCTTGCGCATGAGCCGGCCCAGACCCGTGATCCGAGCATCCTGATCCGCGGTGTAGATCCCTCCGGAGGCTGATTCATCGCACTTGGAGCAGGTTTCGGAGCAGGTGAAAATGTGGTCACAAGCGTCGGCTTCGAGAAAGGGTGCGCGGCGCATGGTGCAGAATTTGAAGCAGGTGAAACTATGGCCGTCCAGCCCTACCCGCGGTTGGGTATAGAGCACGGGTCCCCAGTAGACCAGCTTCAACAAAGCTGCTGCCAGAAGCATGGGCAGTCCCGCGATCAAAAACAGGACCAGGGCCAGAACGATGTCGCTGGCGCGTTTGATCTTGGCCTGAAGCGGGCTGTCGAGCAGGGCAAAGCCGCTGGCGAAAGCGACCCACTCGCCCTGCAGGTACTCAATCGGTACGCGTTGCCAGTGCCGGTCACAGAATTCCTTGACGGTTTTCACGCGCATGCCATTCAGACGCGCATGCATCAGCGCCCGCACCACCGGTGGAGGCACCGCTGAAGCGACGATGATGCCCGACCAGGGTTCCTGGAGCATGCTTTCCAGCCCATCCCAGTGGCCCGCGATTTCTGGCATTTCCTCGGTCTTGCCAGACAGCACAGCGCCCGGTTCGGCCAGAAGGACCAGGCTGCCGTGGCCGCGCTCTTTCTGGAAATCCCGCCAGAACGTGGTCAGGCCTTCGTCATCCCGGCTGCCCAACAATAACCACCGGGCTTCGAGGACCAGGCGGGACTGCAATTTCCTGACCTGGATTCGTAACAGTGTTCCCCAGCAGGTGAAAATCAACACGCCCAGACCCAAGGTGCGGCGGCCATAGAAATTGTAGTTTCTGCCCAGGAGTTCGGGACCAATGAGATAGACACCCATGGCGAAGATGCCGGCCGCAAGCGTCAAACCCGCCAGAAACCGGGCTACCGGTCTCCAGAGCCGCTCATCCGTATCGAACTGGAAGGCATCCACCAGCCAGAGGCAGGCAATCGTAAGTAACAACAGAGCCGCCGCGCGTCTGCTGGTCAGCAGGCTGATGAAGCGAATATCGGTCAGAAGCATGCTGACCAGCCCGTAGATGAGCACAAACCCGGTGACATCACCCGCCAGCATCAGTTTTGCGACGAATTGCGGAGTCAACGGTTTGGCTACACGATTCGTCTTCCTGCGCTCGGCGAAGGCTGCTTTGGTATCGCCATTCGTGATGGCCGTGGCGTGCGTGGGGTTCAAGTTGAGCCTGGACAAGTGGATGGAATCAGGGAAGGTAATGTTGGGGCGGTCTGTGAAGTAAGCAAGGTCAACCCGGTAAGAATCCTGAATTCATTGTGAGACCTTTCGGGTTCCAAGGTTGCATTTGAGCGCCTTGGGCCGGACAAGGGACGGCCCAAGGACCCTCCCAAAACTGCATGCATATTGCTCGCCAAGGTGTTACGACGCCTGTGGCCGGACCGGCAGCTTCACGATCCGGTTGTTTTTTAAAGGGGCCCAGCTCCCTGTTTTCCCTATCCATGGGGAATGAATCGACGGGCATCATACGCTCACGTCACGGACAAAGATTTACCGCGGAGGGCGCGTTGGTGCGGGAAGCTAAGCTTATGGAGCTGGGAGATCGGCCATGAGCCGTCCTGAATTGAAGCACCCCGGATACACGATCGAGGACTGGAAGCTGTGGGAGGGACGCTGGGAACTCATCAATGGGGTGGCGTATGACATGACGCCAGCTCCATCCCTTGAGCATCAGCGGATTTCCTCGAAACTTCATCTGGCAATTGGAAACGCGCTGGAGGCCGCCAAGCAGAAATCTGATGGTGGCGAGTGCGAGCTCTTCTCGGCGCCAGTGGATGTCTTTCTGGGAGATGCGGTGGTTCAGCCGGATCTGGTAGTGGCCTGTGATCCTGCGAAGAAATCAGCGCGTGGCATCGAAGGCGCTCCAGACCTTGTGGTGGAGATCCTGAGCCCTGCTACCGCATCCAAGGATCTGACCGGCAAATGGTGGCTCAACGAGGCCGCCGGGGTGCCCGAATACCTGATCGTAGATCCTGACGAGCGGGTCGGGAAACTGCTGAGCCTGGAAGCTGGCCGATATGTGGAGAAGGCCCGTGTGGAGTGGGGCACCGTGGTGGCACTCCTGGGCGGAAAGATAAGCCTGACTTTGGGCTGAAGCCTGCGAGCGTTTTGGAATCCCCGCCGAAAGCCTGATCATAGCTCCAGTGGCAGGTTGAAACACTGGGCGAAGGGGATTGCGAGCACCGAAAGGGATTTTCACCGGCCTTCGACTCGTGAGAGTCTTCACCTGATGGATGAACCCATCGGGGAGCCTGGCATGACCTTCCGCATTGTTAGGCGTTGGCTCGCGGTGGCCCTGCTCGCGGTCACCACGGGCTGCGCTCCGCTCATCACCCACTTCGATCCCCAGGCCTACAACCAGGCGGTCTCCCTGAAGGTGGATGCCCTGGTGCTGATGGAGGCTGCGGCGGAACCCTATGCCCAGCACGAGGCCGAGGCCAAGGCCCTGGCCGTGCGGCTGGACAAGGCCTTCGAGTATGCCCAGGGCAAGCCCAAAAACGCTCTCAGCGCGCGCCAGTGGCAAATCCTGAAGGATCCCGAGCGCCACCTGCTGGGTGGCTTCTTGGCCCGCTGGCAGAAGGAGTCCACCCTGGGCCGCGCCTACATCGGTGAGAAGAAGGTGCAGGTGGGCCAGGCCTTCGATCAGATCATCGGCCTGGAGAGCGGCAAGTTGAAACCGGCCGATCTGGCCGCCCCGGGAGCCTGACATGGCGAGCACCAAGGATTTTCTCGATGCCCTGAAGCTCGGCCTGAAGGAACTGGTGGCCGGTACCCTCAAACCCTACGCGAAACAGGCCACGGCCGATGGCCAGGTCTTCCTGGACGCGCAAAAAGTAAACCTCCGAAACTGGACCAGCCAGCTGGTCAGCCGCGAGCTAAGCAAGGAGGATTTCACCGACCTGGTGGAAGGCGTGAAGGATCTGGCCGAACTCCTGGCCCTCAAACAGGCCGGCCTCGCCGCCGCCAAACTGGATCAGTTCCGCAGAAGTCTGGTGAACCTGGTGGTGGATACGGCCTTCAAGATCTATCTGTCCTGAAAAAAAGCCACAGAGGGCCATGGCCTGACTGGATTTTGCAAATTGGCAATTCAATCTTCAATTATTTATCAGAATGGCTCGGCCACAAAAAACAGCTCGGCCACAAAAACATCAAAACAATAAAAACAACTTAGCCACAAAGGGTCACAAAGGTTCACAAAGGTTCACAAAGAAGAGTTTAACCAAAGGCTTTGTTTGGGCTTTTCTTTGTGAACCTTTGTGAACCTATGTGGCCTATTTTTTTGTGGCGGCTTACGAGCCCACGATGCCCTGCATCAGCCGCTTGATGGCGCGACCGGCGAGTTGGGAATAGCGCGCTTCGCCGGTGAGGATCCGCGCCATGTGGGGGGCGGCGGCGGGGTGGCTCACGCCCAGGCGGTAGGCGGTTTCGGGCGCGCGGTAGAAGAGCGTGGCGAGGCGTCGGGCCCACACCATTTCGGAGCCGACTTCCTGTTTCACGATTTCCGAATAGCGGGGCAGGGCGGCCACATCTCCAGCCAGCGCGGCAGCCACGGCCTCGGCGGCCTTCACGCCGGTGAACATGGCGGGCCGGATGCCTTCGGCGGTGAAGGGATCCACCACGCAGGCGGCTTCTCCTGCCAGCAGCGCTTGATGGGTGTGCAACTCCTGATTCCCGTCCCAGAGCAGCACGGGATGGGCTTCCACACTGCATTCGGAAAGCTCCAGGCCGAAGCGGCGGCCGTAGTCCGCCAGCACACTGCGAAGATCCTGGCTCTGCTTCCCCCGAAAAATGCCGACACCGAAGGACCAGCCATCGGCCTTGGGAAAGTTCCAGGCATAGCCGTTGGTCACGGTGCCGAAATCCAGGTGGACGAGTTTTTCGGGGCTGGTGTGGGTGCGGGCTTCGGCGGCTTCTGCCTCGATGGCGCCGGCGACGCGATGCTTGCGATGGGTGAAGCCCAGCCATTTCGCCGCGGACCCCTTGGCACCATCGGCGGCGATGAGAAAGCGGCATTGCAGTGGGCCATCGGCGGTGGCCACGGTCCAGATTCCATCCTGGAAATGCGCACCCAGTGCAGTACAGCTTTCGCGCAGTTCCGCGCCCCGGGCGACGGCCTGCTGGACCAGAAAGGCATCGAAGGCATCGCGCCGCACCATCCACAGCGGCTCCACGGTGCCCATGTCGGCCTCGATGGGATGCTCCCCGCGAAAGGTGTAGCGGACGCGGGTGACCTTGGCGTTGATCACCGGCGAAAAATCAAAATCGAACCAGCCTGCGATTTCCGGCGACACACCACCGCCACAGGGCTTCACCCGGGGCAGGCGCGCCTTCTCCAGCACCAGCACCGTGCGGCCGCGCTTGGCTAGGTGATAGGCCGCTGCGCCCCCCGCGGGTCCGGCGCCGATGATGATGCAATCGTGGAGGAAGGACATCGCGCCAGTGTGGCAGAGGGCCGGTTCAGGCGACCTGTGCCGAATTGCCTAGTGCCAGGAGGCCTTTGCATTTCCTTCTTACGCGGTATAGCTTGTGTTAGTCATCATTCAGTTCTCCAAGCCAACCGGCAGTTCTGCCACGCTTCCCGGAAGAGGCGATTTCCCAAGGAGTCAAGTCATGCGGATCCAGGGTTTATTTCTTGCTTCGTTGATCGCGGCGGTTCCTCTTGCAGCTCAGGGTGTGGAAGGGTGGGCCGGGGCCCTGACTGGGTTGCAGACTCAACAAGGAGACCTGCGAGGCGCGAAGGATGCGGCCCTGTTTGGTGTCACGGGAGGGGCCTGGTTCAACAACCGCTTTGGCATGGATGCCTCGTTCCATACGGCCAATATCGAATCGAGCCGGGGCCAGGGGAGCGGGACCCAGCAGTACCTCACGACCTCGGTGCTGTTCAATTTCCTGCCTGGCAATCCGCTTTGGAGTCTTTACGTCAAGGCTGGCGGAGGAACCGTCCGCGTTGAACCGCCCTGGTCGGGAACCACTGGCACCACCAACAAATCCATCACGCTGCTGGGTGCCGGAACCCATTACAGGCTTGGATTGGCCGGGTTCGCCGGTGTCGAGTTCCAGATGATGAGGTTCGACACCCATTATCACGAATGGCCGATTATTTTCACGGCGGGCTGGCGGTTTGGCGGCAGCCTGAAACCTGCTCCGAAATAGAAAATAGATTTTTCTGATTATCCACAAACCTCAGCCTGAAATAGCTGGACAGAAAAAACGTAAAAAGGCCGTGAATCCACAGATTGCACCGATTCGCACAGATTGAATAACGTGAGCGGTGGAGGAGTGAAGATCGCTCCTGCATGGAGCATGGGCCGCCCCGGCTAAGCCGGGGCCACACGACTTCGTCGTGCGGGTTTTCAGGGCGGCGGCTCTTCCGCACCAAA
>JANXQX010000322.1 GCA_025353305.1 Holophagaceae bacterium
GTCGTTATCCACGCGTCCCCATGAGGTTCATCGAATTCGATGCGATAAGTGCCTTGGGGTGGCCTATCAGCATCGACGCCGATGGCTAAAGCTCGAGTTCCACGACCGACACTCCACCTTTTCTCCGCGACGCTCAGCAAGTCATCACGAAAGCGCCTCCAAAGCACAGACGTTCCAGTGGTTGGAAATTCTCCGGTCGCGGTCAGCTCTGCAACTTCTTGGGTTGCCAGCCACTCGCGCATGCCCGAGACCGTGACAAAAACGGCATCCGTCGTGCGGATAGCAGCCATAGCCGCGCGGCGCGAAGGCAACCCGGCTCGGATCAACATGGACATCATGAACTGAGGCACGCCTGTTTCCAGCGACGCAGCACCACCACCGGAGACAATGTCCGATGACCAGCCTAGCGTTACACGACGGGTCCGCAAAGCTTCAATCGCCCACACGAGGCGGTATGCAAAGGCATCTTCGATGATGCGCATGTTCCCTGCACCAATGACATTCACATCGGTGCCTGACACCCATTCCCTAAGGATATCGGGCCAGTTCAGGGGGAGAGTGTTTTTCTTGTCAGGTACAAAGGGGCGGATCACCAGCAACCGCGCGGCTAGCTGTGCCAGTGCGTCTGAGAGGGCTTGAGAATCACCCCTCAACGCCGCCACGTCGGCTTGATCAACCAAATTGCCCAATACGTCTGCCATGCCGTCGATAGCCAAGCCTGCCTCAAGACCAACGCCCATTGCATAGTGGCCCTTACGCGTCTGGGGTGTGGTGTGACTCCAGATCACATTTGCACGGGCCTCTAGGATGGCCTGGTGCGACTGCTGCTCTGCCTCGGCTTCCCTGGCTATTTGGCGAGCCCAGAGCGACCCCTGAAGTGCTTCATCGAGAAGTCGCGGTAGGTCTCTGCTGTCTTCATCCAGGGCCTCAACTAAGCCAAGTACGGTTGCGTCCAGTTTCTCTACCAGGTGCGACATCGGCTCCTCTTCGATTTCTTCCTCCTGAGCATCGTCGACTTCACCATCGGCCTCAGCGATCCTTAGCAGAGCGTTCTCTTCTGCCTGAGACTTCCAAGCTTCTCGCGAGTTCGACAAGTATTCGATCGCATCCGCACGATCCAACACCCCTTCGCGAGCTAGGCGTTCAATGATCTCGGCAATGATCTGATACAGGCCGCTCTTGAGCGTGCGAGCCTTGGCTGACTGCACAAGACAGCGCCACTCCGAATTGCGCCACGCTGTCTTGTCGAAGATCACGTGAACAATAAGGCCTTCTACATCAACAAACGCTCTTCCTGCACGGCCTGCCACGTTGGCAAACTCTTCCCCCGAAATGGTTTTGCCGGATCGAACCAGATAGGGCACCAGCAACACGGCGGCGTTCAAGTTCAACCCCTGCGAGAGTGTCGGCGACGCAACAATGACCTTGAGTACGCCTCTGGCAAGCAACGATTCCAGTTCTCGGAGAAAGGGGCTTGGCAGGCGACCATGGTGAACTGCTACGCCCAGCTTGAGGCAGGCCACTGCCGGGTGTTGGTCACCTAACCACTCCCGTCCGACTTCCAACGCCCGCTGCACTGACGACTCATCTTCGAGCAAGGTTGGTAGGTACCCGCGACGGTAAAGCTCGATGGCAGCTTCTCCATAACCCTCCACCCAGTTGGCTTGCGTAGAAAATATGAGTGTCCGCTTGCCCTGCTGGGCAAACCGCCAGGCAGCCATTAACGTTAGATCCTTGGTCTTCCGTGGATATGCCTTCTTCTCTGGTACCCGCGCCGGCACCTGCTCGACGAATCTTGCGAGGAAAGGCCCCTGTTGCTCCAGGTCGTAGTTGAGTCTTCCGGCATCGCCCTGCCAGACCAATGTGCCAAAACGCTGCCGAGTCGGGCGCCAGGATGATCTGACCGGCTCGCCCTCAGCATCACTGCGAATCCAGGCTGTCAGGTCTTCAAGTTGCTGGCCATCCGGAAGAATCGCCGACAAGCATACAATTCGGCGCGTGTCCGCATCCGCGCGCCTAAGCAGCTTTTGCACCAGAATTTCATAACGGATTTCTCGCTCAGTTGGACCGATAAGATGTCCTTCATCGAGTACGACCAACCCAATGTCATCGATCAGCGACGCATCGTTGCGTAATGCAAAATCGAGCTTTTCAGGTGTGGCAATGATGATATCCATCGACCTCAGGGCATCTTCGTCGCCGGCTGACAACCCGCTCGCACCGTAGAGCGAGGATACTGAAAATCCTAGCGGGGCAAAGGTCTGGCGAAATGTCCGCTCAGTCTGTGCCGAGAGTGCGCGCAACGGAGTCACAATCAACACCCGCTTGTTCGCCGACAAGCACATCAGAGCCGCGATCTCGGCGATTCGCGTCTTCCCTGCGCTGGTCGGCAACGCGACGACCAAATCGTCTGTGACATCGGTCGATCGCTTGGCGGCCTCACGCTGCGAAGGCCACAACTCTAGCTCAGCGTTCTTGCGTGCATATAAAGAAGAAATGAAGAGCCGCCGCAACTCGGGGTACCGGTCGGCTCCGTCCTGCGGTGGGTTCAACGGCAGCGTTTCGTGGAGCGAATGTGCCCATAGATCGTCGATCATGTGGCGGCACAAGCGGATGATCCACCAAAGCGACACTGAAGCCGCGGAGTCGGCCAGGTCGATCGCGGTGTCCAACAGCTTCTTGGCGGCATTCAACAGTGAGACCTCGCCCGTCTGAAGCGCGAAGTCAAAGAAGGCCAAGGCTCGACAGACAGCCGTGTTGAGGATGATCGAGACCGCCTCATCAGATTCGAGATCCCCCTCCTGCAGCAATGCGGATATGCGCGTATCGCTGCTTTCTTCGTTCAGTAACTGGGACTTGGCGTATGTCCTGAGGCGATCCAGATCGCGCAGGATCAGCAAGATCAACGCAGCCTCAGCGGCGTTGGCATTGAGTTCGTTTATCTGCTGCTCGCCGAACAACGAGTATGCAATCGCGGAGTAGCCCGCGAGATGGTAGGAAGCGCCCGCAATCGTTCGATAGAAGCCACGCTCCTCGGCCTCTGGAGCTCCGTTACGAACTAACGACTCGAAGGCGTTTCCGGCACGTTCGAAGGCTCGCTGGCACAGCTCGGATGTTCCGTCCAGTTCACGGAGCGCTAAGGCCGCACGCAGGATCGAGAACCCATGCTCGGCCAAATCAATGTCGATATCTTCACCTAATAGAGGTGCATCCTCGGGTAGTACCCCCGCCTGCCGCATGATCGACCACGCTGCGCCACGGTCAAGCAAGCGCCCCCAGACTCCCTCCTGGGTCGCACTAGTTAGGAAGGCCCGCAGTTCGCCACTAGTCTCCAAGGTTCATCGCCTCCTCATAGACCTCTGCGATGAATGCTTGATGGTCTTCGATGTGGAGGCTGACAACATGTTGATTGCGACTACTCCCCGCCGCCCCAAGGTCACTCTCCAGCCTTGCCTGCGGGGCATTTCCCGACATCGTGAACAGCATGTGGTCAATCCGACTGGGGCGCAGTGCCTTGAGCCCTACTTCATCTCGGATGGTCCGGCCAAGTTTGGCATCGTCCTCATCAGTGCTTTCCAAAAGACGATTTGCGATGAACAACAATGAATCTGGTGTGCATCGGCCACCATACCGATTCAAGGCTTCGCGGGCTTCAGCGATTGTCGCATTGCCCAGATTGGCGCGACTCTTCGACTCACCCTTCAGAAGCCAAAGTTTGTCACTTGAGTCCAAGCCCACGCCGATAAAATCATCCCCTCGCATAGCCACTTCGCGTCCATCCTTGAAGCGCATCCTCCGAACAGGTAAGCGAAAATTTGTCTCCTCCTCGACCAGCTCGGAGGCGAGAATTTCTGCTAGATCGCCTGAGCGCGCTCGTTTAGATTGAGGCAGCAGCGCCCTCAAAATTTCGGCGGCTCCCTCATATCCAAGGCGAGTGACATCCTCAGCGATCCGATCCGCTTGATCGTAGTGAGTTCTTACCGCTTCACCGAGTTGCTCAAGAACTGCCTCACGACCGCCAGCCTTCTCTACATAGATCCGGAGAGTTTTCCTTTTGGCCTTCTTTTCAGAGCCAACACACCAGTTCGCGTATAGGGCCACGTCTACTCCTGGGCACGTGCTTGCTTTTTCTTTTCCATGTGAGTTATAGGGGTGGCTGAAGCCAGCCTGGCGTGAATCGACCAAGATCAACCCGGTAGGAGGCGCTCCGACCGGCCCCATAGGGACGCAGAAGGTCCATGCCCACCAACTCGGCTAGGTCCCGCGACGCAGTCGTTCGGTTGGTGTCGGCGAGTTTGCAGTAGTAGGCGTTGCTGACTGCGTCTTCCCGGCTCATCGGCGACAGGATGGCTTTCAAGACCATCTCCTGTCGGGGGTTGAGGCTGAATTTCCGGGCCATGGCCCAGAATCGGCTCCTCGCCATCACCATGGCCACTTCCTGAACACCATGCTGGGTTGCCTGCATTACCTGAGAGAGAAACCACGCCAGCCAGTCTGTAATGTCCATCTCGCCTCGCTGGGCGCTCTCCAACGCATCGTAATAGTCCTGCTTGTTGCGCATGATCTGAACGGACAAGGAGTAGTACCGGAGAGGTAACTGCTCATCCTGGGACAGAGCCAGATCGGTGATGGTCCGGGCGATACGGCCGTTTCCATCAGCTAACGGATGGACGGTAATGAACCAAAGGTGGGCAAGTGCAGCTCGGAGCAAGCCATCGAGGCCCGCGGGCGAAGCGTTGAACCAAGCGAGGAAGGCTTCCACCTCTCCTTCCAGCACTTCCCGACCAGGGGCCTCGAAATGGATCGTTGGAGGTAGTCCGATGTGCCGCCCAGGACTGAGGACCACCATTGGCTCCTCTCCGCGCAGGACCCCTGCCGGGAACACGCGAAGCCCTTCCTGGATTCCCTTTGGAAAAATGGCTCGATGCCATTCAAAGATCCGTTCGACGGTTAGGGGGTCACGGTACCCCTGGGCTGCCTCAGCCAGGACACCGACGATCGGATCCACGCGCTGAACCCCCGCTGCCTGGGCCAGGCCTGTCTCGACTCCAAGCCGAAGCAGCATTGAGGCGCGGACGGATTCCATGTTGAGGGCGACGCCCTCGATGGCACTGTTGCTCACAACCTCTTGGACCATGGCGGCTACTGCGGCCTCATTGGAGGCCACCTGGTCTATCGCTTTCACCATTCCCAAGAGCTCGCCTTGGGATCGCCTGGCTGAGGCCAGTCCTTCAGACAGCCGACCGACATCCCAAGAGAACTTGGGCCAATCCTTCAGCTCCCAGATATAAGTCCGACCTTCTGTCGTTCGAGCCATGCCGATTCCTCTCCGTGGAGCGATTCTATCCCTTAATCGCTCCATGGAAGAGCTAATTATTAATAAATAAATGGAGCGTTTAAACAACATAATCGCATCACGGCCGCCTATGGCCGGGGCCGGATTGAGGAAAGGGTAGTTTTTCATCTTGAGGTGCCAAATTGGCGCCTCAAGATGGAAACCTCACTCCCCTTGCCCCTAATCAACCCAGATCCCACAGAGAGACCGGGCGAACACACGAGGGAACGTCATATTCCGCAGTGCCGCCGGGACCCGGTTGGAGGCCTCGGCGGCAGGACAGCGGGCGGGCAGCTACTCGGCGAGGATTTTCTGCCAGGTGTTCTCGCAGGATGAGCAGCGGCCACCTTGGGCGGTCGCCTGGACCATCTCCCAGGGTTGGAGGGGACCGCCATCGCGGCTGCACTCCACAGCGATATTGGGGACCCAGGCACCGTAGAGCAGGCGCCATGTTTGCTTTTCGGTGAGGGTGTCGGTTCCCTGGTCGAGGGCAAGGCGGAGGATGCCGAGGGCGTCAGTCTCCAGGGTCCAGGACCTGGTGTCGAGGATCTCCAGGAGGACGATCTGGCGGTCCTCCTCGGGGAGGGAGCGGTAGCGCTCCATGGCGGGGGATGTCATGCGGTTCTGCCTTTCTGGAGCGGATGAGGTGCTCCATACAAGGAGCGGGAAGTCGCTCTCTTAAGGTGGAACTACCACCCGTCGTCGTAGGACGCCGCGGAGGGACGAAGATGAAGGATCCCTTGTCCCACAAGGTATTCAAGGCCCTGAGGCGCTCGGATGGGTCTCACCACCTTGTTGGTGGCGAAGTACCTTTGTGACCAATATCACGCAAATTATTTCAATGCCGATCTTCCTGACGAAGAATTCCTTCGTGTTTCTGGGAACGAAGGGTCATCCAAAAAACCTCAGGGGTTGTTCCAGGATAATTTTTGGAACGTGCCGGACAATCTGGCGAGAGGTGATCCATGGCCTGCCGCCACTACCTACCTACGACAAACAAGTTCCACCAACTGGGGCAGCCGCCCACAGGAGATCTGGTCCACCGCTGTGCCCTGCTTGACCGGGATCCGGACGCGAGGGAGACCCTCTGGGAGCATCTCTTGGCGAATGGTGCTGGTCAGAAGCTGGGATCCGGGGCGCCCAAGGTTTGCCCCATCGCCCGATGGGGGACAGAGGAATGGGGGCTTTGCTGCTTCTATTCCCCGGAAGAGGGCCAAGCCCTACGGTAGAGGCCAAGCCAGCGGCGAGGGCCCAACCAAGAGTGGTGTCAGGATTGGCCATCCTGACATCAGTTGCGCCGTTTCTCCTATGCGCCGATGGCCTGGGGCCGGTGCCAGCGGGGGCCGTCAGCGGTGTCCACGCGGCTGAGCATCCCGAGGTCGGTGAGCAAGTCCAGGTGGGCGGCGATGCTCTCGCGGTAGCGGCCACGGCTCTTGAACGCCTGGGCGATGGACTCCAGGGTCCACAGGCGGGCGGAGGATTTGAGGACGGCGCGGAGGGCGCCGAGCTGGTCTTTGAGGTCCTTGGGCCAGGGCTGGGGTTCGATGGGGGTGAGGGCCACGACGGTCTCGGCCTCCGTCTCCTCGGTGATCAGCGCCGTGGTCGTCGCCGCGACCGTCTCCGGGGCCTGGTAGGCGGGACGGAGCCAGCGGACGACACCCCGGGCTTCCTCGGCGGCGCGTTCCTTGTTGAGCGCCACTAGGTTCACAAGGATGTCGGCGTCGGGGAGTTCCACGGCCCAGCCGTAGGCGTCGGCCACGGCGGCGTCCAACTCATCTTGGAGCTGGCGAAGGATCTCGGTCTGGGCGACCTCATGCTGCTCGCGCTCCCGGTCGGTGAAGGGTTCCCCGGACCTCAGCTTCACCAGCAGGTTATACATGCCGGTGATGGTCGCGCCTCGGCCCTGGGCAGCCTTGCGGTGGGCGTCCAGGCGTTCGGCAAGGTCCCGGATGACGACCTTTTGGGGCTCGGTGGCTTCCGGGAATGGGAACGGCTCGAAGCAGCGGGTCTTGTTGTAGCGGGGGCGATCCTCCAATACTCCGCCGGAGGCGAGGGTCCAAATCACGTGGACGCGACTGCTCATGACACCCAGGTGGAAGGCGTCGGAGCTGGCGATGGCAGTGACCATGTTGTCTGGGCGGACTTCGGAATTGAGGAACTGGAAGACTCGATACTTCGCGGTCTCGACCGTGACGATGAACCGGGACTGGCCCTTTGTAGACGCTCTGAGCCCTTCTCGAACCCACCCGAACAGCCACCAGTTGTTCCTGATCGGCTCTCGGCGGTTCTGGTCTCGTTCAGGCTTCACGTGCTCGTAGACATGTTGGTAGGGCCCCGGGAACTTCCGCTTCGCCTCCTCGGAGGTCAAACCGTAGAAGTCGATGACCATTACCCCTCGCGGACGGTCCATGAGGTCGCGACCATTGACGTAGGGGTGAACCACGTCGGGGCGGCCCCAGGCTTCCCATTGCTCCGGGGTGACAATGAAGCCCGCGCCGTAGAGCTGCACTCCCGCCCAGGCCAATCCCGAATTGGCCTTCAGCGCCAGGGTATCTGCGACGTTGGCGCCGACACTCAGGTCGTCGTTGATGAGATCAACGTCGAGACCATCTACCTTGACAGCTTGGGCCTCGTTCTCAGGCGTGTCCCCAGCGCCCTCTTCCACCACATTTCCAAGCCACGGCTGCCCTGCTACCCCACCCACGGTCATGGCGATTCGGACGGCGGCACCCTCATCGGTCCACGGGTGATCCGGGATGGCCCACAGCAGCTTGAGGGGGTTCTTCGCGGTCGTGTGATGGGTGATGACGCCTCGTTGCTTGACCTGCCGCAAGCTGTTGGTGGTGATAAGGCCGAAGCGCCGGGTGTGGCCTGACCGCACGGCCTCAGCCGCCTTGTGCCACCAGTAGAGAACGAGGTCCACGGTGTCGGGCACGTCGGGGTAGGCAGCCCTGAGGGCTTCTGCGTAGCCGTCACCTAAGGCGTCGCGCATCCGGGCGTTGCCCAGGAACGGGGGGTTCCCCACGATGAAGTCGGCCTCAGGCCAAGTGGCGGGTCGGGCGTTCAGCAACTCGTGAATGGGCACCTGGGCGGCCTCGTCCGGCACCTGCTGGCCGGTGACGGGGTGGGTCCTGGTGGTCCGGCCATCCCAGCGGGTGCGGCCCGTGTCGCGAGTGCCGCTCCAAGTGAGCACCGCGTCCCGGCACTCGATGTTCCCGTAAGCCTGGAGCACCGGCTCGGGCGGGTTCATGTCCGGGTGCAGGCGGTGGAACCACTGGAGGTGGCTGATCCACAGGACAAGGTCGGTGATGGCGGCGGCCCAGGGCTTCACCTCCAGGCCGATGAACTGCCCCGGGGTGACGAGGACACCTTCCAGAGCCAGTGACCGCCCCGTCTCGCCCAGGTCCTCCAGGCGGCGCTGGACCTCGCCCTCCAGGCGCTTCAACACGTCGTAGGCCGTGGCCAGGAAGTTGCCGCTGCCGCACGCGGGGTCCAGCACCTTCACGTGGGCGAGGTGGCGCTGGAACTCGTGGAGCACGTCCCGGGCCTTGGCCTTGTCGGCGTCAGTGGGTTCGGTGCCGAGGAGAGCCATGGCCTCGGCCTGGGCCAGCTCCCAGTCAGCGCGGAGGGGTTCTTCGAGGGCCGGGCGGAGCAGTCTCTCGACGTAGGCTCGCGGCGTGTAGTGGGCACCGAGGCGGTGACGCTCGCGGGCGTCCAGGGCGCTCTCCAGGAGGGTGCCGAAGATGCTGGGGTCCACCTCAGCCCAGTTGAAGGCGGCGGCCTGGGCCAGCCGGGCGATCTCGTCCGGGTTGAGGTCGAGAGCGAGGCTTTCGGAGAAGAGGCCGCCGTTGAAGCGAAGCACCTTCAGCGGGCCCCAGAAGCCGCCAGTGTTCATGGCGTCCCACAAGGACTCCATCCCCTTGGGGAAGGACTTGGGGTGCTCCTTCCAGGCGCCCTCCAGGGCGTTCTGGAACAGCTTCTCCGGTAGGAGGCCCACGTCCTCGGCGAAGAACGTGAAGACCACCCTCATGAGGAACCGGGCGACGACCTCTGCCGGGAAGCGGGTCTCCAGGCTGCGGGCCAGCCCGCCCAGGGCGGCGGCTACGTCGCGGGTGACGGCGGTGCGGGACCGGGCGGGGTCGAGGCTCTGGGGGTCGAGCCAGAGAGCCTTGAACCGCTCTTGGACCTTGGGATCCCGCAGATCCTCCATGGTGTAGCTGCGGCGGGCGCCGTAGCCGCCGTAGGCCCCAGAGAAGCCATCCCACACATGGAAGGCGAAGCCGATGTCGCAGGTGATGACGAAGGGCGGGCGCTGGGGCAGGTTGCGGGCGTAGTTCACGGCCTGCCCGAAGGCGGCTTCCATGTAGCGGTCATAGGCCCGGGTGCCACGCCGGGGGGCCGAGCCCGTGGCCTCGGCAGTGCTGCCCTGCTTGGCCTCCAGAACGAA
>JANXQX010000008.1 GCA_025353305.1 Holophagaceae bacterium
ACCAGGACAACTTCTTCGGCTGAAGTCACTGTCTCTGCAGCTGGGAGGTTATCACCAGAAGTAATTTTTGATGTTAATACCCTCCACTCTGTATTGGGGGATAACGGACCTTATGAGGTTTATTCAGTTCGAGTCGAACACATGACCAATGAACGAGGAGACCGTGAGCTGGTCGGCGAATATTTCCGTTTGGGTATGACCGTCATGATTCCACCCGGAGTTGCACCATGAGAGCCGTTATGAGATCTCTTCAGCGAACTTTCTTTGTGGTTTTAGTCTTTGCGTGGTGGCCACCCTTGCTAGCCCAAGTTGGGGACACCCTAGCCGGAAAAGGCTCGCGGGCAGCCCTGCCTCCAGTCTTGGCGAAAGCGATGTTCTTGAAGGGCCCCGGAGTAGACCGACTGGAGCAGGACCACGTGATTCAACTAGTCCCAAATACCACAGCACTGGCCGCAGGGTATGACTACTTTTACCTTGAAGGGATCACAAATCGCTGCGTGTCCTACGCGCAGGCCAACGAGCTATCAGATCCAGTAAATCGAATCGCTCACTACCGTCAGCTCATCAATGACAAAGTGCTCGACCCAATAGCCCGATTGAGGATCCAAGCCCTTGTGGTGGCGGAAAACCCACTTGATTTGAACACAGAGTTTACTATCCGACTGACACACGTGAATGGGATCAGTGTTGCTGGATCTGGTGGACGAATACTCGCTTCAGGCCGTTTTGTGTCCGCTTCCCAGGCAGCGGATCCTGCCGCCTGGGCACATGGGCCCAATGGATCTTTTTCCGCTATTCCCTCCGAATGGCTGCAATATGGAACTCCCAGAATCACCTCGGATACTCCCTTCAGTGAGATCGTGACCAATCGTGGAGTACAACTCCCGTTGCTAGGAGGCAATCAGCTCAAGCTCAGCATCCAGCACACGGGTATCCTAAAGGGTACCTATACGCTGTCACTATACGCGACGCTGTCTTTCCGGGCCATGGACCCAATCGTGCTTATCCACGGGACCTCAGCCGAACACACATCCTGGACGGAACTTGTCCCAACCCGGGTGAAAGGTGTGGACTTCGACACGCCAGTGAACTACTTCAAGCGTTCATACAAGGGCCTATGGTTCTACAATATAGATCTGTCCAATCGTAAAAATCCTCCGCCCTTCGATCATATTGCATCCAAGGACAATCTCGGGAACGGTGGCTTGCGCGAACAGGGAACGGAACTCCAACGGATGCTCGGCGAATTCCTTCTGAAAAGCATGGGCGCCAGCCATTGCCACTTGGTGGCCCACAGCAAGGGTGGGAGCGATTGCCGTGCGTTGATCTTCGATTTAAGAACAAAACCTTTGCCAAGACCCGAAAATCAATTTTTCCCACGCTCCCTCACGACCTTTGGAACACCGAATCGCGGTAGCATCACCGCCGACATTGCCGTGGATGCAGGGATCTCTATCATCGAGCCTCATAAAATATTGGCAGATTCTTTAGTGGCTTGGTTGGATTTGAAAGGTGGCAGCCTAGACGACTATTACGATGCATCTTCTAGATTAAGCGCCTACGTGAATGCGGCTCCCCTTACTTCAAAGACCAATCATCCCAGTGGCAAAGCCCTATTAGATCAAAAACTAAACGTTGCCATGGGTTTCGATTATTGGTCTGACAACACCGTCGCCTCCCTGAAGGGGCACTATTACTGTGTGCGGGGGGATGCGGATATTGATAATACCAAGACCGTGGACCCGGAAGAAGCAGGCCAATTACTCCCCGCGTGGCTAGCGAACAAAGGCATGGGGGACATTATGTACCAGGTACTGGGTAGGGTTACCGGATTGCGATATACAAAAGAAGTGGCCACAGGAGACGGCTGGGAGCCTGGTCAAGGATTTGGCCACCAAGCCCGGTGGAAGTATGTAAAAGTTCTTCCCCAACGGGCCGAACTCTTGCCCAACGACATGGTCACCGATTTCGAAAGCGGCCAAGGACCAGGAGCAATCCCTCTACACCTCCGTGCCGATGCCGATGGTCTCTGGACCAGCAAACGGCCAGGGCTGCTGGACCCAGGAAACCATGCGCTGATCAAAAGCGCCCAGGCCATGCAGGTGCTCGTGGTGAAGCTCAAGGAAGAGTTCATGGGTCCTGCTCAGTCCGGAGGGTTCTAATGCAAGATCCAGATGCCCAGGCATGGGGGCGCTTTTTTATTGGGTTGCGTAAACTTCCCAAGCGAGTGGTTGTCCTGATCCGGCAGTTTCCAGGCCGCGCATACGCATTCCTGCTGGATGCCTTTCACACCCGTCGGCTTCGATGGGTAAGGATTACGATCTCCCTGGTGGTGATTTTACTGGCAGGAGTCCAGTGGGGCATTCCAGCATGGAGGCACTGGTCGATCCGCCCTGCAGCAGGGAAACCTATATTTCATGTCCCGGTGCTGACCGTGATCTCAACTTCGGATCCAATCTACTTGCTGGGGCACGTGTGGACCTCTCCAGAGGAATGGGGTGTTCTAATAGAACGCCCATATATTTTGGTGAACGAAAATATTCCTTATCTTTCAGATTGGGCAGATTCTAATATTTCAAATAAATGGGATAAATTAAAAATAATAGAAAATGGTGCAATAGGTTTAAGAACTCAAGCTAAGCTCGGTTTTAAATTTGAAGGAGGAATGATTCCTGGAGACCACATAAATGATTATCGGCTCAAGTTTGAGGGACATTCAGAAACCACAACTACATCCAAATTGGGTGGTGAATCCCTTTGGTTTCCAACACGGTGGGTTCGTACACATTCTGTAATTTTTAAAGGCAATCTCAAAGTCTTTTGTGGAGACGAGCTCCTGGTCGAGCAGGCATCTAATTTTGTAGACCCAATGCAAGAAAAAATGTGGATCCTCTATAATGGTAAGTACATTCTCTTTACGGATTTCCCCTATTTCGAATGGGGGAAAGACGGAAAATCTTATTATCATTTTTATTTAATAAAGGTTCCACATCCTAAATTGATAGATTGGGACAATCTAGCTGACTAACTTGTCAAAAGGTGATTCGATGCGACAAATAATATTGATAAGTAGTTGGTTGATGGCCTTGGGTTTTTGGGAGCTCCCCGCCCTTGCGCAAGCACCATCTTTCGCCGCAGGCGCCATGAGTAAGCAGATCGTCTACTTGACGGTTCCTTCAGGTCTGACCCAAGGAACTAGCACCTTGCTGTTTAATTCGGAGACGACAGCAAGCGCAGGATGCTTACTGCCCACCGATCAAGCGACTATCACTCTTGTAGATCCATCGGGCAAGTCGTGGCCATGGGATGAGTCCAGGGAGGATCCCAAGGTAGTACTTATCCCGGGACCCATCCAGCAGGGAGCGACAACCCCGTCGTTTTGGTCCTACCAAGTGCTCTGGAAAGCCCCCCAGGACGGCCTCTGGGTGGTGGAGGTCAACTTCCCGCAGCCAATGGAAAAGGATTGGCCCACACCAATCAGCCTGACCTCAGCCTCTAGCCTGGCCCCACTGCTGAGCCTTTCCAGCCCGGAGACTGTGGTCGGCAATGGGGTGTGGGCCACTCTGGTGATGCAGGAGGAAGGCGTGGTCCTTACCGACTACCAAATGGAATCCAAATTGACACTCGTCCCCAAACCAGATGAAACCGTTCTGAAGCAAGTGGCCTTTAAA
>JANXQX010000049.1 GCA_025353305.1 Holophagaceae bacterium
CCATGGCCCGGGCCCGGGCCAGCGCGCGCAGGGTTTCGCTGCGGGGGTGAGGCCACTCTGATACCACCAGGAACATCTCGGCGCCATCCACCGCGTCGTGCCGATACATCTCGGGAAAACGCAGATCGAAGCAGATGCTCAATGCAGCCTCGATATCACCGATGCGGTGGCGCACGCGGTGGGTTCCTGCCGTCAAATGCGTATGCTCCTGCATGGGCTGGAACAGGTGCCCCTTGTCATAAAAGAATGGCGATCCCCCTTCCGGGGAAAAGACCCAGAGCCGGTTCACGAGGTGCGCCTCGGTGTTGTGGCTGATCATGCTGCCCGCGATCCAGGCATGAATGGATTCTGCCAAAGCCTGTATGTCGCCACAGATGTCGGGCGTTGAATCACGTGCCACGTCGTTCCAGCAGCCATGGGCATAACCCGTGGTCCAGAGCTCTGGCAGAACGTAGAGCTCGGCTCCAGGATTGGTGTTGATCAGCTCTGCGGCCCGGCACAGATTGGCGGTTGGATCGCCGTCCACGATCTGCATCTGGACGACGGCGACTCGCATCTCAGCGGTCCGCGGCCGCGATGCCTGGCCCCGTCAGGGCCTGTCTGAGGGCCACGGCCCCATCGCGCACCATCGCCGTGTCGCAACTGAAGGCGAAGCGGATGGCGTCATGGCAGGTTTCGCCAAAGGCATCGCCCGGCGCACTGCCGATGCCCATCTGGGCCAGCCATTCCGACAGTTCGGCGGCGTCCTTGCATCCCAGACGCGAATAGATTTTGGGATCAAGTTCGGCCCACATGCAAAATCCACCGTGGGGTTTGAAAACCCGCAGGCCCTCGATACCGGTCAAGGCATCGAACAGCATGGAACGACGAACGGCGTATTCCGCTTGCATCACCGGAATCTGGTCCTGGGGTCCTTCCAGGGCAGCCAGCGCGGCCCACTGGGCTACGCTATTGACGCCATTGATGGTGCAGCGCAACAGTTTCGGGATACGGCTCTGGAGCGTGGCACTGGTGGTGACGATGCATCCCACCCTGAGTCCGCTCATGGCGTAGGACTTCGAGAAGGAGAATACGCTGACGATCTTCTCAAGGTAATGCGGCGCCAATGCGGCGATGGAATAGTGCTCGGTGGGTGGATACAGCACGTCCTCGTAGGCCTCGTCGCTGACGATCCAAAGGCCATGCTCTTCTGCGATGGCGACGATTTCCAGCAGTGTTTCCCTGGACAGCACCGCGCCGGTGGGGTTGTGGGGCGTGTTCAGGAAGATGGCCTTGGTGCGGGGCGTGATGTGCTTCCGGATGTCGGCCGGATCATATTCAAAATCCTTCTCGAAGCGAAGCGGGACTCCCACGGGAACGCCGCCGCTGAGCTTCACGTTCTCCACGACTTCAGTCCACATGGGGTCAGGCACGATGACTTCATCGCCATTGGCCAGCAGGCAGCAGAAGGTGACGAACAGGGCATGCATGGCGCCGTTGGTGACGAAGATATCGTTCTCGGTCACCGCCGGGATGTCGTTCTTGCGCCTCAGCTTGTCCCGCAGCGCCGCGCGCAATTGGGGGATGCCGTCATTGGGGATGTAGTGGGTTTTCCCCGCGACCGCCGCCGCCTGCAAGGCAGCCAGCACATGGGGCGCCACCGAGAAACTCGGATCGCCGGATTCCAGCCGGTACACGGTCTGGCCGGCCGCCTGAGCCTTTATCAACTGCTCGCGGATGACGACGATCTTGCCTAGGGATACTTTGTCCAGCGACTCGGAGAGTGCCACGGTGAATTCCTTCCTTTAGATTTCGGCCGGCATGCGCCGGTCCGGTTCATGAAGCTCACAAAGCTATTATGCGCGGATTGGCATCGCCTTTTTACCTTTTCACGCCATCAATCCGCCTCAATCCGTGCGGCTCTTGGCCATCCCATCATTCCGGCCAATGGTGCTTGGGGTATCGCCGGGAGAGACCCGGTCGCAGTTCCTTGTAGACCCGCTCCCAGAACCCTTTCAAATCCGTGGTCACCTGCACAGCCCGCATGTTGGGCGCGAGCAGATGCAGCACCAGGGGCACCGCGCCGCCCGCGATGGCAGGGCATTTCTTCAGGCCCCAGAATTCCTGCAGACGGGCCTCGATCCAAGGCGATTCACTGTCGTAGTGGATTTTTGCGGGCCGGCCCTTGGGCAGCTGCACCGTGTCCGGCGCCCAAGTCTCAAGCAACTGTGCCGACTCTTCCCCCAACATCGATTTCAGGGACCAGGCCCAATCGATGGTTTTCAAGTCCCGGAGTGATACCGCCCCTTCGCAGGCTTTGGCGAGCAGCCGGTGACGAAAGTGTTCGCGGTCTGGCAGACACAGGTCCTCGCGATGCTTGGCCAGAAAAGCCGCGCGATCCAGCAGACGATCCACCTTTCCCTGATCTTCGTCGAGGCCCTTGCGCAGCAGCGCATCCGCCAGAACGTCAGCGACCCCGGCCTGATCCGCCTTCGCCGGGCTTCGGCCTTCGTCAATGCAGAGATCCTCGAACCAGAGCCTGGAAATGAGCTCCACCCGATCTTTCGAGGCATTGAAAAGCAGTTCCGCGGTGTCCCTCAGGCGTTCCGGGAAAGCCTCCAGCAGCCAATCCGCCTCCACCATGGAAGCCATGCGCACGGTGGTATCGGTCCCCGCCCCGCGCTTGATCTGATCCGCTTCCAGGGCCAGCAATA
The DNA here is from genome assembly GCA_025353305.1 of Holophagaceae bacterium. The sequence goes on from JANXQX010000049.1 coordinate 2,694, forward strand.
AATCCGCTTTCACCAGGGAGCGGGCATCGAGCGCAGCTCCGCCGCCGCCCACAAAGCCCACTGTGGCCCCGCTGCCCCGCTTGGCCAGGCGGTCGGGGTAGGCCCGCAGCAGGGCCTTCAGCAATCGGGTTTCAGCATCAGGCGGCTCATCCCGATTCGGGATATCCCGCAGCAGGCTTTTCACAGCCTGATGAACGCGATGCACGGCCGCACCATCCAGGCCCGCGGCCCGGCAGGCACCCGCGTTGAAATTCGCCTTTTCGGCCTCGGAGTATTGATCCAGGCGCAGCAGCAGATCAGAGGGAACCGGCCTGCCCTTGGAGGGTCTCGCGCGATCAAGATTCTGCCGCGCTTCCAGATCGCCTGTCTCGAGGAGGGCCGCCGCAAGCCGAGCCAGGCGCGGGATTCCGGACTCATCCCCCGCCACCACCAGCCGGCCCAGGCGAGGATGCAATGGTTCCTTGAGCATGGCCCGGCCCACCGCTGTCAGCATGCCGCCCGAGTCCAGCGCTCCAAGCCAGCGCAACAACTTTTCTGCCGCATCCACTGAAACCGTTGGCGGTGGTTCGAACCAAACTACCTCCTGCGGTGATGGAATTCCTAGGCCGTGCAGAGCCAGCAAGGGCTCCGCAAGATCCGCCCGCTGCAACTCCGGCGTGTCGAAAGCCGGGCGGGCATTGAAGTCGCTTTCCATGAACAGCCGCACGCAGAGGCCGGGCCCCGTGCGGCCAGCGCGGCCTGCCCGCTGGATGCAGCGCGCTTGGCTGATGCGCGTGGTGCGCAGGCTCGGCAGGCCGCTCCAGGGCGAGTGCTGGGCTTCGCGGCCCAGGCCCGAATCCACCACCGCGCCGATGCCATCCAGGGTCACCGAACTTTCCGCCACGTTGGTGCTCAGGATGATTTTCGGGATGCGGGATGGCGCGATGGCCTGGGCTTGGGCCTCGGTGCTCAGTTCGCCGTGAAGTGGAAAGATGCGCAATCCCAGGCGCTGGGCGAAGCCTTCGCAGCTCTTGAGACAGGCGCGGATATCGGCTGCGCCGGGCAGAAAGACCAGCGCGTGGCCCTTCAATCCAGCGCTGTAAAGGCGCTCCACGGCCTCAGCGACCTGGGTTGAAACGGGCCGGTCATCGGGCGCTTTGGAATAGCTCAATTCCACCGGAAAGGCCCTGCCCTGGCTTTTCAGTGCCGTGGCAGCCAAGAACTTCGCAACGGGTTCCGCATCCAACGTGGCGGACATCACGAGCAGATGGAGATCCGGCCGATCCTTGAGCTGTAGCCGACGGAGCAACGTGATGGCCAGGTCCGTGTGCAGATGCCGCTCATGGAATTCATCCAGAACCACCACCGCGATGCCTTTCAGTTGTGGATCGGATTGCAGCCGACGCAGCAGCAGACCCTCGGTGACGAAGCGGATGCGCGTGGCTTTCGAGACTTTCTGCTCGAAGCGCACCGCATAGCCCGCGCGCTCGCCAAGGCCTTCCCCCAATTCATCGGCCACGCGCATGGCCGCCAAGCGGGCCGCCAGTCTTCTCGGCTCCAGCACCCAGCATTCGCTTTCCGCAAGCAATCCGCCATCCAGTAGAGCGCGGGGCACGCGCGTGGTCTTGCCCGCGCCCGGATCAGCCGTGATGACCAGGTTCGGATTGTCCTCCAACGAGGCCAGCACCTGCGGCAGCAGCGGGTCTATGGGAAGGCTGGAAAGTGGCTGCATTACCCCATCAACCGCGCTGAAGCTTCTTCAGGATTTTCGGCAGGCGGTTCACCGCGGCCTGCGCCTCCACCCATTCCTTATGAGGGCGCGCCGGGTAGCCGGTGACAAAACTGCCCTCCGGCAGGCTCTTGGCCACCACGCTGCCGCCGCCGACGATGCTGCGGGCGCCGATCTCGATGTGGCCCACCACGCCCACTTTGCCGGCCAGGGTGACGTAGTCGCCGATCCTGGCGGAACCGCTGATGCCGGTCATGCTCACAATCAGGCAGTGTTCGCCCACCTGCACGTTGTGGGCGATCTGGCACTGGTTGTCGACTTTGGTGCCCCTGCCGATCCGGGTGGGTCCCAGCACACCGCGATCCACGGTGACGCAGGCGCCGATCTCGACTTCATCGCCCACTTCCACCCAGCCCATCTGCGGCACTTTCTCATGCCGCCCGTCCACCAGCACGTAGCCATAGCCATCGCTGCCCAGGACGCTGTTGGCGTGGATCCGCACGTACTGGCCGAGCTTGGTGCGCCGGTAGAGCACTACCCCGGAAAAAAGCTCGCAGCCATCGCCCAGCACGCAGTCGGCACCGATGTGCACGCCGGGATGCAGGATGCAGCCGCTCCCCACGACCGTGCGCGCGCCGATGCTCACGTTGGGAGCGATGTGCGTGTGGGCGCGCACTTCTGCGGTGGAATGAATCGGTGTCTTCTCCCATTTGGGTTTGGGCTCCGGATGCAGCCACGCGATGCACTGCGCGAAGGCCCAGTAGGGGTTTGCAACCACCAGCACTGGGCGTTCCCCCAGATCGGTGTTTGAATCCACCAGGATCAGGCCGGCTTCGGCTTTCGCGGCTTTTGAGGCGTACTTGGGGTTGGCGAGGAAACTCAAATGCCCCGGCCCGGCTTCATCCAGCGAGCGCACTTCGTGAAGGAGCATTCCTGGGGGACAATGGAGAAGGGTGCCGTTCAGTGCCAATGCCAATTCCTGAGCCGTGATGCTTCCCTTTTGCATGGATCCTCCATTTCTTACGCTTCGAGCCTGCCATGCCCGACAGCTTCCCGCCAATCCAAGATGGCTCCATTGCATGATTGCATTCTCCAGCCCATGACCCCTATGACCACCCCCCCCGCCGATCCCGACGATTCCACCCACAACCTGGAGGGATCAGCCCCTCCCTCGGAGCGGCGCTGGATGTGGGTTTGCCTGGGTTTCCTGGCCATCATACTGCTTTATTCCGCGTCGGCCATGTGCCGTCTCACATCCGCCGTAAAGCCCGCATCCGCGCCCGCCGTGGATCACGGACCTTTGCCCGCGTCGGTGCGCTCCCAGGTGCTCGTCCTCGTCGGACTCCATTTGGAAAATGCGGATCTGCAGGAACTGCATACCGGAAAGGTGCGGGAATTCCGCATCAGCGGGAAACCTAGGGCGTTGCTGGCGCAGGAATTTTATGCGGCCTTCCGCCCCCTGGTCGTGGCCAAGCTCATGCCGTTGCTCAGGCCCTACGGCGAAATCATCAGCTTTGACATCACGGCCCTGGATCTGCCACCCGCGCGGCTCCGGGACATACCGGACCAATCCAGCCTGGGTTATCCAGAACCGAGCAAAAACCCCAAATTTACGATTGCCGATTGTCGATTGCCGGTTGAGGATGACCGCCACCAGTTGGGTTTCAATCGAAAATCGAAAATCGAATATCGAATATCTTCACCGTTCAAGGATTCCTGATGCATCCCTACCTGTTCCACATCGGCAGCTTCGGCATCGGCACCTACGGCCTGATGATGGCCCTCGCTTTTTTTTCCGCCCTGGCCCTCGCCAAACGCCAAGGCCGCCTGGATGGCCTGTCCGGCGATGCGGTCACGGACCTCGCCATCGCAGTGCTCATCGCGGGTGTGCTCGGATCCAAGGCCCTGATGATCATCGTGGGGCTGCTCACCCCCATTGGAGAGGAAGGCCACATGGCCTTCCGGGAGATCTTCAGCATCGGCATGCTGCGGGCCGGCGGAGCCGTGCATGGTGGCATCATCGCCTCGGCCATCGTCTTTTTCTGGAAGATGCGCCCCAAGTCCGGATTGCCCTTGCGCAAGACGGGCGATTCGCTGGTGCCTTCGGTGGCGCTGGGACAAGCCATCGGCCGCATCGGCTGTTTCATGGCTGGATGCTGCTACGGCACCAGCTGCGATCTCCCCTGGGCCGTGACTTTCACCAGCCCAGAAGCCCACGAACTATCGGGCACGCCGCTTTTCGAGCACATCCATCCGGTGCAGCTCTACCACTTCGGAGCCAACCTGCTCATCTGTGGAATCCTGCTCCTGGCCCGCCGCAAGAGGAAATTCGAAGGGCAGATCTTTTCGCTCTACTTCCTGCTTGAAGGCACCGGCCGCATCATCGTCGAATTGTGGCGCGGCGATCTGGACCGCGGCGCCTGGCTGGGCCAGGCTTGGCTCACAACGGGTCGGCTCACAGCCATCGGCTTCATCGTGTTGGGTGTCGCCATCTGGGCGTTTTCGCGGAACCGCCCGCCTTACATTCCACCTAAAGAAACACCGAAGGAAGTGTGATGCGCATCGAAATTGAAACTGGACACCCGCGGCTGGACCGCTTCCTTTCTGAGCATCTGCCGGAGGTCCCGCGCAACAAATGGGACGATTGGATCCGCGAAGGCCGGGTGCTTCTCAATGGCGAAGTGCCCTCAAAGGGCGGCAAGAAATTGAAAGCGGGCGATGTCATCGAAACGGAACTGCCAGTCATGACTCCCCCTGCGCGCCATCTGCTGGTGGAAACGATTGATCTGCCCACGCTTTTTGAAGATGCCCAGCTTTGGATCATCGACAAGCCTGCGGGCATGGTCGTGCATCCAGGCCCGGGCCACGCGGGTGGCACCGTCGTGAACGCGCTGCTCGGAAGGATCCAGGCCGCGCTGCCAATCGTGGATATCAACGTGGATGAAGAGGCAAGCGACGCCGAGGAAGAAGAAGCTCCGCGAGGCTGGCCGGGCCTGGTGCATCGGTTGGACCGCTACACTTCGGGCTGCCTGTGTCTGACCAAGACGAAGGAGGCCGAGCTCTCGCTGCAGGCGCAGTTCAAGGAGCGCGGCGTGGAAAAGCGCTACCTGGCCATGGTCCGCCATTCCCCGAAGCTACCGCAACTCGGTTCACTGCTCATCGACGAGCCGATCCTGCGCCACCGGATCGACCGCATGCGCATGACCATCGGCAGTGCCGGGCGCCCCTCGCAAACGCGCATCCGCGTGCTCTCCCGCACGCCGAGCGTCGCGCTGCTGGAATGCGAACTGCTGACGGGGCGGACCCACCAGATCCGGGTCCACATGCAGCACATGCGGGCACCGCTGCTGGGGGATGGCCTTTACGGCGGGCCGATGCGCTGGCAGGACAAGGACAAGGAACCTATGGAACTGCCCCATCCCTTCCTGCACGCCTGGAAGCTCGCAGTGGACCACCCCATCAGCGGCGAGCGCATCTCCGTGCAAGCGGCGATCCCTGAGGAATTCCGTGAAATCGCCACGCGGCTGGGCCTGACGCTGCCGGGTTGACTCCCCATCAAGTCGTAACGAGCAAGTTGGCCTGTTCCGACCAGGAGGTGATCTCGATGGCAGGCGTCTTGAAGTTCAGGCTAGGAAGACTCCATCCTGTGGATCCTGAGTTGGCCGGCTTCGGCGTGCTCGTGCACTGGAGTGGGGTGGGTAGGCGAAGCCCGCAGGCGGACGCCCTCACGTTCCGAAAGGATGGACTCAAGCAGGCCGGGTTCCCAGACATCACCGTCAGAGTGGATGACCATGCAATCCTCATCGCCTTCGCGGGTAGCCAGTTTGTTCGCGGCCTCATCTTCAATCGGCTGAGATATGTGGTGGACCACTAGACGGCCCCCAAAGGCTGCGCGGTATGGGGCGATTGCCTGATCGACTTCACTCGCGGGAGCACCGTCATTGATGATGACCATACGCCAAGAGGCATGGGTCTGGCTCAGCACGCTTCGAAGCGTCTGGGACAAGAAATGGGATGAGTGTTGGAGCCGCGTGACGATCAGGACTCGATCTGGATTCGGAGGCCTTGGATCTGGTGGATGGATGTCCATGGCCCAAGGGGCTTTCAGGACGCTATGGCTGAGCAGCTGCTCGTAAAGGTTCGCGGCCTCCACAAAAGCCCTCTCAGTCTCTGTTTCCAGCATCTCAAGGCGACGGTGGTGGCGGAGCGCTGGTGTGGCCGCCAATGCAGCGTGGGTGATTTGCTCCTGGGCTGCCTCCAGATCCAGGCGGCAGAACACTGCTCTCATGACTTCGGCTGGATGGGCCATGGTTTCGTCGTAGTCGACTATCGCGTCTGGAACCGGCACAGCACCGAGTATGTCTCGATGGTGGTCGGTCCAGAGTTGGCAGGCACGCCATTCGTCGAGGTTCTGCCGGCGTTTCAGCGATGCGGCCACCTCCGCAGGGGACCGGATGCAGAGCACGACCCGAAGGGGGATGTCCATCTCTCGAAGCAGTTCCTGCCAGAGCGGGAGCAGACGGCATGTGCGCGGGTCTTTGAGCAGCCAGGTCCGCCCACCCGCAGTTTCACGCTCGATAACTTCCCGGAGGCACCGGCGCGCGGTTTCAGCCTCGGGCCTAAACCGCCAGTGAAGAGGCAATGGCAATTTGGACATGGGCCCGCGTCCTAGTTCGCGGAGGAGTATGGTCTGGATGGCCACCACATCCATGTGCTCCCAATAGCCCTGTTCGTTATCGGAGAAGCGGCCATTGAGCAGCGGTCCACCCAGATGCTGACCCGCCCTTGAGCACATCTGCGAGAAAAGCGACGTGCCGCTTCGGTGCATGCCCACCAGGAGGATGACACCAGCAGTTTCGGGCTCGGCAGGTACCACAGTCCGCTCCAGAAGGAATGTCCCATTCAAGCACAGCTGGCATTTCCGCCAATCGCCCTGTTTATTTGTGGTCGCCGGCTCAGTTCACGATCACCGTCACCGTCGCGCTCACCGCCGGATCTGCGGCGCTGGTGGCGGTGAGATGGTAGGTGCCGGGCTCCGAGGGAGCGATGTAGATTCCACCTTCGTTGAAGCTGCCGGCCTCGGCCTTCCAGATGACATCGCTTCGCACCAGACCTTTGACTTTCACGGTGAAGGCCTGGGCTTGGCCTGCTTGAAGCATAGCCGTGGCGGGTTCGGGTTTGAAGACGGGCAGCACACGGATTTCTCGCTGGACTTTGGCGGTGGATCCATCGGGACGCTTGGCGTAGATCAGCAGGCGAAAAGTACCAGCGTGGTTCGGCGCGAGATACGTGGTGCCCATGCCGCGGGTGCTGAGCAGCCCGCCACCGTTGTAATCCAGCAGCTCCCACCCCGGTTCAGCGACCAGGTTTTCGTTGGGTATGGCGCGCAACTGGAGCCGCTCGCCCACCTGCACGGTTGCAGGATCCGGCTCCAGCGAAACAGCCTCGGGCGCACTGCTGCCACAGCCCGCCAGTAATGCAGCGAGGGTTATCGGAAAGAGAATTCGGGCGGAAAGTGTCAAGGCAAATCCCAGGCAGTACCTCTGAATAATGCCAGCCTAGCTCTGCAGGTTCCATGTTTTCAGGCATACTTGCTCCAACCTAACCACTCAAAGAGGCCGTCATGATGGGAATGATCACCATCGCACTGCTGCTCCGGCCTGAGGTCGAAAAGGTCCTGCTCGAGCAGCCTGAGATCATGATTCCAGGGGCCATCGCTGGCCTGGCGATCATGGTGCTGCTCTGCATGTGGATCATCAAGCTGCCCACGGCCATCCGGGCCCGAAAGGGCGGCGTGCTGGATCCTATCCAGTTGGAAACGTTGATGCCCGGAGTGAGGCCCACCATCGTGGACCTGCGTCCACGTGAAGAATTCCTTGGCAAGCATGGCCATATCCGCAGTGCCATCTCGGTTCCCATGCCCGAAATCATGGAACGGCTCGATCACATCCGGAAGGAGTCCAAGGGAAAGCCGGTGGTGCTGGTGGATGAGACGGACGAACTTTCGTATAAGGCTAGGCCGATCTTTGAAGCCAATGGCTTCACCTGGCTCTACGTGCTGAAGGGCGGTCTGCGCGCCTGGCGCGCGGGCCGGCTGCCGGTCTACAAATCGGAACAATGAACCTCCCGGTTTTTCCCCTGTTAATCATGCAACTTGAATCCGCGTTGCTGCCATGACCGCAAACAGCTACTCCGTCCATCCCGCCATCGCCTATACCCAAGCCATCCTCTCCAACCTTCAACAGAAGACCGGACGAACCCTGGAAGAGTGGATCACCCACGTAACATTGCAAGGTCCTGAAGGCGAAAAGGCGATCCGGGAATGGTTAAGGGGAGAGGGGCTCGAGGCCGCCTGCTCTCCACCGGAGGCTTCGCCAGGAAGGACCGAATCACCCATCGCCTGAAAGTGAAAACACATGCCGATATTGACGACGGGCTGCGGGGCTGGTTGATGCTGGCTTACAAATTGGACGGCGCGTGATTCAAAGCAATCCCACCTTCACGCGGGTCACGGTCAGCACCTTATCCAGATCCAGCGGACCCATCTCCACCAGGAATCCGCGGCTGCCGCCATTGATGTAGATGCGTGCCAGATCAAAGATCGAGGCCTCCGCATAGATCGGCATCGGTTTCTTGGTGCCAAAGGGAGAAGTGCCACCCACCAGGTAGCCGCTGTGCCGATGGGCCACCTCGGGCTTGCAAGGCTGAACGGATTTCGCGCCGATCTGTCGCGCCAATGCCTGGGCCCCCACTTCAAGGTCGCCGTGCATGAGCACGATCAATGGGGTTCCCTTCTCATCCTCCATCACCAAGGTCTTGATGACCGCGTGTTCGGGAATTCCCAACTCCCGTGCGGAAACGCTTGTTCCACCCTTCTCTTCATAGCGGTATAAAAACTCGGTGAAGGCGATGCCGTGTCGCTTGAGAAGCCGCGTGGCGTTGGTGGATGGAGCTTTGCTCATCGATTCACCCTAGAACAATTCTGTTCCGGGGGAGAATTGACAATTAGGTGTTTAAACATATAATATTGAATTGGGTCAACCCGGGCCTGTCCTTTTCAAATTTATTGGTGCCTTCATGCGTCAACCTTCCGTCTTCGTATCCCATGGCTCCCCCATGCTTGCCCTGGATGGAGGCACTTATGGCGCGAGCTTGCGCCGCTTCGCTGATGGATTGACAGAGAGGCCCAAAGCCATCCTTGCGGTATCCGCGCACTGGCAGGCCCAGCTTCCACTGCGCATCACAACGGCTGAAAAGCCGGGCATCATCCATGATTTCAGCGGATTCCCAGCCGATCTGTATGCACTGGAATATCCAGCGCCAGGGGATCCCGGGTTGGCGGAGCAGACCTCTGGATTGCTGGGCGCCGCAGGTTTTGAATCCGTCCCTGATTCGCGCCGTGGTTTCGATCACGGTGTGTGGTCCGTGCTCAGGCACGCGTTTCCTGCCGCGGAAATCCCGGTCGTCCAGGTCACCTTGCCCTTGATCAAACCCGCTCGCCTGGCGGAGTTGGGCAAAGCTCTCGCGCCACTTCGGAATGAAGGTGTGCTCATTCTTGGCACTGGCGGTTTGATCCACAACCTGCGGCGGGTGCGCTGGGACAGCGCCGGTGATTCGATCGAGCCCTGGGCCCTCGAAGCCGAAGCCTGGTTCATGGAACGCATCGAAGGCAGGCGGAGCGAGGAGCTCTGCCGCCACAGGGAATTACTGCCCCTCAGCCTTGAAGCCGCCCCCACCACCGAACATCTGGACCCCCTGTTCGTGGCGTTCGGCGCTTCCGATGAACACGATGCCTTGACGACTATCTATGAAGGCTTCCAGATGGGAAACCTCTCGCTCCGAAGCTTCGCCTGGATGTGATCAAGAGCGATCAATCCCCGAAGCAGATCCCCAGGTCCCTTCCCGTCAGGAGTGTGTCGCTGTTCAGGGGCACGGCCTTCATACGGCCGGCCACCTGCTCAAGGGGAACGTAGTCCACATTTGGGAAGGCCAGGGCCACCATGATGCCGCTCTGGCCCTCGTCCAGGGCCCGGATCGCCGCAGCGCCAAATCGCAGCGCGGTCAAGCGGTCGAAGGAGGTCGGGCTGCCGCCTCTCAGCAGATGGCCCAGCACCACAAGACGGCAATCCTTGCCAGTGATCGTCTGGAGTTCTGCAGTCACCTGCTCGCCGATGCCCCCCAGCCGCTCTGCACGGCCCGTTTCCGCCTCTTTGGCAACTGCCCGCTCGCCATGCTTGGGTCTCGCCCCCTCAGCCACCACCACCAGTGAATCCAGGCGGCCATCCTGATCCCGGGATCGGATGCGGGCGGCGACTTTCTCGAGATCGTAGGGAATCTCGGGGATGAGAATGGCGTGGACACCGCCGGCGATGCCTGAGTTGAGCGCGATCCAGCCCGCATAGCGACCCATGACTTCGATCACCATCACCCGTTGATGGCTCTGCGCGGTGCTGTGCAAGCGATCCAGGCACTCCGTGGCGAAGGCCACCGCCGTATCGAAGCCGAAGGTGGTGACCGTCCGGTCCAGATCGTTATCAATGGTTTTGGGCACGCCGACCACCCGCAGTCCCTTTTGCGACAGGGCGTTGGCAATGGTGAGCGACCCGTCCCCACCCACGGTGACCAAGGCATCCAATTCGCGCTTGGCGAAGAAATCGAGAATCTCATCCGAGCGGTCCACTTCCTTCACGCTGCCATCCGGCATGTGAAGCGGGAAGTGCAATGGATTGCCCTTGTTGGTGGTGCCCAGGATGGTGCCGCCCAGATGCGCGATGCCTGAAACGCGTTCCCGCGTGAGACGCATCAGGCCGCCATCGGAATAGCGTTCGGGGAAAAAGATTCCGTTGAAGCCATCCCTGATTCCGTAGCATTCCCAGCCGCGGTTGTGGGCACTCATCGCCGCTGCGCGGATGACTGCGTTCAGACCGGGCGCGTCCCCGCCTCCGGTATTGATGGCAACGCGGCGGATGCTCGGCATGGCGCACCTTGGAGAGAGGAGGAAAGCATAGCCCAGTCTGTCCGGTTATTCCTTCAAAACGCCTTCAGGATTGTCAGAACCCGGGCGTTTCAGAGTCCACCACCTGGAAATGCAGCCCCTGTGTCACCGATGGGTCCAGGGCCACGCCATCCAGGGTCTCCAATGCGGGGATGCCCGCCTCTTCCAGAAAAGCCATGGTCCGCTCCACCGATTTCACGCGGAGCGTGAGCGAGGCCACTTCGTCCTTGCCCCACGGCACCAATTGAAGAGCCAGGTTTTCCGCCAAGCGCCAAGCCCCGGCATCCACCTTGGAAATGTCCCGCAAGAAGCGGTCCCAGGCAGTCGCGGCTTCGTCCACGTCCCGCACGCCAATCTGGATTTCTTGCACACCCAGGAGCCCCAGCGATCCGCCGCCGGAAGCGGCGAAGGCATCCCAGTGGCTCACCTGCCAGGCGTCGCGATCGAAATGGTACTCAGCCAGAAATACAATCCCCGGCGCATCCAGCAGGCCCTTCACTTCAAGTTCGGTCCAGTTCTCCGAAGCGATGCCCGATCCGAAGGGAACGCCCCATTCCGACAACACGCTGATGACTTCGGAAATGGGCATCGTGGGCTCGAAGGCCAGACCTCCATAGCGGGCGCTTCCCTCCGCGCCTTCCCACACGTCTGGACTGCCGAAGCGCTTTTCCTTGAAGCGGCAGAATTCCAGGTTGAGATTTCCAGCGCAGACGCCGCCGCTCCAGAGATCCCCGTAGTCGCCGAACTCCCAGGCCATCGGCAGTCCGAAACCCTCCACGAACAGCCGGAAGAGCACGGTGGGATCTTCCGCCTCGGCCATCACGTGATCAAGGGTTCGCACCACCGGGAAGAGGTCGCTCATGAAGGACTCCTGAAACAGGATGCCATCTCTTCTCAAATCTCAATGCGAAGGAGCGCTAGCGAGAACGTGCATTCCAGGCCTGGATGTTCCGGCGTATCTGGCGGGCGTGGATTTCGAGATGCTCGGCGTAGATCCGCAGCCAATCAGTGTCCGAATAGGGACCGCTGTGGCTGTGCCGGCCCGTCCGGTTCCAGGCTTCCTCGGGCAGGCGCCGGAGCATGGTCACGGTGTTGGACCGCACCGCCTCGATGGTCCGGAATGCCAGTTCCACATCGTGGCCGTGATAGTCGAAGGTCCTGGCCCAGATGTTTTCGTCGTAGCCGATGATGAGGGGTTCTTTTTCGGCCAGCACCAGGCGGATCCGCGTGGCGCCGTAGGTTTCGGAATCCGCGCAGTGGACCACGATCTCATGGGCGCTCCACTTGCCCTCGGCGGGCCGCCATTGACGGGCTTCAACGGGCACCTCGGACCAGGCCATTCTCAGCAGGGCCGGCCCGGATCCGTAACGCGTGAGATAGCCATCCCGTTCAGACAGTCCAAGCGCCATGGCGGGCCTCCGATATGATGGAAGCATAGCAACAGAAGCAGGGGTTGCTCCCGCATTGGAGATGCCATGTTCCACCTGATCTGGAAATTCATCCTTGGCGTCATCATCGGTTTCACCGCGCGGTTCCTGCTCCCCGGCACCGACCCCATGGGGTTTTTCATGACGGGCATCGTCGGCGTCCTGGGTTCCTTCGGCGGGCATTTCCTTGCCAGCGCTGTGGGCCTGGAATCCGGTGCCAAGCCAAGCGGTCGATTATTCAGCGCTTTGATCAGTGTCGGCGGTGCGATCCTTTTGCTGATTCTGGTGCGGGCCTTCCGTCACTAGAATGAGGCAGCGTCCGGAGTAGGGGAACCATGGCATCGCTTTCCGCCCTCGCAGGCATCCTAGGTCTTTCCGTCGTTTCGGGAATCAACCTGTATCTCGCGGTGCTCACGGTGGGCCTTGCGGAGCGGTTCCATTGGATCTCCGGCCTTCCCCCCGAACTCCACATCCTGGCCCATCCGGCGGTGCTCATTGCCGCGGCGTTGCTCTTCCTGATTGAATTTTTCGCCGACAAGGTCCCCTTCATCACCGTCATCTGGGATGGGATCCACACCTTCGTGAGGCCAATTGGTGGTGCGCTGTTGGCCCTTGGCGCCGCGGGCAACCTGCACCCCACAGTCCAGGTCATCGCGATGCTCGCCGGGGGCACCATCGCCCTGGGCACCCACGGCACCAAGATGGGCTTCCGCCTGCTGGCCCACACGTCGCCGGAACCCACCACCCACAGCCTCATCAGTGTCGCGGAGGACGTGGGCGTAGTGGGCCTGCTGGCCCTGGCCTACAGCCATCCCTATGTTGCGATCCCCGTGCTGGTGGTCATCATCCTGCTCACCGCGCTGATGCTGCCTCTGCTCTTCCGGGTCCTGCATTTCCTGCTGGCGGGTTTCGCGGGGCGGATCATGTCCTGGGTGCGGAGCGCCGGGCGCCACGAAGTTTCCGAGTGGGCCGAACTGGCGATCCTCGAACTGGATTCGAAAGGCAGCCCTCAGGTGGTTCGCGCCTTCGCCCGCAAGGTAAAGGGCGCACCGAGCTTGAAGGACGGTTTCCTGGCCTACCTGGGTGGCCGCTGGCACTTCATCTACCGCGGCCTGTTCAAAACCAGGACCATCGCCATGGATGAAAGCGGCATCGATCCCCTGCGGGTGGTCAAGGGCCTCATCTGGGATTCCCTGGTCTTCATGCGGGACGGCAAGTCCCAGGTCTTCTTCCTGCCCAAGGATTGGGCGAGGAGCTCCCATGGCGAGGCCGGGAGACCCGAAAGAGACCTCAAGGAAGTGTTCTGAAGGCAGGCCCGAATGGATTGAAAATTCTTCCCATCGTCTTGCGAGGCATCCTGTTAGTTTGGAGAGATTCCGTCCACAGGAGACCTCATGTCCTTCCGCCTGCTAAGACACACAGCCTTGATGCTGGTCAGCCTTTCAGTCTTCGCGCAGACCCCCGCTCCAGCTCCTACGCCGCAGGCACCAGGCGGACCCAACGGCCAAGGCGCAGGCCAGCGCGCTGCCGCACCAGCCGCGCCTGCAGATGCCGAACCCAAGCCCTATGACAAGGTCATAACCTCAGATTTCAAGACCCAAGCGGGCCTTTTCAAGATCCACCAGCACAAGGCCAAACTCTACTTCGAAATTCCGAAGGCCGATCTCGGCAAAGAACTGCTGCTGGTGGCCACGGCCGTGAAAACACCTTCAGGCGTGGACCACGCGGGTAAGGAGATCAACGATGAAGTGGTGCGCTGGATGGTGCAGGAGAACAAGGTCTACCTCACGCAAGTCTCCCACGCTGTCGTTTCGGATCCCTCCAAGCCCATCGCTGCGGCGGTGGCCAATTCCAACCAGGACGCGATCCTCATGAGCTTCCCCGTGGAAGCCTTCGCCAAGGATGGATCTCCCGTCATCGAAGTCGGCAAACTCTTCACCGCCGAGGTGGGGGACTTCACGGCACGAACCCTCCTCAACGCCATGACGCTGGATGCCGGCCGCAGCTATGTGGAACAGGCAAGGGCCTTCCCCAGCAATGTGCAGGTGGATTCGATCCAGACCTACACCATGAGCGCCCTGCCGCCCGGAGCGACCGCCATGCCAGGAATGCCCAGCCTTCCGCCCAAAAGCGGTTCGGTGAAAGTGGCCTATTCGTTTGTGGCGCTTCCTGACAAGCCCATGATGCCCAGGCTCATGGATGACCGTGTGGGCTACTTCTCCGTGCGCAACGTGGACTACGGAAGGGACGAGCATGAAGCCAAGCGGCGCGCCTACATCACGCGCTGGAATCTTGAAAAGAAGGATCCCAGCGCGGCCCTCAGCGAGCCCGTGAAGCCCATCGTGTGGTACATCGACAGCGCCACGCCGGCCCAATGGGTGCCTTACATCAAGAAAGGCGTCGAAGCCTGGAACGTGGCCTTCGAAGCCGCGGGTTTCAAGAACGCGGTGCAGGCCCGCAGCTTCCCCACCAAGGAGCAGGATCCCCAATTCGATCCTGCGGATGTGCGCTACTCCATCATCCGATGGGTGCCTTCGCCCATCGCCAACGCCTACGGTCCGCACATCAGCGATCCCCGCAGCGGCGAGATCCTGAACGCCGATATCGTGATGTACCACAACATCCTGCAACTCCAGCGGGACTGGTATTTCACCCAGGTGGGACCGCTGGATCCCCGCGCCCAGACTCTGCCCTTGCCAGACGATCTCATGGGCGAACTCATCGCCTACGTCGTGACCCATGAGTGCGGCCACTCCCTGGGCTTTCCCCACAACATGAAGTCCAGTTCCGAGTACCCCTTCGAGAAGATCCGCGACAAGGAATGGCTAGCCAAGATGGGCCATGTGGCGACCCTGATGGACTACAGCCGCTTCAACTATGTGGCACAACCCGAGGACCACATTGATCCAAAATTGCTGATCCCGAAAATCGGACCCTACGACATCTACGCCGTGCAGTGGGGCTACACGCCCATCAAGGGCGCCAAGACTCCAGATGAAGAAAAAACCACGTTGGATGGCTGGGCCCGCAGGCAGGACAACGAACCCTGGCTTCGCTTCTCAACGCCCGGCGCCTTTGGTTCTGATCCCGGCGAGAACACCGAAGCCGTGGGTGACGCCGATGCCGTGGCCGCCACCACACTCGGCACCAGGAACCTTCAGCGGGTCGCGGATATGTTGATCAAGGTCTCCGAAAAACCCGGTGAGGATGATGAAACGCTCAGCCATCTCTACACCGCCACCTGGGGCCAGTGGACCCGCGAGTTGAACCACGTGGCGGTCATCATCGGCGGCTACGATGCCCAGACCAAGCACGGCGGCCAGTCCGGCGCGGTCTTCACGCCGGTTTCCAGGGCGCGCCAGCAACAGGCGGTGAAGTACTTGAACGGTGCGATCCTGCAAACCCCCGAATGGTTGCTCAAGCCCGAGATCCTCAGCCGCATCGAGCCCAACAGCGGTTCCGCACGACTGTTGAGCACGCAGAAAAGCGTGTTGCGGAACCTGATCGATCGAAGCCGGCTGGGCCGCTTGCAGGAACAGGAATCCGCGCTGGGCGACAAGGCCTACAGGCTCGGCGAACTCCTCGCCGATCTCCGCAGCGGCGTTTTCACGGAGTTTTCTTCCCCGGCTCCGAAGATTGACGCCCACCGCCGCGACCTGCAACGAGCCTACCTGGAGCTGCTCAACGAACGCCTCAACCAGGCCGCCCCACCAGGTTCCAATCCCTTTGGGCGCAGCCTCCCGAGCCCCAATACCCAGGACGATCAGCGTGGCGCCATCCGCGCGGAACTGAAGTCATTGCAATCGCAATTTTCGGCCAAGCTGCCCACCGCCAAAGGGGCCACCAAAGCGCATCTTGAAGATCTGAAAGATCAGATCACCAAGATGCTCGATCCCAAATTCGCCACACCCGGTGCCCCCAGCGCCAATCCCTCTGGCCGCCCTGGGGTGAATCATGAAGACACCTGCTGGCCAGGAATCGACGCGGCTTACGAGTAGGTCCACTTCCAGGAAAGCGGCCACAGCGCTGCCTGATGGCCACCCGGCAAGGGACAAGGACCTGAAGAAATCCGATCAGGGGCGCGCTTCCACCCGCGCCCCTGATCATCGCCCAGCCAGCGGGCAAAACCCTTATAAACTAAGTTGCTGGGACACCCTTAACAATGAGGACCTCGCAGGGGATAGAAAGGTCCGGTCCCAAGATACGGACCCCTCCGGTCCGCGCATCTCCTTGACCGGATCCCTGGATCCGGGAATGGTTGGGAACGAAGCTTACCTATCTCAACATCAGGGGCGCCATGGCGCAGTGGGACTTGACCATCCAGTTGGACCGCGAACGGGAGGAGACGCTCTATCTCCAGATCGCTTCCGCCATTCAAGATGGCATCCGAAAGGGCCGCTTCCGGCCTGGTGACGCTCTCCCGGGAACGCGCGCGCTGGCGGAATCGCTGGGCGTGAACCGCAACACCGCGCTCACCGCTTACCGTGAATTATCAGCCGAGGGTTGGGTTGTCAGCGAACCGGACCGGGGCACCTTCGTGGCGCCCAACCCGCCGGTGGACCTGGAGCAAACGTCCACCATCGCCGCCGTGGACTCGGGCTCCTGGACCAGCCCCACTCCCATGACCGAACCCTTCTTCCAGCCGCCGGCCATTGATCGCGATGGCTTCCAGCTCTTGCCGGATCTTGCGGATGTGCGCCTGGCTCCGACCGGCAGCATCCATCGCGCCTACGGTCGCGTGCTGCGCCTTCAGCAGCAGCGCGCCCTCCAGCCCAGCTGGGATCCGCGGGGCCATTTGCAATTGCGGACCTCGCTCTGCCAGATGCTGCGTGACCTGCGCGGCATCAGCCTGGAACCGGGGAATCTGGTGCTGACGCGGGGCCTCATGGGCACCCTGCATCTGGCCTCGAAGGGGCTGTTCGTATCGGGCGATGCGGTGGTCGTGGAATCGCCCGGGGCCTTCCGGCTGGTGGAATCCTTCCGTGCCGCGGGTGCCCGTCTGATGTCGGTTCCGGTGGATTCGGGCGGCATGGACCTGGACGCTCTGGAAGCGCTGCTCAAGCAGGAAACCGTCCGCCTCATCTGCGTCAGCGCGAGCCCCCAATATCCGACCCACGCCGTCATGGGGGCCGAACGCCGGCAGCGCCTTCTGGCGCTCGCAAAGGCCCACGGCGCGCGGATTCTGGAGTTGGATCTCAGCCTCGGCTTTCATACGGAAAATACTCCAGCCCCGGCACTGGCAAGCGAAGACACCGAGGGCCTGGTGTTCTATGCCGCCACTCTGGATCAGATCCTCGCGCCGGGTTTGCAGGTGGGTTTCATCGCGGGGCCGAGCCCTGAAATCAAGAACATGGCCAAGTACCGCCAACTCATCGACTGGCCCGGTAACCAGCTTCACGAAGCGGCGCTGGAAGAACTTTTTCGCGATGGCGAGATCCAGCGCCACCTGCGACGCATCCGCCGGATCACGGACGAGCGCAGGCAAACCATGGTGGATCGCCTGCTGCTGCACCTGCATCCCTTCGTTCTCGTCGAAGACCCTCACGAGGGCCTGTCGCTTTGGGTGAGCGTGCGGGAACCCCATCTGCTGGACGCCTGGGCGGATCGCTGCGCCACCAAGGGTGTGGTTTTTTACACCGGCCAGCTCTATGAGTTCCATCACTTTCCGCTTCCCTTCGTCTGCATGGGCTTCGCCGCCCACGACGTGGAAGAGCAGAACCAGGCCTGCGAACGCATGGCCGAAGCCCTGAAGGAAGTGAAGGGTAAGGGACCCTGAAACGAGGTTTTGGGCACTGGGCACTGGGCAGTGGGCAGTGGGCGCTAGGCCATGGGCCGTTGATTCCGCCCAGAGCCCAGGGCCTAGGGCCTAATTGACCGTGATGGTGCCCTTCATGTTCGAGCCGCAATGGACTCCGCAGAAGAACGGGAAGCTGCCCTTGGTGTTGAAGGTGTGCGTCATGCTGAAGCCCGAACCTTGGATGCCATTGCTGCTGAACTGGTTGTCCAAGCTGCATCCAGGGCCTGATTCAAGCGAATGGCCGCTGCTATTCCACACCCACGTTACGGTGGTCCCAGCAGCAACCGTCAGGGTTGCGGGAGTGAATGATAAGACCGGCTCACCAGGGCCTCCATAACCGCCATTGCTAGAACCTCCCACGTAGAAGGTGTTGGTGGGCGGCGGTGGGGGTGTGGAGGTTGAGGGTGTGCTTCCACCGCCTCCACCGCAGGACAGCAGCAGCGTCGCCGCGACCGCCTGGGCCCCGAAGCGCAGGGAGTGGGACGAGATCAGAGAAGAGAGGGAGATGCTGGGCATGAAGCCTCCTTGATTGAGATGCATCCTCAACTGTGGCGATTCCCCAGAATCGCGAAAGGTCCGGTCCAAAGATTCGGACCCATCCGGTCCATCCAGCCTTGAATGTGCCCTTTGGCTCGGGCTCGGGCTTGGATATACACTCAGGCCAGATCCCCATCAGCACTCGGTTCTCAATCCTCAACAGTTCGACTTCCTCAACCGTCCGGCAGGAGAATGGATCATGAAAATTCCTCGCGTCGCCTTGATCCTTGCTCGGCCCGGCGCGCCCATGACTAGGCCAGGAAAAGGGTGAAACCGATCTCTCACCAGTCTTTTCTGCCCAGGGGAAAATACGCCCGGCTCATCGCCCCCGCGCTGATCCTGGGAGCAATCAGCCTGGCCTACTTCAATGCTTTTTCCGGAACCTTCCAGTACGACGATTTCAACGTGATCGTGGACAACGCACGGGTGCATGGACTGGTTGCCTGGCTGGAGGATCTTCGTGGCATCCGGCCATTGTTGAAACTCAGCTACGCATTGAATTGGATGGCGGGGCCTTCCCCATGGGGATTCCATCTGATGAACCTGGCCATTCATGGTGCCAATGGACTTCTGGCTTTCACGTTGTTGAAACGTGTCATGGCGGATCGTGAAAACGCAGAGCATATGGCGCTCTCCGCAGCCCTGATTTTTGCACTGCACCCGGCCCAGACTGAGGCGGTCACGTACATCAGCGGGCGTTCAACCTCACTAATGGCGCTATTCTACCTCGCCAGTCTTGTGACCTACATGCAAGCCAGAGAACAAGAATCCACAGCGCGCAATCTGCTGTCGGTCCTGTTCTTCCTGCTGGCCTGCCTGACCAAGGAGACAGCCCTCACGCTGCCCCTCGCCCTGCTGCTTTGGGAGCGCGCGGCAGGGACCTGGAAGGGGTTTGGACCGGCCCTTTGCGCCACATCGCTTCATTGGGGCCTGCTCGGCTTGTTATGCACCGGTTTTGCGCTGCATCCCGTGCAACGGTCGCTGCTCGCCACGAGTTTTTCAATCCGCAGCATCCCGATGAATCTACTGAACCAGATCCAGGCTCAGGCCTATTTGCTCCGTACCTGGTGCTGGCCAGCGCACCTGAACATTGATCCCTTTTTGCCCCAGGCCACGCATCTGACTTGGACCATCGCGGGCATGGCGGCGCTCCTGATGGGACTGCTGGGAATAGGGGTATCAACGCTTCGATCCAGGCCATGGCTGGGATTCGGATTGCTGTGGTTCTTCCTGCATCTGATCCCAACCAACTCGTTCATCCCCCGCTTTGATCTAGTGAATGAACGCCAGCTCTACCTGCCGGGTTTGGGTCTCGCTTTTCTGCTGGTCCATGTTGCAAGAGCAGGGATATACCGATTCGATGTAAATAGAAAATGGGCCACGGCCTTGTTTCTGCTGCTGCTCCTGCCGCTCGGCGCGCGCACCGTCCTGCGCAACCGTGATTACCGAACTGAAATCGCGCTGTGGCGCAGCAGCGTGGATGAGGCGCCGCAGAATCCGCGGGCCTATAACAACTTGGGCTACGCCTACTTGCTTCAAGGCGATAAGGAGCAGGCGCGGAAGGCCTTTGAAACCGCGCTGGCATTGGATCCAGGCTATGGCAAAGCCAGGGCCAATCTCGATTCGATGGGTCGATAAGGGGTGCGCCGGCATCGTTTCCAGGGCTTCCTCCCCGCTTGAGCACCTACCACCTAAACCAAGGGGATCGAAGCACCGTATCTCACGGCAAAGCAATGAAAAGCAATAGGGGAGAACCATGCCTTCACTCCAGAAGCGCGCAAGGGTCGCGGGCTGGCTGTACTTCGCCCTCACAGTCCTGGGCGTCATGAACCTCATCTACATCCCTGGCAAGCTGATCGTGAAGGGGAACGCGACAGCCACAGCCCAGAAGATCCTCGCCTCCGAATCGCTCTTCCGGTTCAGCATCGCGAGCGGGCTCGTTTCCCTGGTCGTTTTCCTCTTCCTCGTCCTGGCGCTCTACCGCCTGTTCAAGGAAGTGGACCAGCAGCTCGCTGCGCTCATGGTGATCCTGGTGCTGGTGCAGGTCCCCATCGGCTTCGTGGACTCGGTGAACCAGCTCGCGGTCCTTGTGCTGCTGCGCGGCGCGGATTACCTGTCCGTGTTCGACCAGCCGCATCGGGAAGCCCTGGCCATGCTGTTCCTCAACCTGAGCGGCCAGATGACGATCGTTACCGAGATCTTCTGGGGACTCTGGCTGTTCCCACTCGGGTTGCTCACCTTCCGCTCGGACTTTCTACCCCGTTTCCTGGGGGTCTGGCTGATCATCAACGGCGTCGCCTACGTCGCCATGAGCTTCGTCGGGATGTTGGCTCCCCAGCTCGTGGATCTGGTCTCCAAGATCACCTTCCCGCTCCTATTTGGAGAAATGGTGTTCATGCTCTGGCTTGTGATCCGGGGCGCCCGGCCAAAGCCACCGGCTGATCAAGCCTTGGTCTAGGCGACCTGACTCCGAAGGGATGCCTTGACAACCCAAGGACTCCAACCGGGGCCCTTCCCGGCGATTAAGGTACCTACTATTGTTTTGTCTTCTGGCCCATGAGGTTGAGTGCAGACCCGGCGCGGAACCACTCGATCTGGCCTTCATTGAAGGTGTGGTTCAGGGCGATGCGATCCACGGCGCCGTCCTTGTGCCTGGCCACCAGGGTGAGCGGGACACCGGGCGTGAAGGTCGTCAGGCCAAGCAGGCTGATCCGGTCGTCCTCCTGGATCCTGTCGTAGTCGGCCGGGTTCGCGAAGGTCAGGGGTAGCATGCCCTGCTTCTTCAAATTGGTTTCATGGATGCGCGCGAAACTCTTGACGATGATCGCGCGGCCGCCCAGGAAACGGGGTTCCATGGCGGCGTGCTCACGGCTCGAGCCTTCGCCGTAATTCTCATCGCCGACCACCACCCAGCCTTGGCCTGCGGCCTTATAGGCGCGCGCCGTGGCGGGCACCGCGCCGTACTCGCCCGTGAGTTGGTTCTTCACGGTATTGGCAAGCCCATTGGCGAAATTGATGGCGCCGATGAGCAGGTTGTTGGAGATGTTGTCGAGATGGCCGCGGAATTTGAGCCATGGGCCGGCCATGGAGATGTGGTCCGTGGTGCACTTGCCCTTGGCCTTGATGAGCAGCTGCAGA
>JANXQX010000058.1 GCA_025353305.1 Holophagaceae bacterium
GGGCCTGCTTTTCGTGGCCGCCAGCCGCATCGGAACCCAGGCCCTTTATGCGTTGAAGGACTACCGCGGTCCGGTGGTGATCGCGGTGCTTTCCATGGTCCTGAACGTACTGTTGAGCCTGCTCTGGCTGCGGCCATTGGGAACTGGCGGCCTCGCGTTGGCAAATGGAGTTTCAAGCTTGGCGGGGCTCGTTTTCCTGGTGTTCCGAGTGAAGCCGAGGCTGCCACAAATGCCAGCCGGACCGGTGCTCAAGACCTGGATGATCTCTCTTTTAGGCGCCACGCTCATGGGTCTGCTGGCCTGGAGAGGCATCGCCTGGCTGGGCCTTGGAACACCGATGCAACGACTGGCGCTGGCCCTGCGCCTGCTGCCTTTCATCGCCCTGTGCGCGGCGCTCTATGGCGGGATGATGCTGGTGTTGGGGCACCCCCAGGCACAAGCCATTCTCCGCAGGGTCTCCTCCCGCTTTTCGAGGTGATGAAAAGCTGAAAAAACTAGTCTATAAAACCTGTAGGGTGTGCCTCGGAATTCACCAGCAAATCACGCCAGCCAGGTCTCCACCGCGTCTATCACAGTGCCTAGTTTGAGCATGATCTCCGAAGACTCGCTTAGGGCGTCGGCACCATCGACGATCCCCGCACCTGACCGGGTGGATAGGCTTCCCCCTTCTATCTCGAGGGCCCGAATATTCAGGAAGGCGCTGCAATCCGAACCCGAATCCCAGCGTCCCACCATGCCCCCATAGAACATCGGTGGGACCTCCCAGGGCTCCTCCACCTGCCGCAATGCCGCTGGGTAGGAACCCAGTGGCGGGTAGGCTGCGGCCATCGCGTGAAGACAGTTCACTCCGTGTTTCAAGGTGCCACCCACCCGGCTGTGCAGGTGACGAATGCGGCGTAACCGCCGGATCTTCCGCGCGAATACCTGCGTTAGGGTCTCGGGTTCACAAAGGCCTTCGGCAAAGGAATAGGCCCGATCCAGGGCCATGCCATGTTCCCGTCCCTCCTTTTCGGAGCCGAAAAGCTCCAACTCCGATTCATCATCTTGGCGCCCCTCAACCACTGGGCGACTGCCTGCCACTGCATCAACCACCAGACGGTTCGCGATGACTTCAAAAACATTCTCCGGGCTGGTCCCCATGGACACGATTCGGCCGGGCAACTCCAGGAAGTGGGCGGCTCCCATACCTGGTTCCGCGCCCAACAAGAGTGCGGCCAAGGCCAAGGGATCCTTTCCAGCAGGCACGCTTCGAGAAAAGCGGCGGGTCAGGATGGACTTACCCGATCGCCCTGCCATCAGGTTGACGATGCTTTCGACCCGCTGGAGGAAGGAATTGTCCTCCTCACTTTCCCAAGCCGACCACCCACTTGTGATGGGCAGCGGCACCGCAAGATCCCGCAGAGGATCTATGAAATCGAGCAGTGGCCCAGGAGAACCCAGGAGCACCTTTGCACCTGCCTCATCCAATTCGATTTCCAAGGCAGGCAGGACCAGCAGTCCCTTGGGGCCAAGCTCTGGCCGCGAAGCCTCCAGCAGGTGAGGGCCAATGAGGAAGAATGCGGGGTGTTCAAGATGGTTCTGGAGGGATTCGAAAAAGTCGCTCACATCGGAAGGCCCGTCAGCAAGCAGGTCGGGCACAGTCGGCAACCGGTGGCTGCCGAGCGGAACCACCAGCCTTGGCCTCCCCACCCAGGCCTTTTTCTGCTCTGCCTGTAAAAAGATATAGACCCCTTGCCCGTCTTTTCGCATTTCCTGCGCAAGCGAAAGAGCCCGACTGAGGATCGAAAGCGATGAACCAACTGATTTCACCGCAGGAAATCCCAGATGCCCATGGCTCGCTCACGACGCATGGCCAACACCCTTGGATCAGCTGACATGCCCACATTTCCGGTGGTCTTGTTCACATCAAGTATCACCAGTTTGCCCTCATGAACAAGGTAGTCGATCTTGCCGTAGTCAAGCCCCACCTTCTTACGGTATTCCAAAATTTCCAAAGGCGGCTCTATCTGTTGGATGACCTTCTGGCTGCTAGCCACCACGATCGGGCCGGGAGAGCCAAGGCGCACAGTGGTGCAAGCGTTACCGAGGAAGTGGCAACTCCGGGTGAAATACAACCCACCTTCCACCTCGGGAAGAAAGCGTTCCACCACCAGGTACGGATCGTCGAAAAACGCGGTTGGTACCGCGGAAGCGTCTGCGTAGAGCCGGTAGTCCTGTTGACCTCTCATAGGGAAGGGGTAGCGGGGCGGACCGAATTCCAAAGCAATCCCCCTGGCCGCGTATCCCATTTCCGGAATCCCCGCACAATTTAGATCGGATTTGACGATGCATGGCCCTTCCCACCCATCACCAGAACGCACGAGCTGGGCGCTGAACGAGGATTTCCGGATATCTTTGATCCGACCGTTCACGGCCACCGGGTACCGGTCTACAAGCGCCAGATATTCATCCGGAACCACAGAGAGGTCAACGTGGAGGAACAATAGGTCCGCAGGCGCGGCCCCCCGGGGGCCGGATGCGATTTTCACATCGAGGCCTTCTTCCAGCCACACTTGGGCGAGCTCGTGGATGGCCCACCCTGCTACATCCTGCATCACGGTGCCAGCGCACATCAGAACAAGAATCCGTGGCTTGGCCATGCTTGATCAACTCCGAATTGCTGAGGCTGACGTTCCGCACCCTCAACCAGCAGTGCTGACGGCGGTCCGCCTACAAATCGGGACACGATTGCCCCAACTCGGTTTGTGGTGTTTGCAGGGGCTGGACGCTACCCCTGCTTCATCATATCGAACTGTAGCTTTCAATCCTGGCTCGAAAGCTCCGAACAGTGGCGCTAAACGTGTGCCACAACCCAGGGATGGCCGAAAACTGCCGCTTCACTCGAAGGAAGCCGGCAGCGACCCTTTGAGCTTGAGCTCCCGGATCTCTTCATCCCCATCGTCGAGCAGGCGTTCCCAGTTCTCCGGCCGATAGCCAAGGCTGCTGGCAGCGGAGATCAGGAGGCTCTGCCCAGGTGAGGGCCGCTGGGGATCGAGGCTGTAGACGAAATCCTGGAAGGCTGTTCCAGGATCGGTGAGGGTCCATCCCATGGCTTTGAATTGTTGAATGGCAGCATCCAGGAAAAGGGCATTGATGAGGCTGTGGTGGAGCAACATCACTTGGGGAATATCCCTTCCGAAGAGCCGACGCGAAAGGTCACGGTAAGCCTCGGCCCGCTGCCGAAGATGGGATAGATAGATTACGCGAAATGGCGTCAGGTCACCATCTGGGTGGTCAACGAGAGCCTTCTCCAAGGCCGCATTCAAGCGCCAATCCGAGGTATCCAGGCTCACACAAGCATTCCGCAGGCCGTTCGTTTTCAGAAAAGCCTTCATGCCATCGCGTTTTTCGGGCGTGTTGCCTTCCCGCAAGAACGTGAAGCGAAACCAAGGTTGATAACCGGGCAGCGTTCGGATTATGGCTTCGCAAGCCAGGATTTCATCCTGATATTGCTTCAGGGTGGTTTCCTTCGCGTTAAGGTCCAGATGCGTAACGGTGTGGTTGCCGATGGCGTGTCCAGCTTCGCCCCAAGCCCTTGCCAAAGCCAATCCCTCGGGCCGATCGGCGCCATTCGCCAGCGTCACGAATAGCGCCGCCTTCACATGATGCTTCGCCAGTGCCGCCAACAGCGCGGTGTTCCGAGCTTGGGGGCTCATGAGCGGTGTGGCCTTCAGTTTTGGCCCATCGTCAAAGGTGAAGGCAACGGATTGCGAGAAGGCGAAGGCACTGAGACAGATACCTATGCCCATGCCCATGCAACGAGTGACGATTCCAAATTTCATTCAAATGCTCCCAAGCAAGAGGTCGGTGTCAGGCCATGTCAGACCATTGTGGAGTGAATCGCAAACTACATCTTGCAATGTACATTATTTATCGTACATTATTAATCGTACTGCGTGGAGTACCCATGACGAGTCCTTATCCTGCCCCCAAACCCACCGAAGCCGAAGTCGGTATCCTCCAAGTGCTTTGGGACTTGGGACCCAGCAGCGTGAAGGAGGTCTATTCCCGCGTTGGCCAGGAGCGCGCCTTGGGCTATACAGCGGTGCTCAAACTCATGCAGACCATGCTGGAGAAAG
The DNA here is from genome assembly GCA_025353305.1 of Holophagaceae bacterium. The sequence continues at coordinate 4,119 of JANXQX010000058.1, forward strand.
GTTTGTTGGAACGCGATGAATCCGAGCGGGCTCATCGCTACTGGCCTGCCCAGGCCAAATCGAAAACCCAGCGCGCGCTGCTGGTGGATTTCATGGCGAAAGTTTTCGGGGGCTCTGCGGAGGCACTGGTACAGATGGCCCTGCAAGGCCGACGCTTGCGGTCCGCAGAAAAAGCTGCCTTGCGTGAACTGTTGAAGGAGAAGCCATGAATTTCCTGGATCTCCAGGGGCTCGCGGTGGACTTGGGCGTGTCCCTTTTCCACTCGATCTGGCAAGTGGCTTTGGTGGCGATGGCGTTGTGGGGCCTGCTCACGCTTTTCCATAGAGCTTCACCCAGCTTTCGCCATAACCTCGCCCTCATGGCGCTCGCTCTGGCCGTGCTTTGGCCCGCCACAACTTTCCGGCAGGTCCGGGTAGCGCGAACTAGCCACATGCTGGCTATATCTATGGGCCCGCGCTTCATCGAGCCTTTCGCTTCCACACCCAACCCGAACAGGATGAGACCCGGTTTTGCCGCGCGGGTGATCACCTTGTCTCAGCCTGCTCTGCCCTGGCTTGCGCTCCTTTGGGGCGTGGGCGTGACGCTGCTGGGACTGCGCCTGCTGGGCGGTTGGTTTTGGCTCCAGCGCCTTCGCAGCTCCACTGAGCCCGCCCCGGAATGGTTGTTGAACCTGGGTTCGGATCTGGCCCGGCGCATGAGCATGCGGCCACCCGCCCTACGAATCGGGGAGCGCATGTTAGGCCCCTTCAGTCATGGTCTGTGGCGCACCATGGTGGTAGTTCCAGCAGCTTGTCTGGTACAGATGGATGCGCGGGCTTTAGAGGCTTTGCTGGCGCACGAATTCGCCCATCTGCGCCGCCATGATTTCTTGCTGAACGGCCTACAATCAGTGGCGGAGTTGCTGCTGTTCCACCACCCCATGGCCCACTGGATAGCTGCCATGGTGCGCCTGGAGCGTGAGCGCTGCTGCGACTTGGCGGCGGTAGCGATCTGCGGTGACGCGCGCTTCTACGCCACCGTTCTCGACCGGCTGGATGATCTGCGTCCATTGCTTGACCCTTCCCCATCCCTGGCCTTGCAAGGCCAGCCATCGTCTTCATCACTAGCCCTTAGCGCCACAGGAGCACCCCTCATGATCCGCATCCAACATCTTTTGGGCGTCAGCGCCCGTCCCTCGTTTCCCGCGCTCATCGGCGCCGCAGTAGTACTGGCAGGCTTGAGCCTGGTGGCCGCTGCACCCTTTCAGGATGGCTTGAACCGCCCCGCGATTCTCGTGCCCGCCACAATGCTGAAACAAGTGGACGCCGCAGCCGTCGCCGAAGGCATTGATCCCGATCTCATGCGTGCCATGATCCAGTGCGAGAGCGCCTACAATCCTGCGGCAAAAAGCCGCATGGGCAGCATGGGCCTGATGCAGCTCATGCCGCAGACAGCCGCGCGCTTTGGCGCGAAGGATCCCTGGCAGGTGGATCAGAATCTCCAGGCGGGCGCGAAATACCTCCGCTTTCTGCTGGATCGCTACCAAGGCGACACGGCCCG
>JANXQX010000081.1 GCA_025353305.1 Holophagaceae bacterium
ATCTGGAGCGGGCTTTGCCCGAATAAATTGGCGGTGGGAGCGAGATTCCGGTACCCGACGCGGCATGGCTGGGGCCGGCCCTATTCCCTGCGCGCGCATGCGCGCTCCGGGGGCCTACCGCCCCGCCATTGCCGATTCGAATCCCGCCCCCACTGATCTGGAGCGGGCTTTGCCCGAATAAATTGGCGGTGGGAGCGAGATTCGAACTCGCGGACGGTTGCCCGTCGTCGGTTTTCAAGACCGGTGCCTTAAACCGCTCGGCCATCCCACCCTGCCTTCATCATGAGGGCCGGGACCCCCAACGCGCAAGAATCCTTGCCGAACCAGATGTCCAAAGGTAAGGTTGAAGATCCAGGAGAGTTGCCAGAGTGGCCGAATGGGTTCGCCTGCTAAGCGAAAGTATCGGGTAAACCGGTACCGGGGGTTCGAATCCCCCACTCTCCGCCAGAAACAGCAGTGAAAAGAAAGGACTTGGAAGGTGCCCCGCAAGACCGCAGCACACGGATAGCACAATCCTCCTCCAATCGCCCTCAAGAGCCACCCCAATAGGTGGCTCTTGTTGTGCCAGGGAACAGCCTCACGGTACCCGAATAAACAGCACACCGTGTCGGTCCAGCGAACCAGGATCAGCAGAAGAATCCTGAATTGCCTTCAGGGATACTGGGCACGACACGTGGCTGGAGCAAATGTGTCTCGACCGGCCCTGCCCAAAGCCCAGCCGGGCGACGAACTGGAGTGGTCCCGCCACGGAAGACCGCGGCGTGAACCGTTTGCCCTACTCCAAGTTCCCAAGCGATTCGGACGGAAACGAAACATCCCGAAAGCCGATCGTACGAAGTTTCATCTGGTCCTTGATGGCGCGGCTGACCAACCCCGCCATCGTGCGGATCGGCACGCCCGGACGCCCCGTCTTTTCCGATTAAAATGACCCGAAGGCTTCGTGTATAGCATCGTTTGTTTCGTCTCTAGGAAATCTGATGCATCATCAATCTTGTGATGAGTGCCGAATCTGAGCCACTTCTTAACCCCTACCACAACTGGCCGTTGATGCAGGGGGTACTTTCCCTGCTGCGCGAGTCCCGCGTGGGCCTCTCCTGCGCGAGCGTGGTGGAGCTCTGCCTGGACGGTGGCCTGGTGGAGGAGACGGATTCCGCGAGCCGAAGCGGTTACCAGAAGGTGTACCGCGCCCTCCAGCAACTGGAAGGCATGGGCCTCGTGGGCAAGCAGGGACGGCGCTTCCTTGTGAACGATGGCGCCTTGCACCAGGAGTTGGCCCGGGAGGCCGAGGAAGTGCTGCGCAAGGCACTGAAGGCCCCGCTCATCTCGGGGAACGCCGAGGAAGTCCAGCGGGCCTTTCAGGAGGCCTTGGGGCGGATCCTTGGAGGGCTCAGCCAGGGCGGCTGACCTTCATTCCTTGCGCAGGAAATCCGTTTCTTCTTTCAAGGTGGGATTCAAGACGAGGGCCTTCTGGATGGCCGCTTCCTGCTCGGAGATCAAGGTAGTGCGCCGCGAGGCCGGAATCGTGCATCCGCTCGCCGCATGGGCTAGACGGGCGCGCGCAAGATGCAGGTCCGTATCGTTAGGCGTGAATTTCTCCCACGCCTCGAGCGCCTTCTTCCCGGCGGTCCATTCGGATTCGTCCCAAGTGCCCCGCGCCCGTAACTCCAGGAGGCGAACTGTCGCGAGGCCGACGCGCACGGTGTTCCGCCATTCGCCGCAATCGCCGCGGGCCTGGTAGGTTCGCCACTCGATTTCCAGCGCGTGAATCGCCTGCCTGGATTCAAGACCCCTGCGAAGCCGATGCTCGCACTCCTGCGCCCGAAGCAGGAGCGGCTGGCTGGCGAACTCGCAGTTCTGGGGCATTTGCGCAAGGCCAAGAAGGAAGAGTTGCCGGGATTTCTCGAGGGCGGGCAGCGGGTCCCCGTGGCCCAGGAGCCGCCACTTGGCTTCGAGCCGGTAAAGCGTTCCACCCGCCCAGTACAGGTTCGGATGATTGGGATAGCGTCGGCGGGACTCCTCCAGGAGACTGGAGGCCTCGGCGAAGGAGCGCGTCGCATCATCTCCGTGGAGGGCGGAATACTGAGCTTGAAGCGCGAGGTTCGAAGCGAGATTGCTCTCGAGCAATGGAAGAGGTTCCAGGGTCAGGGCCTTCCGTAACGCCTCCTCCCCTCGCTTGAGCGGATCCAAGGCGGGCCCCCCTCGGTTGAGCAGAAAATCCCCCAATTGATTGCAGGTATTCGCCAGGTTGTTCAGGTTGGCCAGGCTCTGGGGCCGTAGCTCCACGGCTCTTTGATAGGCCTTCAAGGAACGTTCCCAGAGCAGGATCTTCTCCGGATCGGGTGTCTGGACAGCCCGCGCGAGGCTGTCAAGGACGTCCCCGAGGGTTGCCCAGCAGCGGTTCTCCTCGGGGCGCACCGCGCAGGCGCGCTCCGCGAAGGCCACGGCCTCGCGATGGTGCGCACGCGGATCCCGATCCTTGGCCCGAAGGATGCCGCCGAATTCATCCTCCAAGTCGGCGAGGGACACCAGGGCACGCCATTCCCCTGGGTCGAGCGCCAGGACAGCGTCCCCAATCGCCCGCATCCGCTGGAGCCGTGCTTCCGAGAAGTCGCCCCTCAAGGTCGCTGCGTGGTTCCGCAGCACCTCCATCATGAATCGTTCAAGGGCGACCGATGGACACGAGCGCCCCAGTGCCTCCGCCTTCCGTATCCCAGTCTCCCATTCGGCCAGTTCCGCATCCAGGCGATCCCACGCTCCCTCGTTCAGCAATTTTGTGGCCCGGTCACGGTGTATCGATCCCTCGAAAAGCAAGGGCTCCCAGGCGTAGGGATGGGCAGCCTGGGCGGCGCGGGCCAACTTCAAGGCCTCCTCCCATCGATCCTCCGTGGCCGCAAGAAGAGCCGCGCCGAGATCGGGTGTACCCAGTGGCAGCTGGTGGCCCGCCTTCAGCCACTGCTGCGCCTGGGCCTGGAGTCCCGGGAATTCCTTTTCCAATCGAAGCCGCCGAGCTTCCCGTGCCTTCCCGTCCACGCCCCTCATTTCATTCAGGAAGACCAGGGCATACGCCATGCCTCGTGCATAGTCTTCTTCCGGGCCCTTGAATCCGTACAGTGCTGCCCGATCAAGATGAAGCTTGGCCTGGTAGGGACCCGCAAGAGACAAATCAACCCTTCCCAGGGCATATTCCAACGGACCCTGCCCCTCGATGGGAAGCCGGGACCCCTCTTCCGTGAGAGAGGCCATCCGGGTCCGAACGGCAGAGAGAACCCGAGCCGAATCTCCGACGGGCATGGCGAAGGCACGGTAGAGCAGACTCTCCATTTGCTCCGCCTCCCGCGTGAAGCGCTGGGTGTAGAGAAGCCTTTGCGTGGCAAGGCGACGCTGGTGGATGAAGGTACCTGTGACTGCCCCGAGAGCGAGGAGCGCCACCATGGACCAGCCTGTAGCCCAAGGGTGGCGGCGCACAAAGAGCCCTGTTCGCCCCAAGGTTCCCAGAGGCCGTGCCCCTGTGGGACGCTTTTCCAGGAGACAGCGCAGGTCTTCCCCCAAGGCTTTCGCCGAGTCGTACCGCTGCTCGGCGCGAAGCGAAAGGGCCTTTTCCAGCACAGCTTCCAGGTCCGCTGAAACTTGGATTCCCAAGGATTGGAGGGAAGGCCGAGGCCGGGTGTCACCTATCCGGAGGAGGCTGGAAGGACCGCTGTGGGAGGGCTTCCCACCGAGCAGCACGTAGAGCATTTCGCCCAAGGACCAGAGGTCAGATGGCACCGCGGATTCGGCCCCTTCGACAGGCGCGGCCAGACCAAAGTCAAGGATCACTGGCTGGAACGCGCCATGGGGGTCCGTGGTCAGGATCACATTCGAAGCCTTGAGGTCGCGGTGGGCGATGCCACGCGCGTGGGCGAACCACACGGCTTCGGTGATGGCCACCATCACGTGCAGGATTCCAGGGATCCCCTCCCCGGCCTTCAGGTCCGCCGCGGCTTCCTGAAGCGTGGGGCCTTCCAGGTATTGCATGGCCAGGAAGGTCCGGCCTCCCGCCAAGCCAACGTCGAAGACCCGGCAGAGTCCGGGGTGTTCCAGGGCCGCGAGGGTACGGGCCTCCTCTAGCAACTCCGGAGTCCGACGCCGTTCCGGGTGGACAAACTTGATGGCGACCTGGCGCTGAAGCTCAAGGTCCTGGGCCAGAACGACCACGCCGTAGGCCCCTTCCCCGAGCCCCCGGACCACCTTGTAACGGTCAATCCGGGGCAGGGCTGCGACCAAATCCGCAAAAGTGTCGGCTTCTTCGTGGTTTTCCATAGGGTCTCGATAGGATAACCCACGAAATTGGGATGTGCCTGCGTACAAAAGTTACTTAAAAGTTTATCTTGACGAAACAAATGATCCACATTATGTTGATTATGCAAACGAGATCCCTGACCCATGCCCCCAATCCCCCGATACGCCCCTCACATCCTGGACCTGCTCAGGTCGAGTCCCCTTGGCCTTACACCGGGTGGAATCCTCGATCTCGGGCAGGAGGCGGGGTGGCTTCTCGATGGAGGCCGGGCCACCTATCAGCGGATCCTGCGGACCCTCTCCTTCCTGCAGAGCCGGAACCTGGTCATTCGCAGCGGCAAACGCTACGTCCTCCCCCAAGAACGCCTGGTGGCCAGGTACCTGGCTGAAGCCGAAGCCGCCGTTTCTTTGCGCCTCCGCTCCAGTCTCCTTCCCCCGGATTTGAAAGCTTGGCAGGGCGCGTTCGTCCAAGCCCTCGAGGGCGAGCTGCTTCATGACGCCCGATCCATTTCCACGTCTCCCGCCTTCGAGACGGGCGCACCCATTCGCCACCAATGAACACCATGCGACGCCTGGATCCCCACAACCCAACCAATACCGAAAAGGGCGAATTCTCCTTGCCTCCCATGGCCGCCTTTTCAGTTGTTACGTCTGCGCGAAAGCCGCGCTATCCGGAAGGTCCGGGACCCCGGCCACTTCGCTTGAAACTCCACGAGCAGGTTGAGGGGATCCACACCCATGGCCATGCAGCACGTCCAGAATTCCAGGAGGTCCAACCTCTGCTCGCCGTTTCCCACTTGCTGACGGTTGACCTCGGGATAGCCAAGCGGTCCGCCAGCTCCACTTGGGCCACGGCAGAGGCCTTCCGGGCCTGCACAAGAAGGCCGAGGAGAATCCGGTATTCCTTCCGGTGGAGGGTCTTCTCCAGAGGGTCGTGGCGCCTCGATGGAAGTAGACGATATAGTCCGCAATTGGTTGTTCCAAATTAGAACATTATCCTGACCGAGTTCACCCCCCGGCGGAATTCCCTCAACGCCCTTCATTCGGGCAATTTTCCCCACATTCAGGAGGCACTCCCGTGAAACTTCTCAACACCATCCTGCTGGCTTTCCTGCTCGCTCCCACCAGCGCCCACGCGGCCGCTCCATCTGAAGATCCGCCCTCTGTCCCAGCGAAGGTTGAGGAAGCTGCGAAGACCTACGCTTCGAGCCAGAACCTCGTGAAGGCGGCTTACCTGCAAACAGGGACCGAGGTCATGAAGCTGGAAGGCATCGGCGGAACCCTCGGCACGACCTACGCATTCGTCACCATGCTCCTGTTCGCCGACTTTCCTGATCCGGCCGCGGACGTGAAGATCAGCGATCCGAAGGCGACGCTCTACCTGATCTCTTCCATGAGCCCCAAGGGCAGGATCTTCTTGGTGAAGGCGGAGTCTCAGCCCAAGAAGAACAAGCGTTCCGTGAAGATGGGCAAGGCCGGAGCCTTCGGATATTCCGGTATCGGGGCTCCCGATCCGGACTGGGTTGTGGAATTCGCCTACGAGGAGATCAAACCAGGAATCTGGAAGGTCGCACCGAAGAAGGCTCTGGTCCCAGGGGAATACGGAATCTACCTCCCTACGGCCATGTCACTGGGCTCCACGGCTGCTGGCGAGCTCTTTGGTTTCAGTGTTGTGAAAAAGTGAGGTGATGCCATGCGAAACAGCCAATCTCTACTTGCCAGACTAACCTTCCCCCTGAGCGCCTGCACGCTGGCGCTCACCCTTGCCTGCGGCGGAGGGGGCGGCATCACAATCCCCACGCCGCAACCCTCCTCCCCCGTGGTGTCAAGTTTCGTTGCAACGCCATCCACCATCACACAGGGGCAGAACGCCAATCTCACGTGGCAGGTTTCCGGGGCCACCAGCCTGAACATTGATCACGGTGTTGGAACCGTGACGGGAGCCAGCGTGAACGTCAGCCCCGCTAGCACCACCACCTACACCCTGACCGCCTCGAATTCCGCTGGGAACGCCACAGCGGCTGCCACCGTGACGGTGAATCCCGCTCCATCATTCACCTTGTCTTCAAGCCCAGCCTCCTTGAACGTGACGGCGGGGACCTCCGCCAGCGCATCCATCGCCATCAATCCAATGGGTGGTTTCTCCGGTGCGGTCACCCTCACTGTCACCGGAGCCCCGGGGGGTATTACCAGCACCTTCACGCCCAATCCTGCCACTTCGTCCTCCAACCTTGTGCTCCAGGTGACTCCTTCGGTGGCGCAGGGAACCTACCCCCTGGTCGTCCACGGGACTTTCCCAGGCCTCAGCGAGCAGACCACGAACCTATCCGTTAACGTGAACTCCGCAGGCCCCATTGGAACGGCTGCCGTGTGGGACCTCTGCATCCCGTTCCAAACGGTGCTCTGGTTCGCCGCCCAGGACGGGGATGGTCTCTGGCAGGTGGTCCAACCTGTGAGTGGCCGCTATTCCTTTAACATTGCCTCGGGGAAAGCCGGTGTCGCCATGGTTCTCGATGGAGGATCCCTCAAGACCCTCAACCTGTTCTACGGGACGACAGCGGAGATGCAGCAGAGCGGAGCTATGGTGAGCGTCATGAATTTCGTGAACTGCGATCCGCTCACAACGGTGTCCGGATCGGTTGCGGGCCAGGATCCCCTCACGGATTTCCTCCCCATCGGAATGGGAGAATCAGCGGCCCTGCTCTCTCAAGGCCAAAGTACCTTTACGTTGAATATGGTGAAGCCTGGTCTCAAAGACCTTATGGCATCCGCCAACTGGCTGGATCGGTCGAATCCCCTCGCCGTGGTCTGGCGGACGAGCAAGATCCTCATCCGGCGTGGGGTCACGGTCCCAGCGGGCGGCCTTTCGGGCCTCAACCTCGACTTCTCCAGTGAAGGCTTCGTTCCCACTCAGTACACGGCTACGGTTCAAGGCCTCGGAGCCAACGAGATCGCGGTGGGCCTTGGCACCTTTTACTCCACACAAGGTCTTTTCGCGGGTTATATCGCAACCGGGAATTCCACGCTGTTCCTGGGGAACGGACAGGGCTTCCCCTTCGCGGGGGTTCCTCCCGCGAAGCAACAGCCCGCGGATGTCCACAGTCTTGGAACCGTTGCTGGCCCCATCTCGGGGCCGACGTACAGCCCCGACAACACCCGCTCCGTGACACGCTGGTTCCACACTGCGTCCGACCAGGTGATCACCTTCTCCGGTGCGCAGCCACTCCCAGCCGTACAGAAGATCGCGGGTGCGCCGTACCTGCGCCCTCAAGTAAGCTGGACCGTGACAGTGCCCTACAATAAGTCCTGGTCCTTCTCGGGCATCCAAGGGACTCCCACCCCTACACGCAGCTACTCGGTTTACGTGACCGCCGGGTATGCCGGAGGTGCTGCCAGCCTGAGCCATACGTTGCCTGACTTCACGAGCGTTGCGGGATGGGATCCCGCCTGGGCACCCCAGGACGGCGTGCCGCTGACTATCGGGTTCAACGCCGCTGGATGGACATCCACTACCTCGACACTCGCTCCTGCCCGTGTGGATGGAGAAGTGTACAGCCAAGCTTTCCGCAGCTTGGTGTTCACCCCGTGAAATTGTCAGTCCGTTGGGCTTGGAGACCCACGGTCCCCTCGGCGGGATTACCTCCACCGAAGCCGCGTGCCGTTGGTTTCACTCTGGTCACCTAGGACTCCCTCAGCAATTTCCAGGGACGCCTCTTTCAACCTTGGACACCCAGTATTCATGCTCCTGAATTAGGGAGACGTCATGGGCATTCGACTCGACTACCGATGCCCCAGGTCGTTTACAAAAGCTCAACGTAGAATGTGGTAAAATCGTGATAACACACTCCCCTTTCTGCTCATGAAGGCTAAAGTTTCGGCCCACAGGAGAATCCATGAATCCCCATGCTCGATTTATCGCTGGGACTTCGATCGTGCTCGTCACCTTGGCATGCTCGAACAAGCCAAGCGCTTCCCTCACGGAGGAATTTAAGAAGGCTCTGTTGGGGGGCAATGCGGCACCCAAGATGCAAGTGAAGATCGGGACCCGTGCCGAGGGGGACCCTTATGTTGGTCAGGAGAACCTTCATCACCAGATGACACTGCTTGCATCCACATTCGGATTTAGAATTGAAGTGAGTACAGTCAGGAGGGCTTATCTTCCAGCGACAAAGGTGTATGAAATTCAGGGGTTCAATGCACCTACAATGTCTGGGGTTACCTTCAAGCAGGACGGTCAAGTGGTGACCATTGAGGCGAACCGACAAGTCGAACTTGTCATCGAAGAGGCTGGTAATCCTGAGATAGTCGCGAAACCCTTTTTAGATCAACAAGCCCTGATTCTCGCCTCGATGGCTGGCAAGGAGAACGAGAAAATTTCTCACGCTCTAAGTAAAGCCAGTGCTACAGAATTTGCAAAGAATGTGGAGCGAATCAGGCGGGACCAAGGCTACCCAAAAGCCTATCTGTTCCGATTCCGAAAAGTCGAGCGTACTTCGGTGCCTGAAGATAGTCCACTCTGGGAGTTAGCGGAAGCCACTACAAGTATTGTCCCCAACAGTCACATCTCTCTTGGAATGGAACTAAATAAAGACAGCACGTTTTGGTCTAATAAAGGTAAAAGTAGCAGCAAGGATGCTCTCTCCCAAAACCTAATGGTTGTCTTTACAGATAACAATGGCAAACTCGCCAAAATGGAAGGTTGGCAAACCTTCATAGCGAATTAGGAGAAGACAGTGCGCATCGCAATTTTTACTGGCTTATTGATCTGCACTACATTGAGCGCCCAGCTTGTAGAAAAGGCCCCTCGGCCTAGTCAGACATCATCAACAAAAAAGTCTGAAGGCAGCACATCTAAAAAAGTCACTTCATCAAAGGTGTTGATTAAAGATCTTCTTGAAAAGCGTTCATTCCCTAAACATTTTCAAGGCTACCTAGTTTCAAATAAGGGAGAACAAGTTGATCTCTTTTTCGACGGCATTTGGAAGAAGGCTCCAGAAATCAATGGTGGAGATAAAACGGCTGAGTGGTCAGGCCAAGCAGCATATTTGAATGATCTGGATCAGCCTGGTGGTGCACTTTACTATCTCACATCATTCAATCTTGGCATGAAGAATGGACATTGGCTTGCTCGACTCTTTAAGTGGTCTAAAGAGCCAGATCGGGGTGACACTGCTAGGTCGGCTGCTTTGGTGGACGAAGGTACCGCTGAGTTCAAGGATGGCGTTTTTACAATTGAGTTCGAATCATATAAAGTAGTGTTGCGTGCCAGTGATTCCAATTGGGAAGCCAAAACCGCCCGTCTTGCTCGATTTGTTGGAACTGAACTGTCCACCGAGGCTCGCCCAAAGGCTTCATTCATAGCTGACACCCGTGACACGTTTAGCCAGGTTCCGAGCCAGTATGCCCCGGTTTGGGCCGCTGGGATCTATCTAGTTCTCGAAGATGACAATATGGGTAAAATTCTTTACCAACCTTTTGGGGACTCGTCGCAGGCATGGGTAACTAGATTTGCAAAGAGCGGTGGAAAAAAAATCTTCGGGGGCACCCGGTATTATTCTGGTAATTCGATCAAAGACCAGGCCAATATTGAGTTTGCCGGTCTTTATATGAATGGTATGGCGAATTTTGATGGTGCCGTTAATTCTGCTGGAAAAGCTGGTGTGCAATTTAAATATTCGCAGGACCTTACTTTAGAAGAGGTACGGTATTCAGGGAAGGTCGAAGGGTTTGCTTCAATTGGCAAATCCACCCTTAATTGCACACTCTATGGCCAGTCATTCTGGATAGAGCTGCCTACGGAATATAAGTCAGAGTTATTGAATCGGGTAAAAGACTCATCGTGGATTGGATCAGGAGGACCTTACGGATTAACTCGATTGTTCAAGCGTGCATTCGATGGATATGTGGCTCAAATCCCAATTATCAGCATGACAAAGGCGGACATGGCAAAGATGTGGAATGATAAAACCATGGCCGCTTGGCAGAGCAGGTCGCTATCCTGGAGCCAGTTTATTTCGGACAATGAAATTGGTGTCCAGAAATCTTATGTTAAAACCAAATTGTTTCCACTTGGAACATTGATCTCAAAAAGCGGCCAAGGAATCCAGGGGAAACCGGATGAACCTGTCAAGGGAGGTTCTATTCAATCTGGTTCCGCTCCTGAAGGCAAGGCCGAAGCAGCATTGGTTCTCAATGACAACGCTCCAATCTACAAAAATAGTAATGGGAATGATATTCGTTTCCGAATCAAAAAGGGAGATGCAGTAGCAAGGTTTTATTCATCTTTTTCAGTCGGGAAAGACGAGAGAAGCGACAGGGTGGTAGTAGGAATCAAATCTGAGCTTTCAAGCAATTTTGCTGAAGAAAATGGAAGGTTTCGTGTCATTTATCTAGAGAGTGATACTGAGAAATCCATTAGCGGACACCTCGGTTGGATGAACCCGGCTGATCTAGACCTGTTCTATTACGACTGCTCCTGTATCAAGGCCAAAACCTGTGACGCCATTGTAGGCAAAGGGCTTTGGGTAGCCTGGGCTCCATGCTTCTTGGAAGCCAGGGATAAGAAACGTAAAGAGTTGAATATCAATCCATAAAGTTTTTCTAACCCATCCCAAACAAAGGCTCGGCTAGCTCAGTACCAACCGCTTCAGATGCGGCGTGAGCCGGTCTTGGCAACGAGAATGAGCTGGAGAAGGCCAAGCAGGAAAGCCATGGGCTTGGGCTCTTCGTGCGCTCGCCCATCGGCCTAGGGCCTGTTAACACTACTTGATTTTCCCTGGCTGATGCCCGATGCTTCATGTCATGGAAATCTCAGAAGCTCAATTCCAACTCATTGCGCACTGCCTGCCTACTCAGCGAGGCAACGTGAGCATGGAAAACCTGAACCTACTCAATGCGATCCTTTATGTCGCCGAGCATGGATGCAAATGGAGAGGTTTGCCTCCCCGGTTCGGAAACTGGCACACCGTCTACACCCGGATGAACCGGTGGGCCAAGAAGGGCGTGTTGGACAGAGTGTTCACTGAATTGCAGCGTGCTCAAATCCTTTGTATCAAAGTCGATGTTGTCTCGCTGGATAGCACCCACATCAAGGTCCACCCGGATGGCACGGGAGCGCTCCAAAAAACGGACCCCAGGCAATCGGGAGATCCCGGGGAGGATGGACCACCAAAATTCATCTGGTTGCCGCTGATGCTCGAACGGTCCTGAAGTTTGACCTGTCCCCTGGACAAGAGGGGGATGGGCCCCGTGGCCGAGTGTTGCTGCACAACCTCGGACCACCAGGCCATCCAACCCACCTGCTCATGGATAGAGCGTATGAAGGCAATGAAACAAGGCAACTCGCCGTTGACCCGGGCTATCTCCCTGTCGTACCTCCGAAGATCACCAGGGCAGATCCCTGGGATTACGACAGAGAGCTATACAAGCGTCGAAACGAGGTCGAGCGAGCGTTCCGGAGGTTGAAGGGGTATCGAAGGGTATTCACCCGCTTCGATAAGCTCGACGTGATGTTTGCTGCTTTTGTCGTCGTAGCCCTGATTATCGAGGCACTCAGATAGTGTTAACAGGCCCTAGGCGGTAGGTTCTTGATTTGGGATTTGGGACTTTAAAGCTTTGCCCCGCCAGCCTTGATCAGTGTGAGACAGGGGCCTGTTTTTCAACCATTTCGACCATTTTATGTGGCAGCCGTGGTCCCATATCCGCCAGGCCCAGCGAAGTAACAGCCATGGCGGTGGCGCCTTCCACCAAGGCCTCGGGTTTTACATGCTCGAAGGTATCCGCCTGACTATGGTGGGTCGCCGTGAAGTAGTCCTCATTGTCCTGGATGCTGAAGAAGGCCGGGATGCCTTCCTCTACGAAAGGCGCATGGTCGCTGTCCTCACTGGCTTCCAAGGGCAGTTCCCGCACACCCATCTCGTTCAACGGCGCGATGGCCTCGGCCATGAAGGGGCGCAGATCCTCCCGGCCTTCCATGGCAAAGCCCCGCACCTTTCCGGTGCCCAGGTCATCAATGAGCACTGCCTGGATGTTCTTGAGTTCATCCTTGTGAGCTTTCACATAGGCCTTGCTGCCGAAGATCCCCTGCTCTTCCCCGCTGAAAAGCACCACGCGGATGGTGCGCTTGGGTTTCACGCCCGCAGCCTGGATGGCGCGCAGGGCTTCGACCACCGCCACACTGCCGGTGCCGTTGTCCGTGGCGCCGGTGCCCAGGTCCCAGCTGTCCAGGTGCGCCCCCAGGATCACGACCTCTTCTGGTCTTTCACTGCCTGGGATCTCGCCGATGGAGTTGTAGGCCTGCACGGGCTTCTCGGAGGCCACGCCGCCCAGGTTCAACTCAAGCTCAAGGCTGCCGTGCTTCTCCAGCAGCCGCTTAAGGATGTTCACGTGCTCACGGTTCATGAAGGCCGCCGGAACGTTGGGAAGAAAGCGGCCACCCTTGGGCGAACCAGTCATGGTGAGGAACCCGCCTTCCTTTTCTGAGCCCATGAGGAAGGCGGCAATGCCCTCGGTTCGGATGGCGCCAAAGAGCTTCATCATCTTTTCGCGGCGACCTTTCGGGTCCCCTTCTGACTTGGGGAAGGATCCCATCAACACGATCTTGCCCTTAAGGTGCCCGATGAGGCCGAGCATCTCCTCCAAGGTCTTGCCGCCCAGCAGCACTACTTCCCCTTTGAGGGGACCGTGGGTGGCGGGGCTCCAGGCCATTTGCGCTACCTGCAGATTCAGGCCGTTGTGGTTGATGATGCGTGCGGTCTCCACGCCGCGGGTCCAGCTGGGACCAAAGTCATAGGCTTCGCGGTGGACGTTCACCAACCCGTAAGACTTCATCCGGCCCTCCATCCACTCATGGGCCGTCACCAGCCGGGCCGAGCCCGTGAGTCGCGGACCGATCTCATCGCACAGGTACTGCAGGTTGGACACCGCCTGCTGGTGGTCCCGGATCTCTGCGATCACTTTCGCAGTCGAAGTGGTGGCCACAGCGGCAATATACTCCGCGCCTTCCCGCGTGGGCTTACCGTGCTGCATCGCGGGGGCAGGCGTTTGTGCCAGCAAAGCCACGGAAGCCACAAGAACAAAGATCAGACGGGGCATCGGTGGCTCCAAAAAGCAGAACCATCAGCTTACGAGGGAAGTCCTGTTTCCGGTAAACGGATTAGAATAATCGAACCTACCTTCGAGGTTCCCCCTTGCGCATCGGTATCATTGGATTCGGCCGCTTTGGATCTGCCTTGGCGGAACTCCTCCGCGAGGCTGGCATGCCGATGCAGGCCTGGGACCCCGCCGTGCCAGTACCCGGCGGTCTGCAGGCGGAGAGCCCTGAGTCCTTGGCCCGGTGGGCCGACATCATTGTACTGGCCGTCCCCATCCCGCAAACGGAGGCCGTGCTCCTCAGTCTTCGGCCCCATTTGGAGTCACGACATATCGTGATGGACGTGGGCAGCGTGAAGACAGTTCCTTGCGCCCTGCTGGACCGGATCCTCAGTGATGATATCCCCCATTGCGGCACCCACCCACTGTTCGGCCCCCTCAGCCTTGCCCGCGCGGATCCTCTTCAGACAGTGATTTGTCCCAGCCCTCGCCATTCTGAAGCCGCCCAACACGTGCGGACGTTATTCGAGACCCTGGGTAGTGAAGTCATCGAAGTCTCGCCCGAAGCCCACGACCGCGTGATGGCGCATACCCACGCTACAGCCTTCTTCTTGGCTAAAGGATTGCTGGACATGGGCGTGGAGGAGACACCCTTCGCGCCAGCCTCGTTCCGCGCGCTATCGGCGGTCATCGAGACGGTGCGGGC
>JANXQX010000199.1 GCA_025353305.1 Holophagaceae bacterium
TGTTGTGGATGGCGAGTCCTTAAAATCGCCTGCATTGGTGGCTTCCCTAGAGATGGATGGCTGGGATATCCGTTGGGCCACGAATCAGGAAGCGCGCCACTTCATTGATTGGGGCCTGGAACCGAATCTCATGCTGCTGGATCCGGCCCATGGCGGCGAGGCTTCCTTCGAGGTTGCGAAACTCTTCCTGGCGCGGCACCCCTCCCTGCCCGTGCTGGTGCTGCAGGGGGAAGAGACGGCGCCCTACGCGAACCTTCCCAAAGTCTTCAAAGGCTACCTCTCCAAGGAGGATGCCATCCAGACCTGGCCATCTGCTCTCAGCGCTTATAAACCCGACCAGTCAAAAAGTTCTGGCCGGTTCAGCTCGCAGGATATTTTCGGGGATCTGTTGGCGGATATCGAAGGCGAAACACCACCCCCCACCCGCGAAGCAGAGCCACGTTCAGAGCCGCCAAGGCCAGAGGCTCCACGCCCGGCGATGCCTGTTCAGGCCAGTCCGCCTGCGCCTTCAGTTCCGCGTGAGCCTGCGGTTCCTATTGCTTCCGCACCCATTTCTTCAGCACCCGCGGCACCCAAACCGGCCGCTCCAAAATCCGCGGAAACCAAACCCGTGGCACCCAAGGTCCAACTCCCCAAATTCCACCTGGCGGCGCCCAAAGTGCAACCAATGCCAACGGCTCCGGTCATCCCGAAATTCACTCTGAATCCTGTTCCTAAACCCGCAATCAAACCTGCCTCGTTCCCTGCAGTTCCAATACCCAAGCCCAGCACTCCGCCAGTTCCTTCCCCGGCCGCCACCCAGGTCATGAAATCCATGGTCACCCAGGCCATGAAAATCGAGCCTTTTGTTCCACCCCCATCACCTCCGATCCCGCCCAAGGCTGTGTTGGATAGCGAAGACATTTTCGGTGGCCTGCTGGAAGAGCTTGAAGGGAATGTGAGTGCAAGCGCTATGACTCCCCCTGCAGGTAAACCCGAGGTCAAGAAGGCTGAAGTTCCCCTTCCTGTACCCAATCCAGCCGCGCCTTCAGCGGCAGCGGCTCAGAAAGGAACGGTGCAGCCGCCACCGGTGGTCAACGCTGGTATATCAAACGTGGCTCCCCCCCAGACTGATGGCAAGCAGGATGACGAGTACACGCTCAGCGGCATCTCTGGCATCTTTGATCCCTTCGCCCTGGTGGCCGAGTCGCCAAGCGCCGAGAGTCTTGTGGGGCCCACGATCATGGACCGCCCATCAGCGCCCCTGCCGCCCAGTCCCTTGGGTACCCAGGCCTTCCCGGATATGTCAGAGCCCATGCCAGCCAACGTGCTGGAGGAATACGGGAATTACTACCTGCTGGAGAAGATCGCTGTGGGCGGCATGGCCGAGCTCTTCAAGGCCCGGCAGCGCGGTGTCCAGGGTTTCCAGAAGATCGTGGCCATCAAGCGCATCCTGCCCCATCTTTCGGACAATGAAGAATTCGTGACCATGTTCATTGATGAGGCCAAGCTGGCGGCCCAGCTCACCCATCCGAACATCGTGCAGATCTTTGATCTCGGGAAGGCTTCGGGGTCCTACTACATCGCCATGGAGTATGTGGATGGCAAGGACCTTCGCTCCCTGCTGCGAAAAGTCCGGGAGTACCGCCTGCCCTTCCCAGAACCCGTGGCCGCTTTCGTGACCATGAAGGTGGCGGTGGCTCTGGATCACGCCCACCGCAAGAAGGCGCTCAACGACCGGGAATTGAAGCTGGTCCACCGGGACATCAGCCCCCAGAACATCCTGATCAGCAGCGATGGCGCAGTGAAGCTGGTGGACTTCGGCATCGCCAAGGCCGCCACGAAGAATACCCAGACCCTGGCGGGCGCGCTGAAGGGCAAGCTCCTTTACATGAGCCCTGAGCAGGCCCTGGGCCAGCCCCTGGACAACCGTTCGGACCTCTATTCCTTGGGCCTTGTGCTCTTTGAATTGCTGACGGGAGAACGCTGCTTCCACGCAGACTCGGAGCTGGGAGTGCTGGAGAAGGTCCGCATGGGCCGGATCAGCGACGTGCAATCCATAAATCCCTCCATCTCGCGGGAAATGGCCGCCGTCGTGAACAAGTGCCTTCAAAAAAACGTGGAGATGCGGTATCCATCGGCCCGATTCCTGGAGCGGGACCTCAAAGATCTGTTGGTGCGGCAGGCCAGTGAACCCACCGACCACGATGTGGCGGAATACGTGAATACCCTGCTCAGGGGCACCAAGGAACAGGTGGAAGAAGTCATGGCCGCCCGATTTGCGGTCAGGACCACGGGTCCGCCGGCCAAAAAGGGCACCGCAGCCCCATCCGGGGAAGCGGCCCGGGCCAAGCTTGAAGACCAGCCCACCACCACCGCCATCGTCCAGAAGCATGGTCCAGCCCAGATCCCCATCCCCCTCCCCCAAATGGATTCCATGGAATCCGTGCGTTCCCCCTGGGTCATGCGGACCATTATTTTGCTCCTGATCATCATTCCCATCCTGATTTGGATCGCCTGGCGCGCTTAATCTTTGTATGCTTGGTTCCCTTGCTCTACCTTTGAATGCTCGATCACCCTTGTAAACTTGTCCCATCCACTCCACCATTTCCCAGGGAGGCCCCCCATGGACCTAAGCAATGACCAAACCCAGTTCTACGAACAGACCCGCGGACGCTGCAAGGCGGAAGTGGAGCAGATCAATAACACCATCGCCTCTGAAGTGCAGCGGGTGAAGGATCTGCTCACCAACCTGAGCAACCGCAAAGCCGCCGTTCTCCAGATGTACAGCGCCGCCTGCGCGGTCCTGGGCGAGGAAAACGAGCTCGCCGGTGAAGAAGGCATGGATATCGAATTCTAGAAGTCCTGAGTCCTGAGGCACCCAGAAGCGCGCCCATGGGCGCGCTTTTTTTATACCAAGTTGCATTCAAAGAAAGAGAACCACCAAGACACAAAGGGCACAAAGGGACTCGTTATGTGCGAGCTTCGCAGCTGAAATTCAGGTGGCCCGGCGGCGGACTCACGCTTAGGTGTGATCCGCGCCGGGCTACCTGAATTTGCGGGCCTTCGGCCCGCAGGCGCTACGCGCCTCGCGAAGCGATTTTGAGCCGGAATCAGTCATG
>JANXQX010000104.1 GCA_025353305.1 Holophagaceae bacterium
GTGCCGCCGTAACGCCTGCTGGTGGAGCTGTCCGCCTGATTGAAGGCTTTGAATAATCGGGTCTGGACATCCGCCGGAATACCAATGCCCGTATCGCGGACTTCGAAGCGCAATTCCTGGTGTCCGGTGGATCCGATGCAGGTGATGGAAAGGGTGATTCCGCCTTCGTGGGTGAACTTGATGGCGTTGCTCAACAGATTGGAAAGGACCTGGCGCAACCTGCCCGGATCCCCCACCAAGGCGTCTGGAACCTCGGGCGGTATCAGGGAACAAAGCTCTAGACCCTTGACCCGGGCAGCCTCATAGATGAGACCCAGAATTTCCTCGACCGAATCCCGCAAGCTGAAAGGAACCGATTCGAGCAGGATCTTCCCAGCCTCGATCTTGGAGAAATCCAGAACATCATTGAGGATATCCAGCAGGTTGTCCGCGGAGCGGTGGACTGTCTCGGCGTAGTCCCGTTGCTGGGGATTCAGGCCCGAATCAAGGAGCAGGCCGGACATGCCGATGATGCCGTTCATGGGCGTGCGGATTTCATGGCTCATGGTGGCCAGGAAATCGGATTTCATGCGCGTGGCGATCAGGGCTTCGTCCCTGGCTTCCGCCAATTCAAAGGTGCGCGCCTCCACGGTGGCTTCCAGTGACGCTTTCTGTGCTTTAAGGTATTGCAACCTGGCTTTGAGATAGAACCACACCCCGCCACCCAGCAACAGGACGTAGCCCATATAAGCCCACCACGTGAGCCACGGCGCGCTGCGGATGCTGAAAGGAAAAAGCACCGGACCGCTGACATTGCCGGCGTAATCCTTTGCCCATACCTTGAAAACGTAATTGCCCTTCGGCAGCGTTGGATAATCCATTTTGGTATCCCGTCCCCAGGCCGAGGGATCGGTGTCCAGCCCATCCAGCTGCGTACGGAAGACGGTATCCCCTTCCCGGAAATAGCTCAGCAACGCATAGTCGAAGCGCACATGGTTCTGGTAGTAGGCCAATGAAGCGCCCTCAAGCAAAGTCTGGTCGGGACCGATCAGGCGCGCGGATTCCAGGTGGAGCGGCTTGATCGTCCGATCCTCCACCACTTGCCTGGGATCAAACATGCCCACGCCCAGGACCGTGCCGGTCCAGATCCGACCCTTGAAATCTAGGGTGGAGGAACCTTGGGTGCAGCCATTGCTGGGAAGGCCATCGCCAGTGGTGAATGTGAACGATTCGTACTCAGGACTGGTCCCCCCAAAGTCCCTGTTGGGCTGGAATCGCGTCACTCCGCCCACGGTTGTGAAGTAAAGCTGTCCCACTGAATTTTGCTCCACCCGGTAAACCGTGTTGCTTCCCAACGGCGGGCTGCTCTGGGTATCGAACAGGGTCCAGCCCCGCTCTGGATGGTCCAGATCCAATCGGGACACGCCCCCGCCCATGGTGGTGACCCACAGCTGACGTTCTCCTTTGAGTCCGCGCAATTCCTGGATATGGCTGACACGCAGTCCGGGAAGATGCTCGGAAGCAGGGTAGGGCCGCCACTTTCCGGTGCGTTCCTCCAGGCAGACGATTCCACCGCCCCTCGTGCCCACCCACAGTTCTGGATCTCCAGCGGCATTGCGTGATTCCCGAAGGGTCGTCACGAAATTGTGGGGCAGGCCCTCCGCGGTGGTATAGACCTTCCAACTGTCTTCTTCGACCCTCACCAGGCCTTGCCGCGTGGCAAACCACATGACAAGTTTTCCGCCCGGTGATTTGGTCTGGGCCATGGCGTAGACCCAGGAATCTGGAAACCGTTCGGTGTGTTCAAAGAGCTTCCAGGCTCCCCCTTTCAACGTGAAGACGCCCTGCCCCCGGGTACCCACCCAAAGTGTTTCTGCACCGCTTGAACCCTCGGTTTTTAGTAAACTCATGATGGCCGTGACGGGTTTGCCTTCGATATGGTCCAGGGTGGTCCAGGTCTTGCCTTGCAGCCGAGAGAGGCCACCGCCCAGGGTGCCAAACCACATGGTTCCGTTGGCCATAGCCTGGATGGCGAAAACGACATTTTCAGGCAAGCCTGAAAGCGTGGTGTAGCTTAGCCAGCCCCCGATGGGCAAGCGCGTGAGACCCCCGAAAGTTCCGATCCACAAGGTGGCAGAACCTCCGGGCGTTTGTCTGGCCGCGAGCGATCGTATCACATTGCCGGGCATGCCGATTTTGGTGTCATAGGTGGTCCAGTGGCCGTTTTCAAACCGCGCGAGACCAGCTTCAGTACCCGCCCAGATCTCCTTCTGGCCAAGATAATTTTTAGTCTGGGCCAGACGATAGAAATAGGAACTTGGAAGTCCCGGGGCCGCGGCGGTGGGGTGCCAGTTGGTGCCATCGAACACGGAATAACCACGATCGGTCCCGGCCCACATTTCAGACCTGTTCCCCCCTGGGCCGCCGGTATCGAGCAGGCAAAGGGTCAAGGGGCTTTGCAGCCCCAGCTCACGGGCACCCCAGTGATTCCATTGACCACCCTGGTAGCGGTAGACGCCCTTGTCCGTTGCCACCCACAACTGTGATGCGCCGTCCGCCCCCTGCCGCTCCAGAAGCTCAAAGGCTGAGTTGAACGGCACTGGTGGCAGCATGGCGTGCCAGGTTCCTTTATCGAGGCGCCACAGCCCATGGTCCTGGGTTCCCGCCCAGATGATCGAATGGCCTCCATCCAGGGTTTCCAAAAGACTGATGACCTGGCCATCGGGGAATTGTTCGCTGGGTCCAAAGCTGGTCCAATTGCCATCCTTCAGCCGGTGGACACCATCGCCGCGCGTCCCGAACCACATGCTCCCGTCTTTGGCCTGGAGAATGGCCACCACCCAAGTGGACACATTGGGCCGGGGCATGGGCACCGTGGTCCAGTCCCGGCCGTTGAAGCGGACCGCGCCATCCTGCGTGGCGATCCAGAGATAGCCCTTGGCATCGAAGGTGATGGCTTCAATGGAGTTCTGGGGAAGACCATCCTTGTCTGAGTAGACGCGGATGGGCAGCCGACCTGCGGAGGCCGCATCGTAAACAGGCTTAGTTTGCGCAAGGGCGAATTGGCAATGCACGGCAGCCAGCGTGATCAGGCAAAGGAACCGCCTGAAAAGCCAAGCCCACATGTGCAATTGGAACTTCACTGCTGGCCCTTCGTTTATCGAGTGAAGGCCAGCATAAATCAAGATTGCCCGATGGCTAGCAGAATCAAATCAAGCCGGAGCCATTAGTGGACGCCGCCCATCATCCGTTTGATGCGCGGAGTCAACGCCACCAACACGAGGGCCATGACGGTAGTGATGGCAAAGAGGCCGCCGAAGAGGGTGGCAGGCTTCAAGCTTCCGCTGAACCCGCCTGCGAGCCCCGCCAGCATGTTGCCCATTCCTATGGCGAAGAAGAACACGCCCATCATCACACCTGAATAGCGCGCGGGTGCGAGCTTCGATACCGTGGAGAGACCGACCGGACTCAGGCAGAGTTCGCCGACCGTGTGCAGACCGTAAGTTCCGATGAGCCACCATGGCGCCACCTTCAGGATGGGATTGGCGGTGTAGGCGAGGCTGGGGGGTACCAGCAGCAGCATTCCGGCGCCCACAAAGAAAAGGCCCAGGGTGAACTTGATCGGGCTGCTTGGCTCCTTCTCTTTGAGCACGATCCATAGCCAACTGAAAATGGGCGCCAGGAATAACAGCCAGATGGAATTCACGCTCTGGAACCAGGTGGAGCGCAGGGTGAAGCCAAACAGGCTCATTCGCGTATGGTCATCGGCGAAGAGGTTCAAGGTGGTGCCGGCCTGCTCGAACACGAAAAAGAAGATCATGATGAAGAAGACCAGGATGACCACAACCCACATCCGGCCGCGTTCCTCGGGCGTGAGAGGTTCGTGGACGATCTGCTTGCCATCCTCTGAAATCCCGCCGGGTCTGATGCCCACATTCCCCAGGGAACCCTGGCGCAGGGAGTACTGGAGCAGGCCCGCCACCATGGCCAAGCCAGCGAAACCGAAAGCCCAGCGCCAACCATTCGCCGAGGCCAGGCCAAGCTTGCCCAGAGCCAGGGCGAAGACGGGATCCTGAGCCATGAAGCCGAGGATCAGTGGGGCGATGAGGGCGCCAATATTGATCCCCATATAGTAGATGGTGTAGCCGCCGTCTTGCCTAGGATCGTTCTTGTCGTAGAGCATCCCGACGATGGAGGTGCAATTGGTTTTGAGAAGGCCCGTGCCCACCGCGATCACGGTGAGACCAACATAGAAAAGGACCAGGGGGCCCGAGGCCAGCGCGAATTCGCCCAGCGCGATGAGCACACCGCCCACCAGGATCGCCTTGCGGTAACCCAGGAACCGGTCCGCGATCCAGCCCCCGGGAATGCTCAGGGCGTAGACGAAAAACGTGTAGAGGCCGTAAAGGAGGCCCGAGAGTTTGAGGGAGAGCCCGAGGCCGCCTGCAGAGGCGGGTGCGGTCATGTAGAGGAGCAGCAGGGCCCTCATGCCGTAGTAGCTGAACCGCTCCCACATCTCGGTGAAGAAGAGGGGATTCAGACCCTTGGGGTGGTTGCGCAGGGAGAAAAGGCCGTAGACCACGAAGCCCACCCAAAGGCCCACTGCCACCATGAGGGGTGTGAAAGCGCCAAAAGTCACGGGATCGGCTTGGAGGGCCAGCGGAAGTAGATGCATGGGTTGATCCAGAAAAATTCAGTATGGGTTAAAAAAGGACTTCACAAATTCTTCTGGATGAAATCCCACATGGCTTGCATGCGGGCGTAGACGTGCTGTGGAGCGCGAGGACCATGGGTGGACCCTGGCAGCAGCACCGTATCTGCCGTCAAGCCGGCCTTCTGCAAGGCATCCAGGAACTGGATGGTGTTCTGCGGATGCACGTTGTCATCCAACGTTCCGTGCAACAGCAGAAGCTTTCCATGCAGGTTATTGGCCGCCTTCAGGACCGATGTGGCGCCATAGCCTTCGGGGTTTTCGCTGGGCAGACCCATGTAGCGCTCGGTGTAGATGCTGTCGTAGAGGCGCCAGTCGGTGGGAGGCGCGCCCGCGATGCCGACCTTGTATTTGTCGCAATGGGTCAGGGAATAGGCCGTCATGAATCCGCCGTAGCTCCAGCCCTCCAGCGCCACGCGGCTCAGGTCAGCCCAGGGTTTTCTTCCCAGCCATTCAAGGCCTTCCAATTGGTCTTTGAGTTCCTGTTCGCCCAGCCGTTTGTAAATGCCTTCCGCACTGCCGAGCCCCTTGCCCGAGGCGCTGCGGTTGTCGCAGATCCACACCACATAGCCCTGCTGCGCGAGGAAGTGGTACCAGAGCATCGAATTGGAAAAGGCATCCAGCACCTGCGGGGCCTGCGGCCCACCATAGATATGCTGGAAGACGGGGTACTTTTTCTTTGGGTCGAAATCCGGTGGCAGCACCAGCATGGTCGGCATGGGAAAGCCATCCTTGGTGAGCACCGTCTGGAAGGCTACGCGCCCAAAACGGATGTCCCTGAAGGCTTGAGTCACACGGCCGTCAAGGGCCTTCACCACTCGGCCGTCCAAGAGAGCCACCCCCACCTGTGTGGGGCTGTGGGCATCGCTCCAGGTGTCTACCGCCAGCAGGAAATCAGGACTGAATTTCAATTTATGAGTTCCGCCACGAAGGGTGTGGCGCGCCATGAAACCATTGGGCAAGGCGCCTTCGAGATCCACACTATAGCTGTCGAGACCCGCGGGATTGTTTTCCGTGGCGCCGAAGTAGACCCGTTTCTGTTTTTCATCCACGCCGAAAAGCTCCCGTACCTCCCAGGTGCCGGCCGTGATGGCCCGCAACAGCTTGCCCTTCTTGTCGTAGCGGTAGAGATGGCGATGGCCTGTGCGATCGGACTCCGTGATGAATCCGCCGTCCTTCAGGTAGACCGGCAGGGGAAGACGCTCCTGCCAGGTTTTTCCACTTTCCCGCAGCAGTAGGGAGCTGGCCGTCCCCTCGAAGCGCCGCAGTTCCAGCCAAGTCTGGAGCCGGTCCTGATAGCTGGCCAACAGCAGCCCTTTCGGGTCCCAACCCACCTGGACCAGCAGGGTCTCCTTGCCTGGATAGGGATCATCCATCCAGGTGGTCTGCGCCTTCAGGTCCACTACCCCTAGTCGGGCGATCGGGTTGGGATCGCCGGGTTTCGGGTAGCGGGCCTCCAGTAATTTCTGGGGTTGGCTGCGGTCGTCCACCAGCGTGTGGAGCGGCACCCTGGATTCATCCAGGCTCATGTACGCGATGCGCTGGCTGTCTGGCGACCACCAGAAGGCGCAGTAGGTGCTGCGATCGTAGACTTCTTCCCAGTAGACCCAATCCAGCCGGCCGTTAAGAAGGGCCGGGGAACCGCCTGTCGTCAGCCGTGTTTCCTTCCCGGTGGTGAGATCCACAGCGTACAGATCATTGCCTTGGAGATAGGCGACCTTTTTCCCGTCGGGACTGAAGGCCATATTGTCCTTCGGCTCCTTGGAGGTGGTGAAACGCTGGGCCTTCAAGCCATCCTTCCCCAGCTCGACAGCGTAGAGATCTGCCTCCACCGCCACGATGAATTGATGGAAATCCTTGTCCCACGTGAAGGCTCCGCGATATACCGCGCGCCTGACACGATCCTGTTCCGCTCCAAGTTTAACGATCTCAGCTACGGTTTTATCGGGCTCCACGTAGGGCGCAGTCGTGTTCGTTTTAAAGTCCATGCGCGTGACGCTGAGCTTCCCTTCTTCGGCTTGCGTCGCGAGCAGTGTTCCATCCGGCATCCATGCGTAATTCGTCTTCGGCATATCCACGAACGGAATTTTTTTTGTCGGGTGGTAAAGGCTTTCGATGCTCAGGAGAGTGCTTCCGACCGGCCTCGGGATCGGCTCACTTTGCTGTGGCGTGGCGGTTGGAATCTGGGCGGTGAGAACTGTCGTGAACAGCAGCGCGATGAGTCGGCGATTCATGAAGGCATCCTAATGAAGTCCAGAATTGATAGTTTCATCACTCGGGCAGATGCTCCCGGGTCAGATTGCGGTGGCCGTCTGCGGTCACCAGCAGGTTGTCCTCGATGCGGATTCCTCCGCAGGGCGCAAGGGCGTCTATGAGGGCCCAGTTGAACTTGGAGGAATGCTCAATTTTTTCACCGGTGCGGAAAGGGCGCAGGAGCATGGGGATGAAATAGAGACCCGGCTCCACCGTGAAGACATTGCCTTCCTCGATCATACGCGTGGTGCGCAGGAAGGGATGTTCCGGTGGTTGCGGCGCGGGCGTGCCGTCCGGCCCCAGCTGTTTGCCGGCCACATCGTGGACCTGGATGCCCAGATGATGGCCCAGACCATGGGGGAAAAAGGGTCTGGTGTACCCATTCGCCACGGCCTCATCGCGATCCGTGCCGCGCAGGATGCCGTGTCCCAGAAGGATGTCGGCGGTCTTGAAGTGGGCCTGTTGATGGAACTCTCCATAGTGCAGGCCCGGCTTCACCATGGTGCACAGCTCCTGCTGCATTTGTTCCATGGAGTCCAGCACGGTCACGAAGCGCGGGTCGCAGTGGGGCGCGGTGAAGGTGCGGGTGATGTCGGATGCGATGGCGTTGTAACGGGCTCCGGCATCCAGCAGGAGGGTGGTGCCTTTGCGCACATTCTTGCGCTTGCCGTGATAGTGGAGAATGGCGCCCATCTCGTTGAGTGCCACGATGGTGGTGTAGGGCAGGTCTGCGTCCACGCAGCCCACCGCCTGGATGTAGGCCCAGTGGATTTCCAGTTCTGACGCTCCATCCAGGAATGCCCTCTTGGCCGCACGATGGCCACGGGCGCCCATTTGCTGGGCCTCGTCCATGCAGGCCAGTTCGTAAGGGGTCTTGAAGCTGCGGGTCCAGTCCAGGTGTTTGGTGATGTTTTCAGGATTCACCGCCAGACCCGCCGCTTCAGCGCGCGCAGGCTCGTCGCCGATGTAGGCGCCCTTAGGGCAGGCGCCCAGGGCCGCCCAGACTTCATCCACCGTGCCGCACTCGATCAGGTCGAAACCATCGGCCCAGAAGGGCGAGCCCAGCGGCATTTGCAGGTACCAGAAATCTTCCGGCGCGAACCGGATCAGGATGGGCTTCCTGCCCGGCTGGATCTTGAGCAGATGCTGTGGCCCCTCCAGCGGGCACCAGTGCAGGAAATGGGGCGTCCCATAAAAAGGCGCCTCGCGGTCATCGGCGAAATATTCAAACTGCACGCCGCTGCTGATGACCAGGGTCTCGAAATCCGTGCGGTCCATGGCTGCCTCGCCATCCTTCATGCGCTGGGCCAAGTGTTCACGGAAGCGCGGGGCGAGATTCATTTGAGCACTCCGGAAAAAGGACAGGATCTCAATCATGCCCGCACCCGCAGCCTCCGGTGAAGTCGGGAGAGCTGGCGGCGCGGATTCCTTCGTAGCCTTCCTTGAAAATCAGTAGTGCGAGCAGGATCGCGGCGGCGCCATCCAGCCACCAGAGACTAGGGCACAGCATGAAGAGCAGGCTGCCGGCAAAAAGCACCGTTGAGAGCTGGATGCAGGCTAGGCTGCAGGCTGCGTCGCTTCTCAGGGCCGCGCTGTCGAGGGCGCTTGCTGCGAGAGTCTTGGCGCGCCACAGGAAGAACATGAAGGCCAGGGACACGCTTGAAATCACAAGGCCGGGGAGCGTGGTGGGCGGATGGTGGCGCGAGGCCAATTGCAGAATAGCGCCCACCTGGATGACCACCGCGAGCAGTACGAACAAAGCTCCAATGGCGAGGACCGCGCGGCGCTCTGATTCCGTGCCTGCGGCTTTGAACCCTTTCCGGAGCCGAGCCATCACCACCAGCGCCGAGGCCACTTCGATCAGGCTGTCAAAACCGAATCCCCAGAGCACCACGGAATCGTCGCCCACGCCGAAGCCGATGGAGACCGCGCCTTCCAGGAGGTTGAAGATCACCGTGAACCAGGCCAGGAACCAGGCGCGGCGTTCCCAACCTGGATCCACCATTACAGGAATTTCAGAGGCAGATGTTCTGGCGCGAAACCATGTTTCACTGCTTTTTCAAAAAACAGAGATAGGCTCCGGATCTCCGCCTCGCCCAACCGGTGGTGGATGTTCTCGGTCAAGTATTCGGTGAGTTCCAGTTTGGTCCAGGGAATGTGGCGCCGGGCTTCTTCCACGATGTCCGGAATGTGGGCCATGCCGGTCTCCAGGCTCTTGTGGAAAAAGGCCCCGACCCCGCCGGGGAGGTCCAATTGGGGCGCTTCGTCGCGAACCGTCCAGAGTGCGAAGACGAAAGGCAGGCCTGTCCACTCGAACCATTCCTCGGCCAGGTCCAGCACCATCAGGCCCTCTTTCCGCGCCCGCATGCTCTGATCGCCGATCATCAACGCCGCATCGTGATCGGCCAGCATGGCCTCCATGTCAGGAGCCATGTCGGTGACGGCCGGATTCACGCCATAGCGTTCCCGCAGGAGCAATTGCGCCAGCACCGCCGAAGTGCGTGAGGAAGTGTCCAGCGCCAAGGTCTTGATCTCGTCAGGTGCCACTTTCGAAAGAACCACGACGCTGCGGACCCGTTTGGCTGAAGCGATGCAAAGCCCCGGAACGATCCGCAACTTGGGGATGCGGAGGTACTCGATGGAACTGATGAGACCCGCGTCGACCTCGCCGTTGCGCAGCTGGTCCGCACACACCGAAGGCACGTGGAACTTCAGGTGGAAGTGCTCCCAGCCCAACCCATGCTTGAAACCGTAGTTCAGCGGGGCCGCATTGAGGTACTCGATGATGGATAAGCGGAATGGTTGCGACTCGGCCATCATTAGAGCTTAGCGGCGAAGTCGGGGCCTTGGGGGCAAGTCAAGAAGTCAAGAAGTCGAAAAGTCGAAAAGTCGAAAAGTCAAGACGTGCCAAGTCCGGGCGCCATCTTCTTCTGCTCCCTTGTTCCAGTCGTCAATCGAAGTTCCATCGCCCTCACCTTCAACTTTTCAACTCTCAACTCTCAACTCTCAACTCCCCGCGCCCGGCTCCCATGATCATTTCCCCCGCAGTTGTCTGGAACCACCAACTTGAAACCCCGCTGGGTCCCATGGGCGCTGCCTTTGACGGCGATGGGTACCTGGTCCGGCTGGATTTCTTGACAGAGAGCCGCGAAATCACCAAGGCCGAGCCGCTGTCAAAACGCGAGCATCAAGCCTTTGGATTCTTGAAGAACCAATTGGAAGCCTATTTCCGAGGTTCCTTGCGCACTTTCAATGTGCCGCACAAGGCGGCGGGCACTGATTTCCAAAGGCGGGTCTGGGCGGAGCTGGAATGCATTCCATTCGGCAAAACCATAAGCTACCTGGAGCTGGCCGGGCGCCTGGGCGATCCGAAGTGCATCCGCGCAGCGGGACGGGCCAATGGCGCGAACCCCATCTCGGTGCTGATCCCCTGCCACCGCGTCATCGGCAGCGATGGGAAGCTCGTGGGGTACGGTGGCGGAATGCACCGCAAGCAGGCCCTGCTGGAGTTGGAAGGCGCCCTGCCCAGGCACGAGGAAAGCCCCTATGGGTGGACTTGAGAAGCACTACCCGGAAGGCCGCTAAGGAGGAAAGAACCTGCCGGCCGCAGAGCGTTGATCTTCAATCAGCGGCTTCCCATTTCCCTCAACGCGATTCCAGTACCCCGACGCGCAGCGGGCCTCGCTCCAATTCCAGCAGTTCTTCGGTGTTGGCTTGAAAAGCTTCCTTCAGATGATCCAGGGCCTTTCGTACATCCACACCCTTGCCACACGTGAAGAAATCCACAGCAGCGAATTGGTGCTCAGGCCAGGTGTGGATGGCCAGATGGCTTTCGGCGATGATGACGGCCCCGCTCACGCCTTGGCCGCCATCCTGCCCCTCAAAATGATGAAAACTGTAGGTGACGATCGTGGCGCCAGAGCTTCGCGCAGCTTCCAGCATGGAGGATTCCACGAGCGACAGGTCCGCCAGGCGGGCTGCGTTGCAGTCGCCAAGTTCCGCCAGGATGTGCCGGCCCAATGAAGCCATCAGATCAAGCTAACAGGAGCCAGGCCTCAACGCACGGGACCCGTTGTGAGATACTCGGAATATTCGGAGATTGTGCATGACGGACGCAAGGACGCCCAACACCATCGATTTGCAGGGAATCATGGCCCTTTTGCCACATCGGTATCCCATGCTGCTGGTGGATCGGATTCTGGATTTCGAACCCAAGGAATGGATTCGTGGCCTCAAGAACATATCCATCAACGAGGAAGTCTTTCAGGGGCACTTCCCTAAGCGGCCTATTTTTCCTGGCGTTCTCATCGTGGAAGCCATGGCACAAACCGGCGGTTGCCTGATGATGCAGGGTTTCGAGGACAGGGATACGAAAGTCATCTATTTCATGGGCATTGATGCCGTGAAATTCCGAAAGCCCGTTTTGCCCGGTGATCAACTCGTGATGGAAGTCAAGGTCATCAGC
>JANXQX010000123.1 GCA_025353305.1 Holophagaceae bacterium
CCCGGGTCTTCACCTGCTGGTACTTCACGATGCCCTGCTGGACAGCCTTGAAGAGGGGCGCGGCGTTCTCGTCGATGAGCCGCAGGCGTGCGCCGTTGCCCTTGTAAAGCGCCTGCTGCCTTGGGGTGGTGGCGTCCGTCCAGGTGTCAAGGAACATGGAGAAGTCTGGGCTGAAAGTGACGTGGTGAGTGCCGGCAGTTTCTGTGAGGCGGATCATGCCCGATGGGGGAGCCTGGACGCCGGGGGTCCCTTTCTTATTGGTCTTTCGAGCCTCCGGAATCCGGGTGTCCGCCGTCTCCCCGTCCTTGTTGTCGATGTTGTCGATGCTGGTCCGATAGGCGTCCAAGCCAGTGAAGCTGCGCTCGGTGGCGGCGAAATACACCTGGTTCGATCTTTCATCCACGCCGAGCACCTCTTCCACGCACCAGGCTCCGCTGGTCACGGCCCCCAATGGTTTGGCATCCGCGGAGTACCGGTACAGGTGGCGATAGCCGCTGCGATCCGATTCCCACAGGAACCCGCCGTCCTTGAGATAGCGGGGCAGGGGCAGGCGCTCCTGCCAAGCTGGACCCTGTTCATGGATGAGCACTCTGGAATCCCCGCCGTCAAACCTTCGCAGATCTAACCAGGTTTGAATTCGATCCTGATAACTGGCCAGTATCTTGCCATCCGGGCTCCATCCAACTTGTACCAAAAGCGTTTCCTTACCATGGTAAGGATCTGATATCCATGATATTTTTCCACCCAGGTCCACCACACCGAGACGGGCGCTGGGATTAGGTTCCCCGGGCAGCGGATAGCGCGTTTTCAGAATGGTCTGCGGAGTGCTTCGATCGTCGGTGAAGGTGTAGACCGGCACCAAGGTTTCATCCAAGGAAATGAACGCGATCCGCGTGGAATCCGGTGACCACCAGAAAGCCTTGTAGCTGCCACGACCGTAGACTTCCTCCTGGTAGACCCAGTCCAGGCGCCCATTGAAAATCGTTTCACTGCCACCGCTGGTGAGCCGGGTTTCCTCAGCCGTCCTGATGTCCACTACGAACAGATCATTGCCCCGGAGGAAAGCCACGTGATTGCCGTCGGGGCTGAAGGTGGGCTCGTCCTCGCTCCCTGGGGTCTGGGTGAGACGCCGGGCCTGAGCCTTTGCTGAGTCCACGAGGAAAAGATCCCCATTGATGTCGACCACAAAGGCCGACCGCGATTCATTCCAGGAGAAGGCGGCTGAGGCGAGCGATTGGCTGGCCGCGGCTTCCGGAGCACCGGCGGCCTTCAGCGCCGTCAGAAGCCGATCCGCTTCGAAGAGCGGCTGCTTCTCCCAGGTCCGCGAGTCCACCCGGAGCAGGGCAACCTTGCCATCCTTGCGTTCCGTCTGCACGAGACTGCCGTCCGGGGCCCAGGCGAGATGCGTGGGAGGCGTCCCGATGTAGAGGATCTTCTGGGAAGGATGGAACAGGGATTCCAGCGTCAGTTTCCCGGAGCTTTGCCCAGATAGGAGTGCTGAAAGGCAAAGGCCGAGCAGAACGGAGGAGGGGAGACGCATGGGGGCCTCGTGAGAGAACCTACGTATATCCGTATATCGCAACACGAGGAAAGCCTGAAAGGCTCAATTCGGAAGATGCTTCCGCGTTAGGTTCACATGGCCGGTCTGGGTGACTAGCACGTTGTCCTCGATGCGGATGCCGCCGCAGGGGGTGAGGGCGTCGATGAGGGGCCAGTTGAACTTGGAGGAGTGCTCGGCTTTGTCCCCGGTTCGGAAGGGGCGCAGGAGCATGGGGATGAAGTAGAGGCCTGGCTCCACCGTGAAGACGTTGCCTTCCTCGATCATGCGGGTGGTGCGGAGGAAGGGATGCTCCGGCGGCTGGGGCGCGGGGGTGCCATCGGGGCCCAACTGCTTGCCGGCCACGTCGTGGACCTGGATGCCGAGATGATGACCGAGTCCATGGGGGAAAAAGGGCTTGGTGTAGCCGCTGGCCACGGCCTCGTGTCGATCTGTGCCCTGCAGCAGGCCGTGCTCGAGGAGGATGTCTGCGATCTTGAAGTGGGCCTGCTGATGGAATTCCCCGTAGTGGAGGCCGGGTTTCACCATGGAGCATAGCTCCTGTTGGGTCTTCTCCATGGATTCCAGGATCGCCTTGAACCGGGCATCACAGTGCGGGGCCGTGAAGGTGCGGGTGATGTCGGAGGCGTAGTTGTGAAGCCGCGCTCCGGCGTCCAGGAGCAGCACGGCCCCGTTGCGCGGCTCTTTGCGTTTGCCGTGGTAGTGCAGCGTGGCGCCCATTTCATTGAGCGCCACGATGGTGGTGTAGGGCAGGTCCTCGTCCACGCAGCCCACCGCCTGGACGTAGGCGAAGTGGATTTCCAGTTCGGAGGCTCCATTCAGGAAAGCTGCCTTCGCGGCGCGATGGCCGCGGGCGCCCATGGCTTGGGCCTCGTCCATGATGGCCAGCTCGAAGGCGGTCTTGAAGCTCCGGGTCCAGTCCAGGTGCTTGGTGGTGTTCTCGGGATTCACCGCGAGGCTGGCGGCTTCCGCGCGGCCGGGCTCATCCCCGAGGTACGCGCCCGTGGGACATTCCCCTAGAGCCGCCCATACCTCGTCGAGGGTCCCGCATTCCACCAGGTCGAACTCCCCGGCCCAGAAGGGCGAGCCCAACGGCGATTGCAGGTACCAGAAGTCCTCGGGCGCAAAGCGGATGAGGCGCGGCTTCTTTCCGGGCTGGAACTTCAGCAGGTGGTGCGGGCCCTCCATGGGGCACCAGTGGGCGAAGTGCGGGGTGGAATAGAAGGAGGCTTCGCGGTCGTCGGCGAAGTATTCGAACTGCAGGCCGCTGCTGATGACGAGCGTCTCGAAGCCCGTGCGGGCCAGGGCTGCCTCGCCGTCCTGGACGCGTAGAGCCAGATGGTCATGGAAAAGGGATGCGAGATCCACAGGGTTCTCCGAAAGAAATGTCAATTCGGCCGGGCATGAATCGCGGGCGGCAATGCAGGGCCCGGCGTGTGCTCAATCATGCCCGCAGCCGCAGCCGCCTGTGAATTCCGGGGATCGGGCAGACCGGACGCCTTCAAGGCCTTCTCTCAGAATCAACAGGCTCAGAACCACCGCCGCGGCGCCGTCCACCCACCAGAATGCCCCGTGGAGCATGAGTAGCAGGCTTCCGGCGAAGAGCACCAGGGAAAGCTGGATGCAGGCCCGGCTGCATGCTGCATCGCTCCGCAGTGCTGGACTATC
Source organism: Holophagaceae bacterium (assembly GCA_025353305.1). The sequence goes on from JANXQX010000123.1 coordinate 3,227, forward strand.
CAGTGCTGCCGCGGCGCGGATCTTGGCCCGCCACAGGAAGAACATGAATGCGAGGGACAACGCGGCGATCACGAGCCCTGGCAGCGTGGTCGGCGGATGGCGGCGGGAGGCGATCTGCAGGATCCCGCCCAGCCCGATCACCAGCGCCAGCAGTACGAAAAGCAATCCGATGGCCAGGACCGAGCGGCGCTCGGCCTCGGTGGCTCTGGACCTGAAACCGTGGCGGAGCCGCGCCATCACCACCAGCGCCGAGGCGACCTCGATGAGGCTGTCTAATCCGAAGCCCCAGAGCGCCACGGAATCGCCCCCCACACCGAAAGCGATGGAGATGACTCCTTCCAACAGGTTGTAGACCACGGTGGACCAGGCCAGGAGCCAGGCGCGCCGTTCCCACAGGGGACCATCCGTCACAGAAACCTCAACGGCAGATGCTCCTGGGCGAAGCCGTGCTTCACCGCCTTCTCGAAGAAGAGCGAGAGGCTGCGGATCTCCGCCTCGCCCAGGCGGTAGTGGATGTTCTCCGTCAGATACTCGGTGAGTTCGAGCTTGGTCCAGGGGATGTGGCGGCGGGCTTCTTCGACGATGGCCGGGATGTGATCCATGCCCAGGTCCAGGCTCTTGTGGAAGAAGGGCGCCACGCCTCCGGGAACCTCCAGCGCTGGCGCATCCCCGCGCACGGTCCACAGGGCGAAGACGAAGGGCAGGCCCGTCCATTCGAACCACTCCTCGGCGAGATCAAGGACCATTAGGCCTTCTCTGCGGGCCCTCATGCTCTGGTCTCCGATCATCAGCGCGGCGTCGTGGTCGGCGAGCATCGCCTCCATGTCCGGGTTCATGTCCGTGACCTTGGGATTCACGCCGTAGCGTTCCCGAAGCAGGAGCTGGGCCAGCACGACGGAGGTGCGTGAGGATGTGTCCAGAGCCAGCGATTTGATTTCATCGGGAGGAACTTTGGAAAGAATCACCACGCTGCGGACCCGCTTGGGTGAAGCGATGCAGAGCCCCGGCACGATCCTCAAAGCCGGGATGCGCAGGTATTCGATGGAGCTGATGAGGCCCGCATCCACCTCGCCCAGGCGCAGCTTGTCCGCGCAGGCGGAAGGGACGTGGAATTTCAGGTGGAAATGCTCGAAACCCAGACCGTGTTTGAACCCGTAGTTCAGGGGCGCGGCGTTGAGGTACTCGATGATGGACAAGCGGAAGGGATGCGTTTCAGCCATAATTTAAGATTACGCCATGACCACCCGGCCCATCTTTTCCCATCGCCTCGATACGCCCCAGGGACCCATGGGCGCCGCCTTCGATGGAGAGGGCCATTTGACCCATCTGGAGTTTCTCAGGGAGGGCGAGGATGCGGCCCTGGTTGAAGAGCGCTCCAAGAAGGATGACCAGGCCTTCGCCTTCCTGAAAACCCAGTTGGAGGCCTATTTCCGGGGGGCGCTCCGGACTTTCAACGTGCCGCACCTGGCCGCTGGCACCGCGTTTCAACGAAAAGTCTGGGCTGAGTTGGAATTCATTCCCTACGGCAAGACCATCAGCTACCTGGAATTGGCCAAGCGGCTTGGCGATCCCAAGTGCATCCGTGCGGCGGGCCGGGCCAACGGGGCCAATCCCATCTGCATTCTCATCCCATGCCATCGGGTCATCGGCAGCGATGGCAGCCTCACGGGCTACGGCGGCGGCATCGAGCGCAAACAGGCCCTGCTGGAATTGGAAGAGGCGCTGCCGAAGCGGGAAACCAGCCCCTACGGCTGGGCTTAGCGCCCTTGGCTATGTAACCCCTTGGGGTTGACAGCGCTCAAGCCCACTGGCTGCGCGAGGTGATTTCCTTTGGTGAGCGCCCTATCCGTCCTATCCACGGTATCCGCCGGGGTGGACTCATGCCATCGGCGTGCATCAGCGTCCATCAGTGTTAATGGCTTTGATGAACGCCGATGGGTGTTGACTTTGGTGATTCGATCCAGGCCTCGTGCCGGACCATTTAATTCTGTGCATCCCATGCATCCTGGTTTCCGGATTTCTTTGAACCACGGACGTAGTCGGGAAAAAAATCGAGAAGACAAGAGTCCTTCTCAAGTGTCCTCCCAACCCCACCGAAGGAACCAAGGGGCTACCCTCGGATGGCAGGGAACTCCTCTCCAGAAATGGGCAGGTTGGACAGGTTCAACCCATAACGGGTACAGAGCCATGAAAATTGGCCACAAAGAACACAAAGCACACAAAGCGCGCAAAGGGATTCTTTGTGACCTTTGCGTACTTTGTGGCCAATTGTTTTTGGCTATGTAACCCGTTTGAGGTTGATAGCGCTCAAGCCCACTGGCTGCGCGAGGTGGTTTCCTTTGGTGAGCACCCTATCCACGGAATCCGGCGGAGTGGAGCCGTGCCATCGGCGTGCACCAGCGTCTATCAGTGTTGAATGGCTTTGATGAACGCCGATGGGTGTTGACTTTGGTGATTCGATCCAGGCCCCTTGCCGGGCCTTTTAATCCTGTGCATCCCACGCATCCTGGTTTCCCGATTTTTCGAACCACGGATGCACACGGGAAAAAAACCGAGAAGGCAGGAGTCCTTCTCAAGTGTCCTCCCAACCCCACCGAAGGAACCAAGGGGCTACCCTCGGGTGGCGGGGAACTCCTCCCCAGAAGTGGGCAGGTTGGACTGGTTCAACCCCTAGCGGGTGCAGAGCCGAGCCCTTAGAGCCTTAGCGCGCGGATGTGGCCGCCACCCTCAGTGGCCCGCGCTCAAGCTCCAGCAGTTCTTCCGTCTCGGCGTGGAAGGCCGCTTTCAACAAATCCAAAGCCTTCCTGACCTCCACGCCCTCGCCGCAGGTGAAGAAATCCAGGGCCGCGAAGCGGAATTCGGGCCACGTGTGGATCGCGAGATGGCTTTCGGCGATGATCACGGCCCCGCTCACGCCGGCGCAGCCGTCCTGGCCTGGGAAATGATGGAAGCTGTGGGTGACGATGGTGGCGCCGGAGGCCTCGACCGCAGCCAGCATGGAAGTCTGGACAAGGGAGAGATCTGCCAGCCCGGAGGCATCGCAGCCGCCGAATTCCGCGAGGACATGCCGACCCAGGGAAGCCATATCTCCACGCTACCAGGAGCAGGGCCCGACCCGATATGAGACACTGATTCC
>JANXQX010000124.1 GCA_025353305.1 Holophagaceae bacterium
AAAGGTCTTCAGCGAAACGCTGACGAAGGACCACACCGAGGATGCCGAAGAAGCTGCCAAGGAGCTTTTCAAGAAAATTCGTCCAGGCGAGCCCGCCACCATGGAAAGCAGCAAGAAGCTGCTCTATGGCATGTTCTTCGACCCCCAAAAGTACGACCTCAGCAAGGTGGGTCGCCACAAACTCAATGCCAAGCTGGCACTGGAAACCGAAATGGATGCCCGTGCGTTGCGCACGGATGATTTCGTCCACACCGTCCACTACCTCCTGCGCTTGAAGAAGTACGACACCACGCGGCAAGAGATGGGTGACATCGCTCCTGTGCGCGCGGACGACATCGACCACCTGGGCAACCGCCGTGTGCGGTCTGTGGGTGAATTGTTGGAGAACTGCTTCCGCGTGGGTCTTGTCCGCGTGCAGCGGGCCATCAAGGAGAAGTTCTCCATGGCCCAGGATCCCAATTCGCCGCTTCAGGCGCACGATCTCATCAACAGCAAGCCCGTCATCGCCGCCATGAAGGAATTCTTCGGCTCTTCGCAGCTCTCGCAGTTCATGGACCAGACGAATCCTCTTTCCGAGATCACCCATAAGCGCCGTCTTTCGGCTCTTGGACCAGGGGGCCTCAGCCGTGACCGCGCGGGCTTCGAGGTGCGTGACGTGCACACGTCCCATTACGGCCGCATCTGCCCGATTGAAACGCCAGAAGGCCCGAACATCGGCCTGATTTCATCCCTCTCCTGCTACGCCCGCATCAACGAATACGGATTTATCGAGTCCCCCTATCTCAAAGTGGAGGACGGCAAGATCGTGAACTTCGCCAAGGTCACGAGCGTCGGTGATTCCAAATTCGGCTACATGCAGGTGGTGCGCCTGGAAGAACTGGAAAAGGAAAACAAGAAGCTTGAAAAGGAGGGCAAGCGCCCAGCCAAGTTCGAGATGCATGCCTTTTACCTGAGCGCGTGGGAAGAGGATGCGCACATCATCGCCCAGGCCAACGCCACCGTGGATGAAAAGGGCAACATCCTTGATGAATACGTCACCTCCCGTCAGGCCGGTGAGACCAAAATTGTCGAGCGCGCCAAAGTGACGCTCATGGACGTTTCTCCCAAGCAGGTGGTTTCCGTCGCTGCTTCGCTCATTCCTTTCCTGGAGAATGACGATGCGAACCGGGCACTCATGGGCGCGAACATGCAGCGCCAGGCCGTGCCGCTCATCCGTACCGAAGCCCCCATCGTGGGCACGGGCATGGAATACGTGGCGGCGAAGGATTCCGGGGCCTGCGTCATCTGCCGCCGTTCGGGCATCGTTGAAACCGTGGATGCCAACCGCATCGTGGTGCGCGTCGAGGATGACCCCGAAACCGAGGGCATCGAAAGCGGAGTGGACATCTACACGCTCACCAAGTTCGCGCGCTCCAATCAGAACACGTGCCTGAATCAGCGCCCCCTTGTGAAAAAGGGCGAATACGTCACCGCCAATCAGATCCTGGCGGACGGCCCTTGCACCGATCATGGCGAACTGGCCCTGGGCCGCAATCTGGTGGTGGCCTACATGCCTTGGCGTGGTTACAACTTCGAGGATGCCATCCTGATTTCCGAGCGCGTCGTCAAGGAAGACCTTTACACGACCATCCACATCGAAGAATTCGAAGTCCATGCCCGTGACACCAAGCTCGGCCCTGAAGAAATCACCCGGGACATTCCGCAGATCCGCGAGGAAATGCTCAAGAACCTGGATGAGTCGGGCATCATTCGCATCGGCGCCACGGTCAGGCACGGTGACATTCTCGTGGGCAAGGTCACACCCAAGGGCGAGACGGTCCTGTCCCCAGAAGAAAAGCTCCTGCGCGCCATCTTTGGCGAAAAGGCCAGCGATGTGAAAGACGCCAGCCTCACGGTGCCCCCGGGCATCGAAGGCACCGTGGTGGACGTCAAGGTGTTCACCCGCAAGGGCCAGGAAAAGGATCTCCGTACTCAGGCGATCGAGCACGACCAGGTCGTCAAATGGGAGAAGGATCTCGAAGACGAGGAACGGATCATCCGTGCGGAAGCCAAGAAGAAAATCGTTGCCTTGCTGAAGGGCAAGGAACTGAGCGAGATGCTCAAGGACGACAAGGGCAAGGAACTGCTCCCTCCTAAGAAGAAGCTCACGCAGAACATGCTGGAGGCCGTGCCCTACCATCGGTTCCGCCAGATCAGCGTGGCCGCCGGCAAGGAGCGGCTCGAAGCCCACGCTCTTGACATTCTGGACAAAACCGAGAGCCAGCTGAAGGTGCTCCGTGACATTCTTGCTGAGCGCGAAGACCGCCTGAAAAAAGGCGACGAGCTAATGCCTGGCGTGCTCAAGACCGTGAAGTGCTATGTGGCCGTCAAGAGAAAGCTTCAGGTCGGCGACAAGATGGCCGGTCGCCACGGCAACAAGGGTGTGGTCAGCCGCATCCTGCCGGTGGAAGACATGCCGTACCTGCCGAACGGCCAGCAAGTGGATATCGTGCTGAATCCCCTGGGCGTGCCTTCCCGTATGAATATCGGGCAGGTGCTTGAATGCCACTTGGGTTGGGCCGGACGGACCCTGGGCGTGCATTTCTCCACGCCCGTATTTGATGGAGCCCATGAGGGCGACATCAAGGAATTCCTGAAAAAAGCCTGGGAGAAGAACGGCAAGATCGGCCCAGATGCCACGGGTAAGACCCTCCTGTTTGATGGAATGACGGGCGAAGCCTTCGAACAGCCCGTGAACGTCGGATGCGTCTATATGCTCAAGCTGCATCACCTCGTCGATAACAAGATCCATGCCCGGAGCATTGGACCCTACTCCCTCATCACGCAGCAGCCCCTTGGCGGCAAGGCCCAGTTCGGTGGACAGCGTTTCGGTGAAATGGAGGTCTGGGCTTTGGAAGCCTACGGCGCGGCTCACGTGCTGCAGGAACTCCTGACTTACAAGTCCGACGACATGCACGGCCGGACGCAGATCTATCAAGCCATCATCAAGGGCGAAACCATCAAGGATCCCGGCCTCCCGGAAAGCTTCAACGTCGTGAAGAAAGAGCTCAACGCGCTTTGCATCGACGTGGAAATGCTCACCCGCGAGGAACTGGCACCAAGCTTTGAAGGCGAAGAATCGGCCTACTCCATCGACGCATAGGTGTAGGGCGATCAATCGCTTAAGCAGTAAGGCCATACCGATACCGACTCCGTTTCAGAGGTCCTCATGTTTCCAGAACCGCAAAACATCAACGCCTACGAATGCATCCGGGTCAGCCTGGCGTCGCCCGACAAGATCCGCTCCTGGTCCAGGGGCGAGGTCACCAAACCCGAGACCATCAATTACCGCAGTCTCAAGCCTGAGAGGGATGGTCTTTTCTGCGCCCGCATCTTTGGCCCCGTGAACGATTGGGAATGTCTGTGCGGCAAATACAAGCGCCAGAAGTTCAAAGGTGTCGTGTGCGACAAGTGTGGCGTGGAAGTCACCAAGAAGGCCGTGCGTCGCGAACGCATGGGCCATATCCAGCTGGCCTCACCGGTCAGCCATGTGTGGTTCTTCAAGGGCGTTCCCAGCCGCATCGGCTACCTGCTCGATATCCCCCTAAAAGATCTTGAGCGCGTGCTCTATTTCGAGGCCTACGCCGTCACCGAAGCGGGCACCACGCCCATGAAGGAAGGCGAGATCCTCGGCGAAGACAAATACCGCGATTACAAACACCAGTTCGGTGAAGGATTCAAGGCGCAGATGGGCGCCGAGGGAATCAAGGAGCTGCTGAAGCACGTGGATATCGAGGCCCTGGCCATCGAGCTGCGCGCCATCATGAAGACTGAAACTTCGGCTCAGAAGCGTTCAAAAATCGCCAAGCGTCTGAAAGTCACTGAGGCCTTCAAACGCAGCCGCAACAAGCCCGAGTGGATGATCCTGGATGTGATCCCGGTGCTGCCTCCGGAATTGCGCCCCCTGGTGCCCTTGGATGGCGGCCGCTTCGCGACTTCCGATCTCAACGATCTCTATCGCCGCGTCATCAACCGCAACAATCGCTTGAAGAAGCTTCTGGAACTGCGCGCGCCGGACGTCATCGTCCGGAACGAGAAGCGCATGCTTCAGGAAGCCGCCGATGCTTTGTTTGAGAATGGCAAGCGTGGTCGCTTATTGCGCGGGGTTTCCAATCGTCCTCTCAAGTCCCTGTCCGATGCGCTCAAAGGCAAGCAGGGCCGGTTCCGCCAGAACCTGCTCGGCAAGCGCGTGGACTACTCCGGCCGTTCAGTCATCGTGGTGGGACCAGACCTCAAGCTGCACCAGTGCGGCCTGCCTAAAAAGATGGCGCTGGAGCTTTTCAAGCCCTTCATCTTCAACCGGCTTGAACACAAGGGCTTCGCGGCCACGATCCGCCAGGCCAAGGAAATGGTCGAAGAGGGTCGCCCGGAAGTGTGGGACGTGCTGGAAGAAGTCATCCAGAACCACCCGGTGATGTTGAACCGCGCCCCGACACTGCATCGCCTCGGCATCCAGGCTTTCCAGCCTGTGCTCGTGGAGGGCAAAGCCATCAAGCTGCATCCCTTGGTCTGCACCGCCTTCAACGCTGACTTCGACGGTGACCAGATGGCCGTCCACGTTCCTTTGAGCCCCATGGCCCAGATCGAGGCCCACGTGCTCATGATGTCCACACAGAACATCTTGAATCCCGCCAACGGCAAACCCAACGTGGTGCCCAGCCAAGACATTGTGCTCGGCGGGTACTACCTGACTAAAAAGCGCCTCGACCGCAAAGGTGAGGGCATGATTTTCGGGAACATGGATGAGGTCGTGGCAGCTCATGACTACGGCATCCTGGATACCCATGCGATCATCCAGCTCCGCTACTCCGGCGAGCTGGTGGATACCGAAGCCTGGCACGCTGCAGACCCGAAAAAGAACAGCGAACAGGAAGTTTTCGAGTGTCACGCCCAGAAAGTTGAGAACACGCTGATCACCACCACTGTCGGCCGCGTGATCTTCAATCTCGCCCTGCCGGGAGAAGTGCCTTTCATCAACGGCCTGCTCAAGAAGGAAGGCCTGCTTTCCCTGGTGAACCGCTGCTATAAGCTAAACGGCCCCGAAGTGACGATCCGCATGCTCGACGCCATGAAGGACGTCGGATTCCTCTGGGCCATGAAGGCCGGCGTTTCCGTGGGCATCGATGATCTCATCGTGCCGGCCACCAAGCCCAAGCTCATCAAGGAAGCCACCGAGGAAGTCCGGGCCATCGAGAAGGAGGCCTTTGAAGGCCGCCTGGACAGTGCCACGCGATACAACCGCATCCTGGAAGTCTGGTCGAAGACAGCTGATCAGGTTGCCAACGACATGATGAAAAACATGGAGAAGCGGAACAACGAAGAGAAGTTCCTCAACTCCGTCTACATCATGGCCGACTCCGGCGCCCGCGGCTCCAAGACCCAGATCCGCCAGGTGGCAGGCATGCGCGGCCTCATGGCCAAGCCTTCAGGCGACATCATCGAGACGCCCATCACCGCCAACTTCAAGGAAGGTTTGAGCGTCCTCCAGTACTTCATCTCCACCCACGGCGCCCGCAAAGGCCTCGCCGATACGGCACTCAAGACCGCCGACTCCGGCTACCTGACCCGCAAGCTGGTGGACGTGGCGCAGGACGTGATCATCAATGAGAACGACTGCGGAACCTTGGACGGCATCGAAGTGGCGGCTATCGTCAACAGCGACGGCACCATCCGCGCCCGCCTGCGGGACCGAATCATGGGTCGCGTGACCCTGGAAGATGTTTTCGATCCCTACTCAAAAAAGAACATCGCCCCCGCCAGCACACTGCTCAGCGAGGACCTGGCTTTCAAGATCGAGACTTCAGGCATTCCGAGCGTCCGCATCCGTTCAGTCCTCACTTGCGAAGCCAGGCGGGGTGTTTGCGCCCAGTGCTATGGCCTGAATCTGTCCACAGGCAAGCTTGTGGATCAAGGCGAGGCCGTGGGCGTCATCGCCGCGCAATCCATCGGTGAACCAGGTACACAGCTCACCATGCGCACCTTCCACGTGGGTGGCGCCGCCAGCCGCGCCTCTGAAAAGAGCACCCACGAGGCCCAGACCAAGGGCTTTGTGAAACTGGATGGCATGAAGACCGTCAAGAACCGCAAGGGCGAATTGCTGGCCCTCAGCCGCTCGGGCTACATCCTTGTGGTCGATGGTGACGGTAACGAACGGGAGCGGTACAAGGTCGCGCCGGGCGCCATGATTCGTGTGAAGAATGGGGAAATGGTAGAGCCCAAGACAGTGCTCGCCGAGTGGGACCCTTACAACGACTATGTCATCACTGAAAAGGCCGGCCTCGTAGACTTCAAGGAATTCGAGCCCAACGTTTCCTATGTTGAAGAGCGCGATCCCATCGCGGGCCGATTCCGCCGTAAGGTGATTGATCCGACGGACGACAAACTGCACCCCCACATCAATATCAAGGGCGAGAACCACAAGGTGCTCGTTCGCTACAACATTCCCACTTCCGCGTACATCGAAGTGGAAGAGGGTCAAGAACTCAGCCCGGGCGATGTGCTTGCCAAGACTCCCCGCCAGCAGGCCAAGACATCTGATATCACGGGCGGTCTGCCCCGCGTGACCGAACTCTTCGAAGGACGCAAGCCAAAGGATCCGGCCATCATTTCCGAATTCACGGGCATCGTGAAATACGGCAACCGTGTCCGCGGAAACCAGAAGGTAATTGTGGAAAGCGAGACCGGGGAAAAGGGAGAATACCTGATTCCGCGAGGCAAGCACATCCAGGTCCAGGACGGTGATGAGATCCACTCCGGCGAGAAACTCACCGAAGGCGCCGTCTCTCCCCACGATCTTCTGAAGGTCGAGGGCGACAAGGCTCTCCAGGCCTTCTTGGTGAACGAAGTTCAAGAGGTCTACCGCGCGCAGGGCGTGACCATCAATGACAAGCACATCGAGACGATCATCCGGCAGATGATGCGCTGGGTCATGATTACCGACGTGGGTGACACTCCGCTCATCGTCGAAGAGAAGGTGGACAAGAACCGCTTCAAGGACATCAACGAGCAAGCCATAAATGACGGCGGGCTCCCCGCCACCTGCGAGTCGCTGCTGCTGGGCATCACCAAGGCGGCCCTCACGTCCGAGAGCTTCATCTCCGCCGCGTCGTTCCAGGAGACCACCCGGGTTCTCACCGAAGCGGCCCTCGAAGGCCGCGTGGATTATCTCCGTGGCTTGAAGGAGAACGTGATCCTGGGTCGGTTGATCCCGGCGGGCACCGGCATCCCCGCTTACCGGAATCTGGAAATCGAGGAAGGCCAGTATCCAGAAATCACTTATACGGAAAACGTGCTGGGCGATGATTTCGACGACGAGTACAGCCGCATGGCTGCCCATGTCGAGGAGCTTCAAGGTCTCACCGAATTCGACGGCGAAGAATGAACTGACTGCCAAAGCCCCTTCAAAAAGAGCCGCGCAAGCGGCTCTTTTCTGGAGAGCCAAGCCGTGAATAAATCTGTCCGGGTGCCAAGGCATTTCGTTCAAATTCAGGCCTAAGCGCTGATAGAATAAAGATTGCCGAACAATCATCCGTCCGCCCTACGGCAGCGACCTCTGCGTGAAATCCTCACTTTGACTCTGTGGCTTTCATGGAGCGATCGCGAAAGGGCGGGCCAGCCAAGTCCCCGGTAGGGGCAGGAGATTTCATGAACGAACTTCAATTCAGCCCGACAACCGTGAGTTTGGATCTGGGTGGAACACCCATCACCATCGAGACCGGCCGCATCGCCAAGCAGGCGGCCGGCGCCGTGGTTGTCCGTCAGGGAGACACGATGGTCCTGGTGGCCGTATGCCGTGCCGCCCCAAGGGAAGGCATCGACTTTTTCCCTCTCACCGTGGACTACCGTGAAGCCGCCTTTTCCGCCGGCAAGATACCCGGTGGATTCTTCAAACGCGAAGGCCGTGCCACCACCAAGGAAACGCTGATCTGCCGCCTTATTGATCGCCCGCTTCGACCGCTCTTCGAGGAAGGTTACAACGACGACACCATGGTCACTGCCCAGGTCATCAGTTTTGATGGCGAGCACCAGCCGGACACCTTGGCTATCGTGGGAGCTTCGGCAGCCCTGATCATCTCCGAAATACCCTTCTTGACTCCCGTGGGCGGCATTCGGGTGGGGCGAACCAATGGGAAATTCGTGGCCAACCCCACGGTGGGCCAGCGTACCGAAAGCGATCTGGACCTCATCCTTGCGGGCACCGAAGAAGCCATCGTCATGGTGGAATGTGGAGCCAAAGAGGTGCTGGAAGCCGACATGGTGGATGCATTGAATTTTGGGCATGACCAGATCAAACGACTCGTGGAACTCCAGAAAAATCTGCAGGCCAAAGTCGGCAAACAGAAGCTCACGGCCACCAAGAGCGAGCTCAACCAGGACATCTACACCAAGGTCTCCAAGCACGCCGAAAAGCTCATGGCGGCCCTCACCATGAAGGTGAAGCTGGATAGCTACAAGGCCATCGATGCCTTGAAGAAGGAAGTGGTATCCGAGCTGACGGTCGATGCCCCGGAAACCAAGAAGGACGTGGTCGCTTGTTTCGATCTGTTGAAAGAAACCCTGTTCCGCAACACGATCCTGAAGCAAAACATTCGTCTCGATGGCCGGGCCTTCGACCAGATCCGGCCCCTCAACATCGAAGTCGGCGTGCTCCCCTCCACCCACGGTTCCTGTCTCTTCACCCGCGGGGAAACCCAGGCTTTGGTGACCGCCACCCTGGGCACCCAGGATGACGTGCAATACATCGATGGCATTGAGGAAGAGTACGAAAAGAAGTTCTACCTCCATTACAATTTCCCCGGCTACAGCGTGGGCGAGTGCAAACCCAATCGCGGGCCCGGACGGCGAGAGATCGGCCACGGCATGCTGGCTGAACGCAGCCTCATGGCGGTGCTCCCCAGCCAGGAAGAAAACCCCTACACCGTGCGTGTGGTGTCTGACATCACCGAGAGCAATGGATCGTCCTCGATGGCAACGATCTGTGGCGGAACGCTCGCGTTGATGGACGCTGGCATCAAGCTGAAATCACCTGTTGCCGGTGTGGCCATGGGCTTGGTGAGCGATGGTGAAAAGTTCGTGGTTCTCTCGGATATCGCCGGACAGGAAGACCACTACGGCGATATGGATTTCAAGGTCGCGGGCACCACCAAGGGCATCACGGCTTTGCAGATGGATATCAAAATCGGCGGCATCACCACCGAGGTTCTGACCAAGGCCCTGGCGCAGGCCAAACAGGGCCGGCTCCAATTGCTCGCTTCCATGGGCGAAATCCTGGCCGCCCCGCGAGGGGAGTTCGCTTCGAATGCGCCGCAGATGAAGAGCATCCAACTTCCCAAAGAGAAGATCCGCGATGTCATCGGCAAGGGCGGAGCAACCATCCGTAACATCATCGAAGTATCGGGCTGCTCCGTGAACATCGATGACGACGGCATTTGCCAGGTGGCCGGCCCGACCCAGGAAAAGCTTGCGATTGCGATGAAGATGATCGCGGACCTCACCCAGACCGCCGAAGTCGGCAAGACCTACATGGGCCGTGTCGCGAAAGTCGTGGAGTTCGGCGCCTTCGTCACGATCCTCCCCGGTCTCGATGGCCTGCTGCACGTTTCCGAAATGGCGCCCCACCGCGTGAAGAGCCCCGCTGATGAAGTCAGCGAAGGCCAGGAGATCATGGTCAAGGTCATCGGCATTGACGAAAAGAGCGGCAAGATCAAGCTCAGCCGCAAGGCGCTTATGGCTGCCGAAGCGCCAGTTGAAGGCTGATAAATAGGCTGGAGGCAGTGGGCCGTTGGCAGTAGGTAATGAAGACCGGAGGCGACCGATTGGTCGCCTCCGGTTCGTTCTGGTGCGTTCTGTCGGACGCGGGATTACGAATGTTCCAGCGTCACGCCGCGTCCACTGCGAATGCGTTCTTCGATGCGCGAAGTGCTGTGACCGGGAATGAGGGGAATGATCACGACCCGACCTCCATTGCCTTCCACCCCTTCGCGCCCGACCACCGTGTCCGGAGTGTAATCACCACCCTTGATGAGAATGTCCGGCTGCAAAGCTTTGATGAGTTGCAGAGGAGTGTCCTCGTTGAATCGCACCACCGCATCCACACTCCGCAACCCCAGCAGAACGGATGCACGGGCGTTTTCGTCTTGCACAGGCCTTCCCACGCCTTTGAGCCGTGCGACCGAGGCATCACCGTTGAGGCCTACCACCAGGAAGTCCCCCAGGGCCCGCGCGTCTTCCAGATACCTGACGTGTCCCGGATGCAACAGATCAAAGCACCCGTTGGTGAAGCAAAGCCGTGCGGGGCGATCCGCGTGCGCGGCGAGGAAAGCCTGAGCATCAAGAAAGAATCGAGAGCGAGTGTTCATGATGAGTCCGAGTTAAACTAGAAGATTGCGGCGGGAGTCGCTTGCCTGAAAGGATGCCATGCCACTCTATGAGTACCGCTGTGAAGCTTGCGGCGCGAAAGAAGAAAGACTCCAGAGCTATTCCGCCCCGACGATCCATGATTGCCCGAAATGCGGCCTGGCAGAAGCCATGCGTCGCGAGATCTCACGCACCGCTTTCGTGCTGTCGGGCAACGGTTGGTACGCCGGCGGCTACGGCGGAAGCGAGAAGCCGCTTGCCGAGGGCTCCGGAGCCCCTAAGAATGCTGCGGAAACCCATGACGGCGAAGTTGCAGTCAAGAAGGTCCCCGCAGCCAAAACCGATCCAGGTGTCCCGCCCGAACCAAAGGCAGCTTGCGCCTCCGGTTGTGCTTGTCATTCTCCGAAAATCGAAGCGATCACCAAGCTGGCCTGATGGGTGGCACAAGGATCACTGATTGACTTCTCCAAGCGGTGCGATAGGCTTATAAGTTCCCTGCCCATCTGGGCTGGTTGATTGTTTTATTCTGTCCAATGTTGCATGTCCTTCTGGGGCATCCGCAACCTCTCGGGCCTCGCTCTCCAGAATCCTCTGGAAGAGCCAACTATGGAGGATGGTGTGCCAACCATCAATCAGCTGATCCGCCAAGGGCGGAAGACGTTCATCAACAAGACCAAGAGCCCCGCGCTCGACGCCTGCCCGCAAAAACGTGGCGTGTGCACCCGTGTGTTCACCACCACGCCCAAGAAGCCAAACTCTGCGCTTCGCAAAGTGGCCCGCGTGCGCTTGACGAACGGCATCGAGTGCACCACCTACATCCCGGGTGTGGGCCACAACCTGCAGGAGCACTCCATCGTGCTCATCCGCGGTGGCCGTGTGAAAGATCTGCCTGGCGTGCGCTATCACGTGGTCCGCGGAACGCTGGACGCCACGGGTGTCGCCGGCCGCAACCAGTCCCGCTCCAAGTACGGCGCGAAACGGCCCAAGGCCGGTGCGGCCGCTGCGAAGAAAAAGTGAGGTAGATGAAAAATGGCTCGTCGTTCCGCACCCCCCAAGCGTGAGATCCTCCCGGATCCCATTTACAACTCCCTCATCGTCTCCAAGTTCGTGAATATCCTCATGGAGCGCGGCAAGAAGGCCACCGCCGAACGCATTGTCTACGGCGCGCTTGAAATCGTCGCGAAGAAGAGCGGCGAAGAGGCCCTCGAAGCCTTCACCAAAGCCCTGACCAATATCAAACCGGCGGTGGAAGTGAAATCCCGCCGTGTCGGTGGCGCCACCTACCAGGTGCCGGTCGAAGTGCCCCAGAACCGTCGCACCTCGCTGGCCATGCGCTGGCTGAAGACCTACTCCGCCTCCCGCGGCGAGCGCACCATGCGCGACAAGTTGGCTGGCGAGATTCTCGACGCCATGAATTTCCGTGGCGCCGCAATCAAAAAGAAAGACGATGTCCACAAGATGGCCGAAGCCAACAAGGCTTTCGCGCACTTCCGCTGGTAAACGGCTTTTTTACATCGCGGGGCCGCTGCATTGGCGGCCCCCATGTTTTGAATTGTCAGTCTGAATTTTCGAATTGAATGACCGAGTGCCCTCAGTACCTGATTCCGATCCTGTTCCTTGAACTTTAATTCTCCCTAGGAGACTCCCGTGGCCCGCCATACGCCCCTTGAGCGCTACCGCAACATCGGCATCATGGCTCACATTGATGCCGGCAAAACGACCACGACGGAGCGCATCCTTTTTTACACCGGCAAGATCCACAAGATCGGCGAAGTTCACGACGGAGCAGCCACCACCGATTGGATGGTTCAGGAGCAGGAACGCGGTATCACCATTACCTCCGCGGCCATCACCGCCAGCTGGGTTCCGTTGACGGGCAAGGATACGGGCGTCGAGCACCGCATCAACATCATTGACACTCCCGGGCACGTCGATTTCACCGCTGAAGTAGAGCGCAGTTTGCGCGTGCTGGATGGCGCCTGCGCGGTGTTCTGCGCTGTGGGTGGCGTGGAGCCTCAGTCCGAAACCGTGTGGCGTCAGGCAGACAAGTACCATGTGCCACGCATGGCATTCGTGAACAAGATGGATCGCCCGGGCGCGGATTTCTTCCGCGTGGTGGAGATGATGAAAACCCGCCTGAAGGCCCGGCCCATGCCCATTCAGATTCCCATCGGCGCAGAGGAGCACTTCCGGGGCGTCGTGGATCTGGTGACCATGAAGGCGCTGACCTTCGACGATGGTGACAAGGGCTACAAAGTCATCGAAGGCGAGATTCCCGCCGACCTTCTTGAGACCGCGGCCGAATGGCGCGAAAAGATGGTCGAGATGGTCGCCGAGGCCGATGAAGTGCTCATGGAAAAGTACCTGAGTGGCGAAGATCTTACCGAGACGGAGCTTCGTGACGGCATCCGCAAGGGATGCATCTCGATCATCTTCACGCCGATGATGTGCGGCAGCGCCTTCAAGAACAAAGGCGTGCAGCCCATGCTCGACGCGGTGGTGAATTACATGCCGAGCCCCCTCGACGTTCCGGCTATCCAGGGCGTGGATATGGACGGCAATCCCATTGAGCGCCATCCCGATGACAAGGAGCCATTCAGCGCTTTGATCTTCAAGATCATGGCGGATCCATTTGTCGGCAGCCTGGCGTTCATCCGCGTCTATTCCGGTGTGCTTGAAGCCGGATCCAGTGTCTACAATTCCAACAAGGACCGTCGCGAGCGCATCGGCCGCCTGCTTCAGATGCACGCCAACAAGCGCGAGGACATCACTGAAGTCCGCACCGGCGACATCGGCGCGGCCGTGGGCCTCAAGGATGTGTTCACAGGTCAGACGATCTGCGACGAAGACAAACCCGTTGTGCTCGAGAGCATGGACTTCCCGGACCCCGTGATCCAGGTGGCCATCGAGCCCAAGACCAAGGTAGACCAGGAAAAGATGGGCATCGCACTGAGCCGCCTGGCCCAGGAAGATCCCACCTTCAAGGTCAAGACCGATCCCGAGACCAATCAGACTATCATCGCCGGCATGGGCGAGCTCCACCTCGAAATCATCGTGGACCGCATGATGCGCGAGTTCAAAGTGGAAGCGAACGTCGGCAAGCCCATGGTGGCCTACCGCGAAACGATCCGTAAGCGCGTGGAATCCGAAGGCAAGTTCGTCCGCCAGTCCGGCGGCCGCGGTCAGTACGGCCACGTGAAACTCATCGTCGAACCCAACCTGCCGGGCAAGGGTTATGAGTTCATCAACGAGACCAAAGGTGGATCCGTTCCCAAGGAATACATCAAGCCGACGGACCAGGGCATTCAGGAAGCCATGGAATCCGGCGTGCTCGCCGGATACCCGGTCGTGGACGTCAAGGTCACGATCTACGACGGCAGCTACCACGACGTGGACTCCAATGAAATGGCGTTCAAGATCGCGGGTTCCATGGGCTTCAAGGCGGGCTGCGAGAAGGCCCACCCGGTGATCCTCGAACCCATCATGGCCGTCGAGGTGGTGGTGCCCGAGGAGTACATGGGCGATGTCATCGGCAACCTGAACAGCCGTCGCGGGCGCATTGAGAACATGGAAGAACGCGCTGGTTCCAAGGTCGTTTCGTCCAAGGTCCCCCTCGCTGAAATGTTCGCCTATTCCACCAGCCTTCGCGGCATGACCCAGGGCCGCGGCAACTACACCATGCAGTTCTCACACTACGACGAAGCTCCTAAGAACGTGGCGGAAGAAATCATCGCCAAGGTCAAGGGGTCTAAATAGGGTTGAGGGACGAGGCATGAAGTTCTAGCCTCACACCTCACACCTCGTACCTTCAAAGCCCCTCGCGGGGTGAGGCCGCACTGGGTCCTCCGATCCCAGGCCTCTTGATAAGCCCGCTCCCCTCCTCTTTGAAGGGAAGCCAAAAAAGGCCGCCGAGGCTCTAAAATTTTGGTTTGTGTTTTCGGTGGCTTTTGTTATTCTGATTGGCCTTGTCCTCGTCAGGAGGACATCAACCCAGGTTGGGCGGCCAGCGCCCCACGTCTATGGACGGCTCATCCGTCCCGATGGAGTGAACATGAAAGACAACATTCGCATCCGTTTGCGCGCCTTCGATCACCGCCTGCTTGACCAAAGCACACGCGAAATCGTGGAGACCGCTAAGCGCAGCGGCGCACAGGTCGCCGGACCGATCCCTCTGCCCACCCGGACGAGCAAGTACACGGTGAACCGCTCGCCCCACGTGGACAAGAAGAGCCGGGACCAATTCGAGATCCGCACCCACAAGCGCCTGCTCGACATCCTCAACCCCACCCAGACCACGGTGGACACTCTGATGCGTCTCGACCTCCCTGCGGGTGTCGACGTCGAAATCAAGGTGTTCAGCCGTCAGGGCAACCGGTAAAGGAAGGGGAGCATAAAAATGATCAAAGGAATCATCGGCAGAAAGCTGGGTATGACCCAGATCTTCAACGACAAGGGTCAAGTGGTCCCCGTGACCGTGATCCAGGCGGGTCCCTGCGTTGTGGTACAGCGCAAGACCACCGCCAAGGAAGGCTATGACGCCATCCAGATCGGCTTCGTGGACCCCAGCGGCGGGAAGCGCGCCAACAAGCCCGAGAGGGGCCATGCGGAGAAGCACGGAGTCGCCCCGGTGCGCGTGCTGCGTGAATTCAAAGTGGATTCTTCCGACCCGGCGAAGGAAGGCGACAGCGTTCTCGTGGGCCAGTTTGAAACCAAAGTCAAAGTGAATGTCGTTGGCACCAGCAAGGGCAAGGGCTTCGCGGGCGTCATGAAGCGCCACCATTTCAAGGGCGGACGCGCGACCCACGGCTCGATGCACCACCGCGCTCCTGGTTCCATCGGCGGGTCCTCGGACCCCAGCCGTGTCTTTCCCGGCATGCGCATGGGCGGCCACATGGGCGCCGAGCAGGTGACCATTCGGAACCTGGAAATCGCTTCGGTGGATTCCGAAAATAATCTTCTGCTCATCAAGGGCGCCGTTCCCGGCCCCAAGGGTGGGTATGTCGTGATCAAGCAGGAGGCCTGAGATGGCGACCTTCCAGCACCCTGTCGTGAACCTCGACGGCAAGCAGGCCGGCACCGTGGACCTGCTGCCCGAAGTCTTCAAACTTGAGGACATCAATACCCATCTGATCTGGGAAGCGGTCCGCCACTTCCTGGCCAAGCGCCGCGCCGGTACAGCCAAGACCAAGGACAAGTCCGAGGTTTCCGGATCCGGCAAGAAGCTATGGAAACAGAAGGGCACCGGTCGCGCCCGCATAGGCTCGATCCGTTCCATGATCTGGAAGGGCGGCGGCACGGCCCACGGCCCGAATCCCCGCTCCTTCGATTACGCGTTCCCCAAAAAGGCCCGCCGTTCTGCATTGCGTAATGCGCTTTCCGTCAAGCTCTCCAAAGGCCAATTGATGGTCGTTGAGAACTGGGAACTCGCCAACCACAAGACCAAGGCTCTTTCGGGAACCATGGCCAAGCTGGGCGTCAACGACCGGGCCCTGCTGGTGGGTTCCGAAGCTTCGCGCAATTTGACCCTCGCTGCCGGAAATCACCCCAGGTTCATGACGGTGACCAGTCTGGGCGTGAATGTCTATGAGCTGCTCAAGTACGACCAGGTCGTCTTCTCCAAGGATGCAATTCTGGCCCTGCAGGAAGTGGTGAAACCATGACTAAAATTTTCGAAGTGATTCGCAAGCCGCTGCTGACCGAAAAGGGTCAGATCCTGCGGGAGAACAATGTTCAGGTGTTCGAAGTGGCCCCATGGGCCAACAAGCACCAGATCAAAGAAGCCGCGGAGCTGCTGCTCCAGGCCAAGGTGAAGTCCATCCGTACCGTCAAGGTGCACGCCAAGGCCAAGCGCCTGGGCCGCTGGATGGGGCAGACCACCGCGTCAAAAAAAGCGTATGTCGAACTGGCGGAAGGTTCTCTTCCCGCCACCGAGGCCTGATAGACCGGATTCTTTTCTTCAAACCCGTGGACGGACAAGCATTGCCCCTATCGCCCACACTTTTCTAAAGGCAAAAACATGAGCGTAAAAATGCTCAAGCCGACCACACCAGGTCAGCGCGGCATGTCGAAGTCAGGCTTCGAGGAAATCACGAGCGACACTCCTGAGCGCTCCTTGATTTCCAAGAAGACCCGCACCGGCGGCCGTTCCAACACCGGCCGCATCACCACGCGCCACATTGGCGGTGGCCACAAACAGCGTTACCGCCTGATCGATTTCAAGCGGAACAAGTTCGACGTGCCCGCCAAGGTCGCGACGATCGAATACGACCCCAACCGCACCGCTCGAATCGCCCTGCTGGTCTACTCTGATGGCGAAAAGCGCTACATCCTGGCGCCCGATGGCCTGGAAGTCGGCCGCACCGTGGTTTCCGGGAAGAACGCTGACATCCTGGTGGGCAACACCCTGCCGCTCCGGAACATCCCGGTGGGCACGGAAATCCACAACATCGAAATGAAGCCCGGCAAGGGTGGCCAGATCGCCCGCGCCGCCGGCGCCTTCGCCCAGCTTGTGGCGAGAGACGGCGAATATGCCCAGCTCCGCCTGAAATCCGGTGAGATCCGCAAGATCCACCTGGAATGCATGGCGACCATCGGCAAGGTCGGCAATCTGCAGCACGAGAATATCGCTCTGGGCAAGGCCGGCCGAACCATTTGGCTGGGTGTCCGCCCGACGGTCCGCGGTGTCGTCATGAACCCGGTGGACCACCCGCACGGTGGCGGCGAAGGCCGCACTTCCGGTGGCCGCCATCCGGTCACCCCTTGGGGCCAGCCGACTCGCGGATACAAGACGCGGCATAACAACCGCACCACCAAATTCATCGTCAAGCGGATCAACTAGGAGAATTCACGATGGCCCGTTCTCTGAAAAAAGGCCCGTTTATCGATGGGCACCTCTCCAAAAAAGTGGATACCG
>JANXQX010000126.1 GCA_025353305.1 Holophagaceae bacterium
GCGGCATTTTCAGCCTGCGCGAAGACCCACGCAACCTGGGAGTCTTTTTCGCCACCAACATGCGGGAATTCAACGGTGGACGGGCGGGCCAGATCATCACCCTCAATGGCGCCGTGGGCACCAGCCCCGAGGCCATGAACATCACCTGGATCACGGATCCTGCCACGAAAAACGAGGTCCAGCCTGGCGATCCCACGCCGCCGGGGGCCACCGGCCGCTACCGCAATCCGCTGCCCATGAGCGACGGCACCCTCATCGCCGCGCATACCAGCGAGGTGATGCCGGACACGAATCTGGGCGACACCGCCAATCCCAACTACCGCTACCAGTTCCGCCTCAAGACGCTGAAGCAATCGGGAACCTACTACGTGGCGGACCAGCTCCTGACTCCCGGCTTCACGAAATCCGTCAGCTGGTACAACCCGGACACTTTGGTGAGCTACAACGGACCGCTCTGGGAGCTCGACCCTGTAGAAGTGGTGGCGCGCAGCAAGCCCGCCCGCCGCACCTCGGCCTTGCAAACCCCCGAACTGCAGGTTTTCTCCGAAGTAGGGGTCGACGAGACGGCCCTGCGCGCCTGGTTGCGCGCCAACAATCTGGCGCTCATCGTGAGCCGCGATGTCACCACCCGGGACCGCGCCGACGTGCAGCAGCCCTTCAACCTGCGCGTGCCGGGCGGCGTGAGCACTGTGCCATCGAGCGGCAAGGTCTATGACCTGGCCCACCTCCAGATCTTTCAGGGCGACCAGATCCGTGGCTACGGTGGCACCGTGGCGCCACGGGCCGGCCGCCGTGTCCTCTCCAAGACCATGCATGGCAGCGCCACCGCCAACAATCCAGCGAACCCCGGTGGCCCTGCCGGCAGCGTGAAAGTCGGGCTGGATGGTTCCACCGCGGCCTTCGTTCCGGCGCAGCGCGCCCTTACCTGGCAGCTCACGGATGGCACCGGCAAGGCGGTGGTGCGCGAGCGCAACTGGATCAGCTTCCAGGCCGGCGAGATCCGCACCTGCGCCAGCTGCCACGGCATCAATTCCCACAGCCAGACCGGCGCCGGCGCCCCGCAGAACAAGCCCGAAGCCCTGCGCCAGCTCCTCACGGCGTGGAAGGTGGCGCACTAAGTCGTTGCGACAAAATAGCCTGGTCATTTGGATTGCTGACCGACATAAGGGGCTGTAACGCCTTCGACTTTGCGCGGAGTACCACCCATCGCGTCGGCCTGCGGCCGACATAAGGGGCCGTTACGCACTGGCCAGAAATGCGCTGGCCGCTGCGTAACGGCCCCTAAAGCGGTTTCTCCATCTCCTGATGCACCACGCCCACTTCAGTGAATTCACCGCCCACAGGCTCGTAGCCGAGTTTCAGGTAGAAGCCCACGGCCGTGTCCCGGGCATGGAGCATAATGCGCGTGAAGCCTCGGCCGGTAGCTTCGACCTCGGATTCCGCCACCATCAGACGGCCGATGCCGAGGCCCTGCTTCCGATCATCCACGGCCACCTGCCGCATCTGGATGGAGCCTCCCTCCAAAGGAGTAAGCAGGAGTGTGCCCAACAGCACATCTTCCTCCCAGGCGGTCAGATGGAAGCTGGTGGATTCCGAGGCCAGCTGGGACTCCGAGAACTCTAGGCCCAGGGGTTTGCGCAGGATGTCGCGGCGCAAAGCCACCGAGAGCGCGTAGGCGGGCGAGAGGTGGTCGATCCATCGAAGCCGCAGGGTCATGACACCATTCTGCCCGGGTTCAGGAAGGGGAGTAAGCTTGGCTGAAATCCAGGAGGTCGGTCATGTTCGAGTCAGCGGAGCTGGGTCATAAGGTCGACAAGAAAACTTTCGCCGCCGAGGCGCCCAAGCTGCGCGAGATGTTGCTGGATGCCCAATTCGAGCTGGCGCAATCGCCTCGCTTCCAGGTGATTCTTCTGGTAGGCGGCGTGGATGGGGCGGGCAAGAGCGAGACCGTGAACCTGCTGAATTCATGGATGGACTCGCGCTTCATCCAGTCCCATGGTTTGGAAAAGCCCAACGATGAAGAGCGGGCCCGGCCCCACATGTGGCGCTGGTGGCGGCAACTGCCGCCCAAGGGACGGATCGGCATCTTCAATGGTTCCTGGTACAGCTACCCGATCCTGCAACGGGCGCATCGGGAGATCAAGGATTCCCAACTGGACCAAAGCCTGGGGCGCATCCAGCGTTTCGAGCGGATGCTGTTGGACGAAGGCGCCCTGGTCATCAAGTTCTGGATGCATCTTTCCAAAGATGCCCAAAGAAAACGATTGAAGAAATTGGAGGCTGACCCGCTCACGCGGTGGCGCGTCACGGACCAGGACTGGAAGCACTTTGAGATGTACGATCGCTTCCGCAAGATCTGTGAGAAGTCCTTGCAGGCCACCAGCACCGCGGACGCGCCATGGACCATCGTGGAAGCCACGGATTTCCGGTATCAGGCGCTCACGGTAGGCAACCACCTGCATGATGCGCTGCGCCGACGGTTGGACGGGCCGCTGAACCCCCCCCTTGTCCAGGCGCCTCCCCTCCCGCCTCGGCTGGATTCGCTCAACGTGTTCGAGACACTCGATTTGTCCCAACGCATCGAAAAATCCGAATATGAATTGGAATTGGAACGGTTGCAGGGGCGCCTGAACCTGCTGACGCGGCACAAGGCATTCCGGGAGCGGTCGGTGGTGCTGGCCTTCGAAGGCAGCGATGCGGCGGGGAAGGGCGGCACCATCCGCCGGGTCACCGGAGCCCTGGACGCGCGCATCTATCGCGTGATTTCCATTGCTGCGCCCACGGATGAAGAAAAGGCCCAGCCCTACCTTTGGCGCTTCTGGCGTCACATGCCGGGCGCGGGCCGGTTCACCATTTTTGACCGGACGTGGTATGGCAGGGTGCTGGTGGAAAGGGTCGAAAAATTCTGCGCCGAGGCCGATTGGATGAGGGCGTACGGCGAGATCAATGATTTCGAGGAACAGATGCACCGCAACGGGACCATGGTCTGCAAGTTCTGGCTCGCCACCAGTCCCGAAGAGCAATTACGGCGTTTCGAGGCACGCCGCGACACGTCCTACAAGCGGTTCAAGATCACCGACGAAGATTGGCGGAACCGGGACAAGTGGGGTGCCTACCAGCTGGCGGTCTGCGACATGCTGGACCGCACCAGCCCAAGCCATGCGCCCTGGACCCTCGTGGAGAGCGAGGACAAGAATTTTGGCCGCATCAAGGTGCTGAAGACCATCGTGGAAAGGATCGAAGCGACGCTGTAGCCGCGATTCTGGCGGATGGTCTCGAATGAAATGGGGCCTGTGGAAAAACAGACTGAAGGCCCTCGCTCCGCGTGGCGGGAATGGAACCACAACGGATTCATATCAATTCGAAATTGCCCTATCGCGGTGATGAAGGCCGCGGGAGTTGGCGGGCTTTGCCGGTGCCGCGGTCTCCTCCCACCGCTTGGCTTTGGCCGGATGACGGCCTTGATCCAACTGCGCCGGCGTTGCGATCAGCGCGGTGGTCTGCGTACCACGAAGGTATCCATCAGATCTTCGGCCTGGTCCACAGTCTGCTTCATGGTGAAGGGCTGGGAAGCAATGGGTGCGACGGGGACGCCCAGCCACTGGCTAAGCAATGAGTAGGCCTGGGCACTGTCGGAGGCCGTCAGGGAGCTGAGCTTGGAACCGTGATTCCCCCCGGGGGCGATGTATTTCCAGACACCCCGGGACTGGTCGGCAGGAGACACCTCCAGGGCTCCGGCGGTCCAGGGGTCGTTTTCGCCGTAGATGAGGGTCACCCGTTGCGCGGAAGTGCTCAGCCAGGTTTGGATGTCGCGCATGGACGCGCCGCCATCATAGGTCTTGGCTGCGCCGGCGGGAGGATAGATCGCAGGCACATCCTGGCCGGAGTAGGCGAGTCCCGTTAGATGGCTCTCCTTGTTGGCGGGGTAGCCCAGCTGGTTCGCGCATTGCTGGTAGTAGGCCTGGTAGTAGTTCAGCGTGCTGTCGGCCCACGTTGACACCACACCCAGGTTGACCTGATCAAGGTAGTTGTAGAGCACCTGGGCGGAGGCGCCGGCTGGGGGGGCCTGGCTTGCGAGATCCGCATAGCTGTATTGCCAGAGGACAAAGGGGGATTCCAGCACCGCGAATTCCAGCGTCTTGTCTGCGCCCAGGAACGTGAAAGCCTGTCCCCTGGAAGCTGCATCCGCCTTGAGAAGGTTCAGCACCTCGGTGCGCTTGTTGAATATGGCTTGCTGCCAGGCCTCGAGGGCCAGGCGGGTGGCGGTGCTGCCACGGGAATCAATGAAGGGAAGATAGCGCGTGTCGCCCTCGGCGAGATTGATGGGTGCGACATAGGCCAGGGTGGCGTCCACGTCGTTCGGATAGAAGCGGCGGTGGAAGAGGGCCGTCATGCCTCCCTTGCTGCCGCCTGTGTTGAGCCACTTGCCGCTGAAGAGCGGCTTGAGGGCTGTGACCACTCCGTGCTCGTCAGCTGCGGATTGCTCGATGGAGAGCTTAGACCAGTCCATTGGCGAGGGTGTGGAGGTATTGAAGAACCGATGTTCCATCGTGATCTGGTTGGCAGAGAGAATGCGGGTGGGCTCGCCTTGCCCCGGCGCCAGGGAAATGCCGTATCCCGTCGTCGCAAGCACCACGGGCGCCGAAGGCGAACGGTAGAGCAGGGTGACCACCTGCTGGAAGGTGGCGCCGCCGACAGCGTTGTGGTCTACCGGTTGGGAGAGCGTGAAGCGGAAAAAGCGCGTCCCGCTGATGGTGCTCGGCCCCTCCATGACGCCTGAAACACCTGCGGTGGCGCGCAGGGCGTCGCCTACTTCCAGGGAGGGTGGCGGCTGATCTGCCGCCGGTGCGCTTCCACCGCTCTTGCAGGCCATGGGCAGCAGGAGGGCCATGAACAGCAGAGCGGAGGTCCGCAGGCCCCTCAGGACGCCACAGCCGGTCCGCTGAAGACGAGTGGTTTTCCGTTCGCATTCATCCATTCGTTTCATCCATTCGTTTCATCTTTCATTCCCGGCAGCGGGATTCCCGCCTCACCAATCTTCACCCCCGATTCCAGGTAGTCCAGCAACTTCATGGCCAGCGGCGCCAAAGCCTTGCGCGAGGATCTTGCCAAGGTGCGAGCCAAGGGCAAGTGACTACTTCTTCTTCGCTCCGATCATGTGGGCGGTGAAGGTCACGTTCGGCACATCGTGGTTCGTGATGGCCACTGCGTGGAATGAAGGCGAGAAGGTGAACTTCGCATGGGAGGGGCGGAGCGTGTAGCTGCCCGGCGGGACATCCCGGAAGGCATAGCTCCCATCGGCCTGGGCTGTGATGGAACGGGTCGGCTTGTGGTTTCCCGACAGCGTGAGTTTCGCGCGGTAGGCTGCTGAAATATCCGCGATGTGGCCGGTGATGTCGTACTTCGCCGGAGGGGCTTTCTTCTCGCTGTTGGGCGCAGTGGCCCCCAAGGTCAGGGCAGCGGTGAGAAGCAGGCACGCGGGCGCGTGGAAAAGAGTTCGGATCGCCATCGGAGACCCCTATGTCGTCATGTCCGACAACAACATAATTCCTTCAGGTACCGGCAGCGCTGGACGGTGAGGACTTTTTGCCAAAAGGCACAGTGCCTGCAAAAAGCGTCGTTGCCGTTGTCTGGAAATGCCCCGGCTAGACGCCGATTCGTTTGAGCAGTTCCAGCAGCGCCTCGGGCTCGAAAGCTTTGCCAAGGTAGTGGTGGTAGGGATTGGATGGAGAATCCTGGGGTTGGTCAGGAGTGATCAGGGCGCTGAGAAAGACGATCGGTGTGGTTGCCGTGCCATGTAACCGGCCGAGCCGGTCTGCGAGCTGGACCCCGTCCTGGCCCGGCATCAGCACGTCCATCAGAATCGCATCGGGCCGAAAGGCGGACAGTTTCGCCATCAGATCTTCCCCATTGGCGGCCGCGAGCACCAGGTAGCCATGGCCCAGCAGGAGCCGGGTGAGGACCTTGATGACAATGGGGTCGTCATCCACGATCAGGATGTGCTTGGGCACGTGTTCCTCACTGCACGGTTCCCCGCTGTGCAGGGAAATAAGAATGGCTCAAGGATACCGGTGGATTGGCTCCATCCAGGATCGAAGCGTAACGCATCTTCTGAGTTCACGACTACCCCAGCCGAGGACTTCTGACCTTAGCATTCAGGCTTCATCGGCAGTCCCCGCCTCCAGGCTGCGCCAGAGGCACACTCCGAGGATTCCGAGACCCACCGCCATGGCCGTGTGGGAAGTGCCGTAAAGGGCGGCGCGCAGTCCCTGATTCCCGAATAGGAAGCTGTGGCTGAGCGCACCCAGGTCCAGCGTGCCGCCCCGCACGCCCAGCACGAAGTGATAGCCCCTCCACAGCATGAGCAGGACGCTCACCGCGGAGCCAGGGATGTAGAGGCGTGTGGCCCATTTCAGCGAGCGCGAAGAGAGCGGTGCGGCGCCCAGGATCAACCCGATATGCAGAGCCCAGATGGCGGCCAGCGGCAGCAGTACGCCGATCAGGATCACGTGGCCATGAACGAGGGCCAGGGCCAGGATCGACTCCAGGTGCATCCCCGCCGGCACGGTGGCGCTGAGGGGCAGCTTGCGGGTGGATTCCTGGAAGGCGATTCCCGCCAGCAGGCCGAAGAGCAGCATGGTCATGGCATAGCGCAGATGGGTGCGGTAGAAGCGGCGGTAGGGCTCGGGAATGTTCATGCTGGCTCCGGTAAGGACCTCAAGGAAAAGTACCTTGAAAGTCCTGGCGGCGGTTTCAAGTGTGATCGATGACGCGGGGTCCATGTCCGGTAGACTGGAGGGACAGGTGCGCAGTCCTTGACCTGCCCCCTTTTGCGAGCACTGGCGATTTAAACCCACCTGAACCGCTCCACCGACTGCAACTCAACGAATCCGGACCTCGCATGTAGACAACCGGTTCCCTGCCCCGGACGGCCCATGCAATTCAAGAATGTCTCGATCCTCAGCCTCAGCCATGTGGACGCCCCCCACCGGGTGACCTCTGCCGACATGTGCGCCCGCCTCGCGCCCACCCTGGAGCGCCTGGGGATGCGGCCCGACTTGCTGGAGAGCGCCTCGGGCATCATTGCGCGCCGCTACTGGGATCCTGGCGTGCAACCAAGCGAAGTGGCCGCCCTGGCGGCGGAAAAGGCCCTTGAACTTTCCGGAGTCGACCGCTCCCGCATCGGCATCGTGGTGAATACCTCGGTCTGCCGGGACTACATCGAGCCCTCCACGGCCTGCCTCGTGCACAATCGCTTGGGGCTGCCTGCGGACTGCATGAACTTTGATCTCGGGAACGCTTGCCTGGCCTTCATGAGCGCCATGCAGGTCGTGGGCAATATGATCGAACGGGGCCAGATCGACTACGGCCTCATCGTCAACGGCGAGACCGCACGGTTTGTTCAGGAAGCCACCATCGAGCGGCTTCTGGATCCAGAGACCACGGAGGAGGAATTCCGCAGCCAGTTCGCCACGCTCACATTGGGTTCCGGCGCCGCGGCCATGGTGATGTCCCGCTCGGACCTGGCACCGGACGGCCATCGCTTCCTGGGCGTGGTCAACCGAGCCGCCACGCAGCACAGCGGCCTCTGCAAGGGGCAGGTGGACGAGATGCGCACCGATGCCAAGGCCCTGCTCATCGCCGGCCTCGGGCTCGCCACTGAGACCTATGCCGAGGCCAAATCAGCCTTCGGCTGGGATGGGGATAACGTCGACGAATTCGTGCTGCACCAGGTCAGCGGCACGCACACCTCGCTCCTTTGCCAGACCCTGGGCCTGGACCAGAAAAAAGTCATGGCCATCTTCCCGGAGTTCGGCAATATCGGGCCCGCGTCGGTGCCCATCGTCCTGTCCAAGGCCGCGGAATCCGGCCGCCTGAGCAAGGGCCACCGCGTGGCGCTCATGGGCATCGGGTCGGGATTGAACTGCAGCATGGCCGAAGTCGTCTGGTGACTTTGTGGTAGGGCTCTTCGACCCGGCGCTGTATCCCTTCGACCCCCATCTTTTCGATCGCGGCGCAGGCCTGCGGATGCATTTTCTGGATGAGGGGAGCGGCCCGCCGGTGCTCATGGTGCACGGCAATCCATCCTGGTCCTTCTACTACCGCAATCTCGTGCTCGCCCTGCGCGGAACCCACCGCTGCATCGTGCCTGACCACATCGGCATGGGCCTGTCGGACAAGCCGGGCGGCGAAGCCTACGCCTACACCCTGGCCCAGCGCATCGACGACCTGGAAGCGCTGGTGGCCTCACTCGATTTGCGGGAACCGCTGACCCTGGTGGTCCACGATTGGGGTGGCATGATCGGCATGGGCTGGGCCATCCGGCATCCCGAGCAGGTCGCCCGGCTGGTGATCCTGAACACCGCGGCCTTTCCGCTGCCCGCAGGAAAGCAACTGCCCTGGCTCCTGAAACTGGCCCGCGCGCCATTGGGCGTCCTATTGGTGCGCGGCTTCAATGCTTTCGCGTGGGGAGCGGCGCGGGTGGGGTGCACCCGCCACCGGATGCCGGCGAAAGTCTCGGCCGCCTATCGCGCACCTTACGATTCCTGGGCGAACCGCATCGCCACCCTCCGCTTCGTGCAGGACATCCCGCTGCATATGGCCGATCCAGCCTACGCGCTGGTGCATCATGTGGCGGGCAATCTGGAGCTGTTCAAGACCACACCCGCGCTCATCGTGTGGGGGGGCAAGGATTTCGTGTTCGATCAAGATTTCCTGGCCCAGTGGCGCGAGACGCTGCCAGCGGCCAAGCTACGCTACCTGGCCGACGCCGGGCACTACGTGCTGGAGGACGCCGCCGATGAGGTGATCCCCCTTATTGCGAATTTCATTGGATCCAGCCACCCTTGATCTGGCCCGCTCATGACTGATTCCCCTCCCGGATCTCAAGCTTTGAATTCCTGCAACATCGCCTCCTGGCTGCCCCGCATGGCCCGCCAGCAGCCCGACACGCTGGCGGTGGTGTTTCCCGGCGGCGTGGATTCGAAGGGCAAGCGCACCTACACGCATCTGACCTATCACCAGCTGGATCAGCGCAGCGATGAGATCGCCTTGGGGTTGCGCCGGCACGGCCTCCAGCGGGGCATGCGCACGGTGCTGATGGTGAAGCCGAGCCTCGAATTCTTCGCGCTGACCTTCGCCCTGTTCAAGGCGGGGATCGTGCCGGTGATGATCGATCCCGGCCTGGGCGTTAGCCAACTCAAGACCTGCCTGCGGGAAGTGGAACCCGAGGCTTTCATCGGCATTCCCACCGCCCACGCCGCCAGAGTCCTGCTGGGTTGGGGCCGCGGCAGCATCCGCCACAACGTGACCGTGGGCTCGCGGTGGTTCTGGGGCGGCAAGACCCTGGCCAAGGTCGCGCCCGTGGGAATGGGTGAAGGACCCCTGCTGGAGGACACAGGGGCCGACGAGACCGCTGCCATCCTGTTCACCAGCGGCAGCACAGGCATCGCCAAGGGCGTGGTCTACACCCACGGGCATTTCATGGCGCAGGTGGACCTGATCCGCGACACCTACGGAATCCAGCCGGGCGAGATCGATCTGCCCACCTTCCCGCTCTTCGCGCTTTTCGATCCCGCCCTGGGCATGACCACCGTGGTGCCGGACATGGACTTCACACGTCCTGCCCAGGTCGATCCAGAGAAGATCCGCGCGGCCATCGAGGATTGGGGCGTGACGAACGTGTTCGCCTCGCCCGCGCTGCTCGCCACCGTGGGGCGTCATGGCGTGAAGCATGGCGTGAAATGGCCCACCGTGCGGCGCATCCTCACCGCCGGCGCGCCGGTACAGGCCACCACGTTGGAGCGCATGCACCAGATGCTTTCACCGGACGCGGAGATCCATACTCCCTACGGCGCCACGGAAGTGCTGCCCGTCACCAGCATCAGCAGCCGCGACATCCTCCGCGAGACACGCGAGTTGACCGACCGGGGGGCGGGCGTTTGCGTGGGCCGGGTGGTGGCGCCCAACGACGTGCGCATCATCGAGATCACCGACGAGCCGCTGGAAGACTGGTCCCAGGCCAGGGAGATGCCCGTGGGCAAAGTGGGCGAGATCGCCGTGTCGGGCCCCACGGTCACCGCCAGCTACTACGGGCGGCCCGAGGCCACGCACCTGGCGAAGATCCGGCGCGAGGGCGAAATCGTGCACCGCATGGGCGACGTGGGCTACTTCGACGCGGAGGGCCGGCTCTGGTTCTGCGGGCGCAAGTCCCACCGCGTGGAGCTGAGCGACATCACGCTCTTCTCGGCTCCGGTGGAGGAAATCTTCAACACCCACGTGGCGGTGTTCCGCACCGCCTTGGTGGGCGCGCTCATCGGCGGCATGAAGGTGCCGGTGCTGCTCATCGAGCGGGACCCCGACAGCAGCGCGGATTCTAATCTGCGGGACCAGGATCTCTTCGAGGCGCTCAAGGCCATGGGCGCCAACTTCGCCCACACCCGCGGCATCACGCATTTCATGGTGCACCCGGGCTTTCCGGTGGACATCCGCCACAACGCCAAGATCGGCCGCGAGAAATTGACAGTCTGGGTCCAGGGCAAGGTCTCATGATCCTGGTCACCGGCGGCGGCGGCTTCCTTGGGGGCGCCGTGGTCCGGCAGCTGCTCGCCCGGGGCGAGCCGGTGCGCTCCCTGCAGCGCAGCGCAGCGCCCGCGCTGCGGGAACTGGGCGCGGAAGTCGTGCGAGGGGACCTCGCGGAGGCAGAATCCGTTTTTTCCGCGGCGGAGGGCTGCGATGCGGTCATCCATATCGGCGCCAAGGCAGGTGTTTGGGGTGCCTATGCGGACTATTACCGTGCCAACGTCCTCGGCACGCGAAACGTCATCGAAGCCTGCGGCAAGCATAAAATCCGGCGCCTCGTATACACCAGCACACCTTCAGTCATCCATTCGGGCGGCGATGTGGAGGGCGTGGATGAAAGCGCGCCGGTGGCCGCCCATTTCGATTCGGCCTATCCCGCCACCAAGGCCGAAGCCGAAGGCACGGTGCTGGCGGCCAACGGGCCGGAACTTGCTACGGTGGCACTGCGCCCGCATCTGATCTGGGGTCCCGGCGATCCGCAGCTCGTGGCGCGCATCCTGTCCCGGGCCAGGGCAGGGCGCCTGCGCCTGGTGGGTGGCGGCGCGAAGCTCGTCGATTCGGTCTACATCGACAATGCGGCCCAGGCGCATCTGCTGGCCCTGGATCGGCTGGCGCCCGGTTCTCCCTGCGCCGGGAAGGCCTATTTCATCACCCAGGGCGAACCCATGCCCCAGCGGGAGCTCATCAATGGCATCTTGAAGGCCGGGGGATTGCCACCCTGCGGGAAATCCATATCGCCGCGAGCCGCCTACGCCGTGGGCGCCGTTATGGAAATCCTCTGGCGGATTCTAAGGCGCACCGAAGAACCGATCATGACGCGCTTCCTGGCCCGGCAACTCGCCACGGCCCACTGGTACGACATCTCCGCGGCACGCCGGGACCTGGACTACGCGCCGCAGGTCACGGTGGCCGATGGCTTGGCGCGGCTGGAAGCGCACCTGATGACGCTGGGAGGCTGAACCTGGACCGGCAGAACCTGATACCAAACGGGCGGTTCAGAAACGGGAAGGTCAGTACCATATAAAAAAGCGCGCGATTCCGGGTGCTTTGATCAGGCAGATGCCCAGCCCAAAACAAAGCCAGAACCAGGAATCCCGTCGGATGAAAAAAGGTGACTAGCGACATTGGCGAGCATGCAAAACTGGACCTTGACCCGGATGCGGTGCTGATCGTCGATTCCAGGGGAAGAATCACCTACGCCAACAGCAATTGCGGGGAACTCCTGGGTTGGTCTCCGGGCGAACTCCGGGGCGAGCTGGTCGAGCGGCTGGTGCCTGGGCGCTTCGGGGGCCACGCTGCCCTGCGTAGCCAGTTCATGGCAACCCCCTCGCGACGACCGATGGGCGCCGGGTTGGAGCTGTTCGCACTGCATCGGTCCTCCGAGGAGATCCCCGTCGATATCGTGCTCAATTCCGTGACGATCGAGGGCGCGCCCCATGTGGTCATCGCGATGCGCGACATGCGCGCGTATCGCGCCGAGCTTCAAAAGCTGGCCCTGCTGTCCGTGGCCGTCGACGCCGCCGCCCAGCGGTGTGGTGATCACGGACCAGGATGGGGTGATCACCTGGGTGAATCCGGCCGCGTGCCACATGACCGGATACGCCGCCAGCGAACTCATCGGCAACCGTCCCAACCTGCTGAAATCTGGTCGCCACGATAAGAGCTTCTACGACGAGCTCTGGACCACGGTGCGGTCGGGTGCCATCTGGCAAGGTGCGATCATCAACCGCCACAAGGATGGTTCCGAGTATCACGAGGAGCAGACCATCGCCCCGGTGCACGACCGGGCGGGAGCCATCACCCATTTCATCGCCATCAAGCAGGATGTGACCGAGCGGGTGCGGGCCGAGAACCTGCTGCGGGAGACCCGTGACGAGCTGGCCAGGCGCGTCACTGAAGTCGAGGCGCTGCACGCCCAGCTGCGCGAGCTGGCCGTCCGTGATTCGCTGTCGGGGCTTTTCAACCGGCGCTACCTCGACGAGACGCTGCCGCGGGAGCTGGCGAAGGCGACGCGCGACCGGACGAGCGTGACCCTGGTGATGATCGATATCGACCATTTCAAGCGCGTCAATGACAAGCACGGCCACACCATCGGCGATAGGATGATCGCCGAGCTAGGCGGCATTCTGCGCACGCAATCGCGGGTGTACGACGTGGCCTGCCGCTACGGGGGCGAGGAGTTCGCGGTCGTGATGCTGGCCGCGGCGCTCAAGGACGGCGTTGCCTGCGCCGAGGGCTGGCGGGATAGCTTCGGTGCCGTTTCGGTGCCGGCCGGGACCACCACCGTGCAGGCGACACTCTCCGCCGGCGTCGCAGAGTGGAGCCGCGACGAGACCGCCGATGAGCTGTTGGCACGAGCCGACTCCGCCCTTTACCAGGCCAAGCGCGCCGGCCGGAACAGGGTCGTCAGCGGTTAGCGTGTGGGCCTTCCCCTAAGACTCGAATCGCCTCTGAGGTGATGCGGGGCCTGATCGAACACCGGATGACGACATTGATTTTCATGGGTGACACCGGTCACTTTCGCCGCAGATGATTCGAAGGCTCCAAACCCTCGGCGACGCACCAGATCAAGGTCTTCCGCGAAATGAAGTCCAGTTTTCAAAGCGGCCGGTGAAGGATTGGAACCACCGGTTTCCGGGTGAGGATTATCATCAGACATTGCGCTCTCGCCTTCGTGAAGGTTCGGAAGGAGAACGATGGACTGGCTCGTAGCACTCTTCAAGGATGGCTCTGTCGCCCAGGGGCTGCTCATCCTCAGCCTGGTGATCAGCGCGGGACTATCCCTGGGCAACGTCCGCATCCGCAAGGTGAGCCTCAGCGTCGGGGGCGTGCTCTTCGCCGGGCTGCTGGCAGGGCACCTCGGCCTCAAGGTCAATTCCGAGATCATCGAATTCACCCGGGAGTTCGGGCTTGTCCTCTTTGTCTATGCCATCGGTCTGCAAGTGGGTCCCGGGATCGTTTCTTCGCTTCGGGCGCAGGGACTGACGCTCAACCTCCTTGCCGCAGCGATCGTCCTTGGGGGAACAGGAATCACCGTACTGATCGTGGTCTTTGGTGGCGCGAGTCTGCCGGTGGCTCTGGGTCTCCTGTCGGGAGCCGTGACGAACACCCCCAGCCTTGGCGCTGCGCAGCAGGCCTTCAAGGACCTGAAGCCCGTGGTGGATGACGCCCCTGCGCTCCTTGGCGTCGGCTACGCGGTGGCCTACCCGTTGGGGATCATCGGGATCATCCTGACGATGCACCTGGTCAAGCGTCTCTTCCGGATCGACCCGGACAAGGAGGCGGAGGAGTTCGAGCGTCAGAGGACGCGGCTCATCAAGCCGATCCTGACGCGCAACTTCGAGGTGACCAATCCCAATCTAGCCGGGCTGAAGATCGACCGGCTTGTGGAGCTGGCGGGCACTGGCGTTGTCGTCACGCGAGTCTACCGGGAGGGCAGGCAGCAGGTGGCCACCCCTGAGACCACGATCCAATCGGGGGATATTCTCCACGCGGTGGGAACCGAGGCGAGGCTTGAAGGGTTCCGCGTCATCATCGGAAAAGTAAGCGACCTTGAACTGCCAGCTCTGCCCAGCCGGATCTCTTTCCGCCCGATCACCGTGACGACGAAGGAGGCAGTGGGGAAGGAGATCGACGAGCTTGAGCTGGATGAGAAATATGGGGTCATCATCACGCGGGTCATCCGTTCAGGGGTCGAGTTTTCGCCGACGAAGGGGCTCCGGATCCAGTTCGGCGACCGGTTGATGGCGGTGGGCGAAGAGCAGGCCCTCGCGCAGGCTTCGCATGAACTGGGCGACTCGGTCCGGGATCTCGAGAAGCCCCAGATGATTCCGATCTTCATCGGGATCGCCCTCGGGGTGATCCTCGGAACCTGGCCCATCTCGATCCTCGGGATGCCGGCGGCGGTGAAGCTCGGCCTGGCGGGCGGGCCGCTGGTGGTGGCCATCCTGTTGTCGCGGATCGGCAAGGTGGGGCCGTTCATCGTCTACATGCCGAACGCCGCCAAGTCGCTCTTGCGGGAGTTCGGGATCTGCCTGTTCCTCGCCTGCGTCGGTCTGAAGGCTGGCGAGAGGCTGTTCCCGATCCTGTTCTCCCATCAGGGGCTCGCCTGGGTGGGGATGGCCGCACTGATCACAATCATCCCGCTCGTTCTCGTCGGGATCGTGGCCAGGGCGGTTCATAAACTCGACTACGTTACGATCTGCGGCCTGCTTGCGGGGAGCATGACCGACCCGCCGGCCCTCGCCTACGCTACCGAGACTTTCAAGAACGATGCCCCATCGGTGGCCTATGCCACCGTTTACCCGCTGACGATGCTCCTCCGCGTCGTTCTCGCACAACTCTTCGTGATCGTCGCCCTCCGGTGAAGGTGATGCTTCCCGAGCGCGAATAGGTGAGTTGGAACAAGAGTCCCCCGGGTGGCATCCTAACTTCATGTCCACTATCGCTCATCCCGCCACCTTCGCCCGATTGCTAGCCCGCCTGGAGGCTTTGCAGCCCGAAACCCTCCGCCGCTGGGGAACCATGACGGCAGGCGAGATGGTCTGCCATCTGGCGGATGCCAACACGTCCGTGATGGATCCCAATGGCAAACGGCCTGCCCCCCGGCGGCGCCCCGTGATGAAGTGGATCGCCCTCTACTCCCCCTTCCGCTGGCCCAAGGGCTTCAAGTCCCCAGCCCGCATCGATCAGCGGAAGGAGGGTACGAAACCCAAGGCCTTCGAGGCGGATCGTCAACGCGCACTGGAAACCCTTCGCGCCCTCGTCGCTGCGCCCCCGGAAGCCTGGCCCCCCAACCACGCCGTGTTCGGAACGCTTACCGCCGACGACTGGCGCGTGTGGGCCTTCCGGCATACGGACCATCACCTTCGCCAATTCGGATTGTGAATACCTCTCCCGTGCCCTAGCTTCGGACTCAACCGCACGCGCGAGAATCATAGGTTAGGCTGGACGCAATCTTCGAGGCCCCCATGCCCGATCGCCGCCGCGAGACCGTCTGGTTCATCGGGCTCGCCCTGCTCATCAGCTGGGGGGTTGGCGCCCTTTGGCTGCAGAACGAAAAGCGTTTCATCCTCATCCGCATCCTCATGTGCGTGCCGGGGCTGGTGGGCTTCGGCTGCGCCTGGCTCTTCCGGCGGGAGCCGCCCCGGGCGGTGGGCCTGGCCTTTACCGAATGGAAGCACTGGTTCTCGGCCATCGTCTATCCCATCGCCATCGCC
Source organism: Holophagaceae bacterium (assembly GCA_025353305.1). The sequence continues at coordinate 15,801 of JANXQX010000126.1, forward strand.
TTCGTCGCCGTGGCCCTTGCCTATGGCATCCGTTTCGGGCTGAACCAGCCGGATTTCATCATCTTTCAACCGGAACTACTGAAGGTGGGTCCACTGCATGGGCTCAAGGTCCTGCCCGCTTTCGTCCTCATCACCTTGGTCATGCTCCTTCCCTGGCTGCTGGTGGCGGGGGCCTACCGCTGGAACTGGCCTGATCGCATCAAGGCCAAGCTGCCTGAGAAATGGCGATGGCTGCACCATGGCTTCTGCGCGGTGCTTTGGATCCCGACCTTTCTTTTTCATGGAGTCCCCGGCGAACTTGGCGAGGAGCTGGGCTGGCGGGGCTACCTCGTGCGGCGCTGGCAGGACCGTCCCATCACCGCAGCGCTGATCACCATGCCGGTGTGGGCGGCCTTTCATTTGCCGGTGATTTTTTCAAGCACCCAGCGGGGCCACGCCCTTCAGAACATCACTTTCCTCCTTTCCATCGCCATGGCCGCGGTGGTCTTCGCAGCTTTCTATGTATGGACCAGGTCCGTATGGCCCTGCGCGGTCTTGCACCTGAGCTGGAACCTCTGGAATCCGGTGCTGCTGGGGGATGTCTACAGGGGTAATCCAGGCCTTTTTGGCGGCAAGGTCTGGATCTTCAACGGGGAGGGCGTTTTCGGCCTGCTCCTGGAAGGGATCGTGGCCATCTGGTTGTTCCGCCGCTGGAGCCGGCAAAAGGGGTGAAGAGCGCAATGGCGCAGCCCTTTCTTGATATGAACGTTCAAACTAGCGCGGTCTGCTCTAAAGCAATTGGCCTGTCGTAGCATTCACGCCGTGGTAGCGGGGTTTCTCTGAAAATCTTTCCCAGCCCTGGATACGCCCATAGACCGCCTCGATATAAGTCGCTGGACTCGCATCGTCGATTTCCTCGGCCACTGGATCCAAGTTGCATCGGAACCAGTCCGGATCAACTCCAAAAAATCGGGTGTCGGCTATGCCGTAATCCATGAAGAAGGCGCATTTCCCCCGTTCAACTTCGCTCACCAGCCGGTCAGCATTGATCACAAAAAGTCGTCCGGTCGCCTTGAAGAAGGTTCCCTCGGTCCGCTCAATCGCATCGCGCAGCAATAATGCCTCAGCTCGGCCCTTCCCAAACCGTCTGGCGGTCGCCGACACGTCCAGGAGGGTCTCCGAGAGCCGTATGCCTTGGTGGTGGGCTAGGCTTTCAAGCGTGGCATCGAGGATTGAAGTCCCGCTGCCATCGATGTACTCGATGTCATTGAAAAGGCCTGACTCGAGCCACAGGTGCAGCGATGTGCGGTAATCCAATAATCGCGCCACGCGATCTGACCGGATGACCGGCGACGAAGGTATGACGGCTCCCGTCAGAATCAGTTTCAAATGTCCACCTGTTGAGTGCTCAGTCTCCATCGAGCCTTCAAATGGGTCAACACCACCAGGCCTCAAATTGCAGTTTCAGCCGACGTGCCGCTCGTTCGCGGGCCCCACCATCTTGTTGGCCACGGCACGTGCAGCGATCGCCTTCCTGCGATAGTTGAGCCATGGCTGCAATCATCGTGGTGGGAGGGGGCGCGGCGGGCATGGTGGCCGCGTGGCGGGCTGCCTTGAAGGGCCATCGTGTGACGCTGCTGGAGGCCAACCCGAAACTTGGCGTGAAGCTGCGCATCAGTGGCGGCGGGAAATGCAATATCACCCACGATGGGCCCGTGAAGGCCGTGCTTGCCGGCTTTTCCAAGGACCAGGCCCGTTTTCTCAGGCCTTCCTTCCATTGCTTCAGCAATGCGGATGTGGTCGAACTCCTGCATCGCGAAGGTGTGGAAACCTATGTGCGGGAGAACGGCCGCGTCTTTCCGCTGGATCGGCCCGGAAGCGCCGCAGCCGTGGTGGCGGCTTTTCAGAGCGTGATGCAAAGGGCCGGAGCGCAGGTAAGGACGGCGGCCCGTGTGGTGGGCCTGGAGGGAAGGGCACCCCGGCTGGAATCCCTCATTCTTGAGGATGGAACCAGATTGCGGGCGGACGCCTTCATCCTGGCTACGGGTGGAGCGAGCTATCCCGAGACCGGAACGCGGGGCGAGGTGGCGGGATGGCTGGAGAACCTGGGTGTGCCGACCCTTCCCTGGGCACCCGCATTGGCGCCGATCCCGCTCAAAGCACCCCATCCAGCTTGGGAGGGCGTGGCCTTCAGGAAGGGAACCTTGAAACTGCTGGAGGGAGAGGGTGGCCGAAGGATCGGCGGTTTTTCCGATGACATCATCTTCACCAAGCACGGCATCAGCGGCCCCGCCGCATTGGAATTGAGCGGCCAGGCCGAAATCGCCCGGCGCCAGGGCCGGGCTTGGCTCGTCTACGACTTCGCTGGCCTCAGCGAAGCGGAATTGGATGCGGAACTCCGCCACGAGCAGGTATCGAATCCCCACCTGTCCGCCCGAAACTGGCTTCATCGCTGGGTTCCAGAGCGTGTGGCCGAGTCGCTGTGGCGCCTGGATGGGCTCGGCGATATGCGGCTGAAGGATCTCCCCAAGAGCACAAGGGCCAGGCTGGTGGCCTGGGTCGGTGCCTTTCCGCTGGGTACGCCTGGCATGGTGGCGCTCGATCGCGGTGAGGTTGCGGCGGGTGGTGTTGTGCGTTCGGCCGTCGACCCCCACACGATGCGGGTGAAAGACTGGGATAACCTGCTGGTGTGCGGGGAACTCCTGGACGTTGACGGTCCCGTGGGGGGATACAACCTGCAGGCCGCCTTCAGCACGGGGTTTGTGGCCGGGGAAACCGTTTAGCGGCTTGAATCGTGATACAACACCTTAATAAGAAACATATGTGCATCTCCGCTTGGAGTGTTCGTGCGCCTTTCGACGTTTAGTGCTGTTCAGCTTGGGCTCTTTCTGGGCGCGCTCCCGTTGGCGCTGGCAGCCCAAAGCACCGGCGTGACCACGGCGGACCTGAAAGTCATGGTGCATGACGCCGGTGGCCGGCCTTTGGCGGGTGTGAAGATTTCCATCCTGAAGGAGGACATCGGCGACGCCTGGAACGGGAGCAGCGGCCCGGACGGGCAATGCCGTTTCCGCCTGCTTCCGGCAGGAACCTACAAGGTCCAGGCCACGGCGACCGGGAAGCAGCCAAGGCTGCGGCTCGTCACACTGCAAATCGGCACCACCGATACGCTGGATCTGGTGCTGGCGGCCGATGACATGGTGGATGAGCGCGTGGTGCTGGTGGAGGAGACCACGAAGGAATCTGAGCGCACCCAGATTGCCAGTGTGGTGGATGAAACCTTTATTTCCGATCTTCCGATCAACCGCCGCAATTTCGTTGATTTCAGCCTGACCAACCCCTTCGCCGCCGTGGGCAATCTGCCGACAGGCAATGGCAGCCCGAATTCCGGCCTCAGTTTTGCGGGCATGACGCCGCGCCAGAATAATTTCCTGCTGGATGGCTTGGACAACAACGACCTGGGCGGAGGCGCGCTGCGGGCCAGCATCAGCCAGGAGGCGGTGCAGGAATTCCAGGTCATCAGCGGCGGCCTTTCGGCGGAATTCGGCAGGGCGCTGGGCGGCATCGTGAACACCATCACCAAGCAGGGCACCAATGAATTCAGGGGATCGGCCTTCTTCTTCCACCGGCCCGGATATCTCGACGCCAAATCACCGTTGGGCACGGACGCGAAGGACTATCGCCTGAGCCAATACGGCGCTTCGGCGGGAGGGCCGATCATCAAGGACAAGCTGTTCTACTTCGTGGCCGTGGAAAGGCTGCAAAAGACCGATCACAACGTGGTCACCATCGATCCCGTTGCGGTCGCGCTCATCGGCGCAGCAGGCTTCCAGGTGCAGACCGGCGAGCTGCCTTTCGAGGAAGGCGACACTTCAGGCTTCCTGCGCCTGGACTGGGTGCAGAGCCCATCGAGCCGCTGGACTTTCCGCGCCCTGTTCGGGCAGCAGAAAGATGAAAACGCGATTCCATGGGGCGGTCTCACGGCGAAATCCGCCGGCGGATCCCGCAGCACCCATGACCAGACCTTCACGCTCGCCAACCAGTGGGTGGGCTCGGCATGGTTCAACGATTTCCGCCTGATGGTGGCGGACCGGGACGACCGCATGGACCACCTCGATCCGAGCCACGGCGTCTATGTCGAGATACTCGGCACCGCGATTTTCGGCACGCAGCGGCTGGCGGACCAGCAGTCGCACGTCCGCTACATCCAACTGGCGGACACCCTGACCACCGTGCGGGGCAACCACACCTTCAAGGGCGGCATCGATCTCCTGCACTCAGACAACGATGCCACCGTGGCCCAGAATTTCGCGGGTGTCTACCGGTTTCAGGCCATCCCCGAGATCGGGATTTCCAGTTCATTGATGGCCTTTGCCGCGCCCAGCCCCTTTGGTGGGACCGGAATTCCAGTGGCCTTCGTGCAGAGCTATGGCAATCCCCACGCCCGTTTCACCGCCAAGAGCGAGGCGGCTTTCATCCAGGATGACTGGCAGCTGCATCCGGCCTTTCTCCTGAAAATGGGCCTGCGCTTCGAGCGGGAATCGCTACCACCTTTCCCGAATACGGCGGACTATGACGCCATCCAGCACTCGCCTTCAACCGTCGATCCTGTGCTCGGCCCCACGCAGCTGCCCGCGGGTGTCTATGACTACCCGGCGAATTTTCGCATCCAGCGGGACTGGAGCGCAAACCTTGTCCATCCCCGGCTCTCGTTCAGCTGGCAGGCGCGGCCGGCGTTGCGGCTATTCGGGGGTGCGGGACGCTTCGGCGGTCCCACCAATCTCGGGCCTTTCTATGGCATCCGGCTCTTCAATGGCCGCGACGTCCAGACCGTGGTCAGGACGCTGCGGGATCCCGTCATGGTGGGCCCGCTGCCCACATGGGCCAATGCGGATGGCGTGGCCCAGGACCACCGCTACACCTCACTGCCTCCGGGCCCGACCACGTTCGTCATTCCTGGCGAGGTCGCCTTCCCCACCATGTGGCAGGAAAACCTTGGCGTTGAATGGAACCCTGCCCCAGCCCATCATTTCGCGCTGGAGTTGGTGCATTCGAAGGCGAAGGGCTTCATGAATGTACGTGATGTGAACGCATTCCAGTTCTACTCGAATGCCGCCACCGGCCAGCAGGTGCTGCGGCGGCCGGACCTTCGCTACAGCACACTCAACCGGGTGGATGGCAGCGGCAATGCCGACTACGACGGGCAGAGCCTCAGCTGGACCTGGAAACAGAATGAACGCTTCCAGCTCAACGCGAGCTACACCCATTCGCAAGCCAGGGATAACTTCACCGACTGGACTTCGGATTTCACGCCGCAGAACACCTTTGATCCTTCCACTGAATGGGGTCAGAGCCTGCAGAATCAGGTCCACCGCCTTTCGGTCGCTTCGGTGTGGACCACGGGACACGAAGGGTCGCTGCTACGACGGGATTGGACTTTCAGCGGCATCCTGCATTGGGCTTCGGGGCGGCCCTACACGCAATTGTTGGGATACGACGCCAATTATGACGGGGATGGCACCTCGGACCGGCCACCTGGAATCGGCCGCAATTCGGAGACCACGCCTTCCACGGCCACGGTCGATCTGCGTGCGTCGCGGATCTTCCTGTTCAATGGATCGAGGCTCGAATTGATCCTGGACGCCTTCAATTTCTTCAACCACTCCAACCTGCTGCAAGTCCAGAATGTCCAGGCCTCCACCACGCCACCCTATGGAACCCCCCTCCGCTACGGACCCAAGCGGCAACTGCAATTCGGTGTGCGCTACCGGTTCTGAGCTGAGATCGGCTCGTGTTCAGCCGCTAGGGGAAAAGGACTTCACCGCCAAGACGCCAGATTTCCCTTTGTCTCGTGTATCGGCTCTGCCGATACCGAGAAGACGCCAAGAAAAGCAAACATCGGTTATTTGAATTCGAGCCCGACATCGCTTCGCGGGGGCCTTAGCGTCCGGGTGCTTTCATCCCGAGAATTCAGATGGCTAGGCGGCGGCCGAGTTCATCCCCGCGGCCACAGGACTCTTCTCGGTACCGGCTCCGCTGATACGCGAGACAAAGGGACTCGTGGCTTTTTTGGCGGTGAATTATTTCTTTTTGAATGGAGCCCGATACCAAACCTTTGGTATACCTCCACCCCCTCATCCCTATTTATTGATTTATTTTGTTAACAGCGAAGAAGGCCATGAAGTGGATGGCCTGGCTTGTGCCACGCTGTAGGGAAACACCGGGGCTTTTGTGAACCAGCTTTTCTTCGGCGACAACCTGGACGTGCTGCGCGAGTCCATCAAGGACGAATCGGTGGACTTGGTGTACCTCGACCCGCCCTTCAATTCCAAGCGGGACTACAACCTGCTCTTCAAGTCGCCGGAGGGCGGCGAAAGCCACGCGCAGATCACCGCCTTCGAGGACACCTGGCACTGGGGCGGGCAGGCCGAGCGGGAGTACG
>JANXQX010000205.1 GCA_025353305.1 Holophagaceae bacterium
CGCCGCGGGCACCGTGGGCAAGTGGAAGCTCGGCGCCCAAGTGGCTGCCATTTCATGCCTGATGCTCGGGCCGAAGCTCGATCCTTTCCTTTACACGTTGACCAAGCGCGAGATCTTCAAGTTCTTCATCCAGCTCAACCGACCCTACGCCTTCATCATGGGCATGGGCATGATCCTGATGTGGATCGCGGTCATCCTGGCCATCTGGAGCGCTGCTGTGTACTTCAAGGATTTCTGGAACGTAGTTGGTGAGCGCCTTTTCGATGGCACGGGCAAGCTCACCGGCAATCATGAACCCGCCAAACACGAAGACATTCCCGCGGAGCATCGCAGTGATGGGGGCAACATCCGGTGATTCGACGATATCTCCTTGCAGGTCTGTTCACATTGCTTCCGCTGGTCGTGACCCTCTGGATCCTGAACTGGATCTTCGGTGCCCTTATCGGCATATTCCGAGGGCCGCTGGTGCTCATTTACACCGCCTTGCGCTTGCCGGAGCCCGGCTACTGGACTCTTGCCTTCTTCTCGGCCATCGCCACGATTCTGCTGCTCATGCTGGTGGGCGCTCTGGTTGGGAATTTCGTGGGCCGGCAACTGCTGTTGTGGATGGATGAACTGATGCTACGTGTGCCGGTGGTGAAGGGCGTGTACGGTGCCACCAAGCAGCTCATCAACGCCATCCAGAGTGGACAGGGCGGCCAGGGCACCAATGGCGGCGGCGGTTTCAAGGAAGTTGTACTGGTGGAATGGCCCCACCCAGGTTCCTACACCCTTGGTTTCGTGGCCCATCGCGACTGCTCCTGGGCCATGGAGGGTGGCGAACGCATGATCGCGGTCTACATCGCCACAGCCCCCAATCCGACCTCAGGTTACGTGGTGATGGTGGACGCTTCCAAAGTCCGTCCGGTGCAGCTCCGCCCCGATCAGGCGCTCACCTGGGCCGTCAGCGGTGGCGTCATCATTCCCAGCAGCGTGATCATTCCTGAGAAAGAGGCGAAATGAGTCTCCTGGATGGCAAGCGCATCCTGGTCACCGGCGCCGGCAGCGGAATCGGGCGTGCGGCGGCGCGGCTGTTCGCCGAACGGGGCGCGGAACTGGTGCTGGTGGGGCGCCGGTTCGACGCGTTGAAGGAGACGCTGCCGAATGCCATGCGTGTGGTGCTTGATCACTCCAACGATGAAGCCGTTGAGGCCTTCGCGGCCCAGTGCCCTGAGCTGGATGGCATGTTCCTTAACGCGGGGCAGTTCCTGAATGGCAGCGTGGAATCGTCCCCCATTTCCACCTTCGATCAGATGATGGCCGCCAATCTTCGGGGGCCCTGGCTGATCTGCCACCACCTGGGGTCCAAGCTGAAAACTGGCGCCAGTGTTGTGTTCACGGGTTCCAATATCGGGCTTCGCGCCATCCCTGACAGCGCCGCTTACAGCATTTCAAAAGCGGGCGTTCACATGCTGGCAAAAGTGCTGGCTTTGGAATGGGCGCCCCGGAAAATCCGCTGCAACGCGATTGCGCTAGGTCCCATCCACACGGCCATGGTGGATGCGCGGCTGAAATCATCAAAAGATTTGAACGCAGATCTGGCGCGGCTTTCCAAGGTGAATCCACTCAAACGGCTGGGTCTCGAGGTCGAAGTCGCCGCCCTCGCCGCCCATCTCCTGGGTGATGAAAGCGCCTGGACCACCGGCTGTGTGATACCCGTGGATGGCGGTGCGGATTCGGTGTACTAAGCCAGGAAGAGCGTCCCCAGGGAAAGCTCAGGGGCTGCCTTCTTGGCTCCGAATCCGAGTGCGAAATGACCGATGAACATTCCAGCGTCTCCAAGTGGTCCTGTGGGATAGGTGGAATCAACCGTAGGTTCTGCGTAATTCGAGCATAGAGCCCGCCTACTTGGTGGGGATCGCCCCATCAGCCGGCCCAGTTATATCATCGATGCGTTTGAGGTTCATCTCGAAGAAACGGACCGGATCCTTGCCTGGCACGATGCGGTCGCCAACCTCGCGCCATGCGCCATTTTTGATGGTCGCGGTGCAACGGATGGTCATGGGGCCCGCCGGTATATCCCACACATAGCCCTCGGCACTCGGTGTCAGCACGAAATCACCGACGTTGCCATGGGCATAGGAGTGCATGGTGAATTGTTTATTGGCCGGGTTGCAGGAGAAGGTGCCAAACGCATTGAACGCGACCTTGCCAGCCGCGTCGTACCCGCGGCCCTCGATGACTTTAACCGATCCCTCCAGGAATGGGCCGATGCGCTCGGTTTGCGTGATGGTGTGCTTGTCGCCTGAAGGCAGAATGGTGCGTGCAGTCAGGCTCAACCTCGTATACCTTCCGCCGGGTGGAGCGAAGGCCGATGGCGAACTGATCCTAAGCCAGCGTCTACGGGAGGCTGCCGATGCCGCACTGGAAAACGGCGTAGCAGGAATCACTCGTTAGTCCGCGTTCCGCCCCCTTACCTCGTTTTGGCCAATTTGAGCCAAGATTGATTACTGAACGTCGGCTGCAGCAACTTCATCGGAGTCCGCCACGTGATTGAGGAACCCCAAAGGCCGCCAGCCTGGCCCGAAACGCCAACATCGTCCTGCACGGCCCCGGCTCAGGTGGATGTGGAGGTAGCTATCGTCGGAGCGGGCATCCACGGCTGCGCGCTGGCCCGGGAGCTGACGCTTCGTGGCATTTCCTGCGCGGTGGTGGACAAAGGCGCCGTGGGCGGCGGCACGTCGCAGTGGTCCTCGCAATTACTGCACGGCGGCATCCGGTATCTGCAAACCGGCGACATCAGGCAGATGCGCGAGGGCCTGCTGGAGCGCGCCACCTGGGCCACCATCGCCCCATGGCGCGTGCGCTGGGAGAGCTTCTGGATGCCCCATCGTGGGTTCTTTGAAGGGTTGTCCCATCGCGTGGGCATCGGGCTCTATGATTCCTGGGGCAGGGATCGCCCCGGATGGCCATCTTCGTTGCAACTAGGCGCGGTGCCATCGAACGTTTTCGAAGCGGATCCCCGCTCGGCGAACACGCCCTTTCGTGGCGCGGTCGCCTATGCGGATCTGATGACCTGGGATCGGGATCTGGTGAAGGATCTGGCGGCGTCCAGCGCTGCGACCTGGCTGGACTTTCATGAAATCGAAGGCTTCGACGACCAGCCAGGCCTTTTGAAAGCCGCGCACTCGCGCGATCTGCGAGATGGCACCAGGCGCATCATCACTGCGAAAAAATGGGTGTTCGCACTGGGGCCTTGGAATGACAGCTGCCTGCTTCGGTGGTTCGGTGATGCCTGGAAGCGGCTCCGCCTCTCCAGCGGCATCCATCTCTGGTTCGACGCGCCGGATCTTTTGCAGCGTGGGTGCGAACACCCATGGGCGATGATGCTCGGGGAAGGCCGCATCCTGTTCGTCATTCCTCGCGACGGCCTATTGCAGGTGGGCACCACCGAACGGGCCGTGGTGGACGGCTGCGTGCCGATCATGGACACCGAGCGCGAAGAACTGTTCACCGCGCTCGAGCGCAACATCCCAACCATTCCATGGCGCCAGCTTCCGGTGCGCATGGAGGAATCGGGCGTTCGGCCCCTGGTGCGACCACCCAACGACAAGGCGCACACTGCCAAAATAAGCCGTGAAGCCATCCTTGAGACCCATCCAAAATTTTCGAACCTTCGTCTGGTCCTTGGCGGGAAACTCACCAGCGCCCGGTCCCTGATGGATCGCCTGGCCATGGAAATCACAGGCCGTGCATGCCCTGAATCGCGCACGCGCCCCCTGAACAAATGGGATGGACAAAGCCCCGGACTCCAGTAAAATCAAGGGTCCCGCTCATTGCGTCAGTGATCAGCGGAAACATGGTCCCGTAGCTCAGCTGGATAGAGCATCAGACTACGAATCTGAGGGTCGCACGTTCGAATCGTGTCGGGACCACCAACAAAGCCCCTGAAAACACAGGGGCTTTCTTGTGTCTGCGCTTCCGGGCTCCATTCTTCTCCGTTCTCCCTGATGGTTCGAAAGTGTTGGGAATTTGCCCTGATTTCAGAGAAGTGGCGGGAAAGTGGCGGGATTCGATTCGTGGAATACCCAACGGAGGTGCGGAATCCCGCCCCAACCGCCTGCGAAAAGAAGGGTCTCAGGCATGTGCACAACCCGGTATGGATCCGAAAGGTCTGAAGATTCGAGGAACATAATCGTTCAGGTGAACCCGATGTCCTTCAAGGTCAGCTGATCCTAAGAAGAGCCGACCCCCATCCCATGCCAGCACCGAAGGCGGCCATCACGGCGAAACCTGGGCGTAGGCGTCCTTCCGCCCTGGCTTCGGTGATGGCGATCAGCAGAGAGGCCGAGGAGGTGTTTCCATACCGGGCCAGATTGAGATAGATCCGGTCCTCGGGAATTTTCAGGGCTTGGCCGATCTGCTTCAAAAGGTTCAGATTCGCTTGATGAAAAAGCCAAAGGCCCACGTCAGGGACCTTCAGGCCATTGCGATCAAGCAGCTCCGGCAGGCTTTGGCGCAACTTGCGGTTGGCTTGAAGAATGACCGTGCGTCCGTTCATGGCGAGTGTGGAGCCGAACTCCAAGCTGAGTTCATCAGCAAAGGTGCCATCGGATTGCATCCGGATATCCACCACGGTTATGGACCCTTCCCCGGGCGCCACGATGCAAGCGCCCGCACCATCGCCGAAGAGAATGGCGGTCTCCTTGACGCGTGGCTGCCGAAGCAGGAGCCCGCTCATGTGCTCGGCGCCGACCACCAGGATGGGACCGTAGCGGTGGCAAAGCTCCACCGCAGTGGCCATGGCGAAAAAACCACCCACGCTGGCCAGGTGGATATCGAAGGCGGGAATTCCATTCGCGCCGAGGCGCTGCTGAAGGCTTGCGCTGATCCCGGGGAACTGCCGGTGCGGCGTCCCGCTGCCCACGATGATTCCACCTAGATCAGACGGGGCCAGCCCCGCATCAGCCAAGCAATTCCGGGCGGCTTGTTCGGCCAAATCGACGACCGATTGTCCGGGTGCCGCGGTCCGCCGGGTCTCGATGCCGCAGGCCTGGAGGATCCAGCAAGGATCCACGCTGAATTCCTCAGCCAATGAGGCATTGTCCAGAACGCCATCAGGAAGGTACGCGCCAAAGCCGAGAAGGTGCGCCATGGTCAGATTCGGGCCTGGAAATACGCCACGATCTTTTCAACGGTTTCGAATCGGCTGGGAATCAGGTCCGAATCAGGCACTTTCACGTTGAAGGCCTGCTCCAAGGCCATCAGGAGGTCCACCAGGCCGAAGGAATCGATGACTCCGCGCTCGAAGAGCGAGATGGAATCATCCGCCGGGAGTGGGGCCTGGGCTGCTTCTTGAATGGCCTTGCGCACAGCGGTTCGCACATCCATCGGTAGGGCTCCTGATCGGTAGGGAACTGAAGAAAGTGGGTGCTGCGAAGTGCCTACCGGGATTTATTTTCTACATCGCTTGCAGGTGGGGCATCGAGCCGGGCTCGTATCTGGTCCTTCAGCAACCCCGTGAAAAGGATGGCACCTTCAGAGTTGAGGTGGGTGCCATCCCGGTAATACCGTGCGTCCGGAAGCGCATCCTCCAGGTCAAAAACATTCCTGCCATACAGGTTGCTCACACCCTTCTTCCACTTGGCATGATCAGGCCCGAAAGCGTTGGAATACTTTTCACGGAACCCAGGTCGCAGTGGCATGAAGACGAAATACTGTGGAACGCCTTGCGCACGCCCGCGCGAAAGGAATTCCTTGAGATTCAATAGCCGGGTTTGGTCGAACCATCCCGGTTTTGTGTCCTTGAATCCAAGCGGGTCTGACAACTGAAGGTTGAGCGGGGTGGGAACAGACACCTCTGCGCTGCCATCCACCGCGATACGGGAAGTTGTGTTTGAAAGAACGCGAGTATCGTCGATTCGCGCCTCGACAAGGTAGCGCGCGACCCTGGACCCCGGCAGCAGGAGTTGCTGGCTCAGGTTTGGTTGCTCATAGAAAGAGCTCAGCACCTTCTTGGGGGGCGGGGGATTGCCATTCAGGAAACTTGATTCGGATTCCACTTCCAGAAATTCGAACCACATCATTCCAAGGAATACTGCTTTCGGCCTGGATGAAAGCATTGATTCCAGTTTCATATCCAATTCGCCAAGCTCAGTGGAATGAAGACTAAGGCGAGAGAGGTTGAATCCATCGGGGTCAATCAACGAAGGGCGTATGTCGTACGCGACCGAAGAATCTCCGAGGAATAAGAGAGATACAGGTTTGATCGACTGCTTTTGTTGGAGTAAGCGCCTGCGCTGCAACCATTGGGATTCATGCCATCGGCCGACATCGCTGGCGACGAACCTGGTTCGCAGATGAAAGGCCCAACGATCCATCGCCAGCAGGGACGCGGCGCTCAGACCGAAGAAGATCATCCATGTGATCCAGGGATCCGATTTAGAAGCGCTGGTAGATGAAGGTCGTTGCACTTCCTGCTCCGATGAGAACGAAGAAAAGAGCCCAACCGTAGATTAGCGCGAAGGCCGGAAGGGGCAGTTGATAGGCGCGCCGGGACAATGAGATGAAGGACGACTCGAGCCAATTCTCAAAATACGAGAACAGGATGAGGGCCGAGAACCAACCCAGAGCCATCAGTGAGTCATGTCCAAACCAGGCGGAACCCCTCTGAAGAGCCCCGGCCAAGGCGTCGATGTCGGGTTCCCTGAAGACGACCCAGGTGAGCATGATGACGGCTTGGAAAAAAAGGAAGGAGATGAATCGGAATGGCCGGTTCTCTATCGATGGAAGGAGGCGCCATGCCACAAAAATCAAACCATGGATGCCACCCCACAGGATGAAATTCCAACTGGCTCCGTGCCAGAATCCAGTTATGAGCATCAGGATCAGGCTGCATGCAAGCATGATCGTCCGAGGCTTGAATCGATTGCCCAAGTGCCTGGAACTCCAGTTCCACAAAGGGAAATAGACAAAGTCCCGCATCCAATTAGTCAATGTGACATGCCACCGTTTCCAAAACTCGGAAGGATTTCTGGATAGGTAAGGCTGATGGAAATTCCGGTCGAATTTGTATCCGAACATGCGTCCCATGCCGACTGCCATGTCGGAGTAGCCGGAAAAATCCCCGTAGATCTGGATTCCGTACAGAACACCCATGAGGAGGAGATTTCCCTTGGTGCCATTCAATTCATGAAAGCGGGTGTAAGACGAGTTCACCAACGGCGCCACCAGATCCGCAATCCACACTTTCTTGAACAAGCCCCAGAGAAAAATCAACAGGCCGGTCACCATGCGTGAACGGAAAAAGGTCCGGGGCCGGGTGAAGCAGATCAAGAACGAGTGAGGCCGCATGATCGGGCCGGCTTGGTGATGCGGGAAAAAGAAGATATAGAGCAGGAAATCAAGATAGGGTTGGCGCCCGGAGACTTCCTTCCGGCGGAGTTCCACCTGGTAAGCAATGAGTTGGAAAACGTAAAACGATATTCCCAATGGAATGATGAGGGCCATGGGACCGTCACGCCCGATCAGGGCGGAAAGAAAGACCCGGTACTTGAACCAGCCGAGCAAAGCCAGGTCCACCGCAATCAGAGAACCGGTAACCCAAGGCGCAGGCCCGATAAGATAGGGCCCGCACCAATTCAAGCTGACCGTCGCCAGGAGTATCGCCAGGTCTTTCCATCCGGCGGCGAGATAGACAATGGTGCTGAGTATGAGTAGCCAAACCTTCTGGAATCTGGGCGGCAGCGCCCAGAACGACAGGACCATCACTGGCAATAAAATAATGAAATTGAACGAACTGAATGGCATCAATCATCTTCACACGATCAGATGATGCTGGGATATCCACCCCTGGTGGGAATTCAGCCTGAGGTGCAAGATGATTGCAACATCGCCTTGGAGTTCCCATGCGCAGGCTCGCCTTTCTGATGGCCCCGGCTCTACTCGTCCAGCCTTTGGCCGGGCAAGGTTCCTCCGGCGTGCCTGCTACTCCTGGGAGCAGCTTGCGGCCCATCTACGAGCAGATCCGGATGCATCACGGCGAAGCCGTCAAGCGGCTGCAGGACTGGATTGCCCTTCCCAGCATTGCTGCCGAAGGACTCAATACCGAAGCCGGCGTGGAGCGGATGATGGCGCTCCTCACGGAGGCTGGCTTCCAACAGGTGGAGCGGATCCCCACTGACGGCAAGCCCGGCGTGTTCGCGCGGCTTGATGCGGGCGCAGCCAAGTCCGTGGGCCTTTACTTCATGTACGACGTGAAGCAGTTCGATCCGAAGGAGTGGTCCTCGCCTCCACTGGAGGCCCGCATCGTGGACAAGCCGGGTTTCGGCAAGGTCATGGTCGGTCGGGGAGCCGTCAACCAGAAGGGACCCGAGGCGGCCTTCCTGGCCGCCCTGCACGCCATTCGCGGTGCGGCCCGCAAGCTGCCCGTCAACCTCGTGCTGGTGGCCGAGGGAGAGGAGGAGATCGGCTCTCCCCATTTTGCGCAAGTGGTTCGCAAGCCTGAGATCCAGGCCGCGTTTCAAAAAACACTGGGTGTCTTCATGCCCGGCGCGGGCCAGGGGGCGGACGGCGAAATCAACGTATCCCTCGGGGCCAAGGGTGTGGTGGAGCTCGAACTCATCGCCGACGGCGCCAAGTGGGGGCGAGGCCCGGCCAAGGACGTCCACTCCTCCCTCCGCGCCACCTTGGACAGCCCGGCCTTCCATCTGATCCAGGCGCTGGCGACTTTAGTGGACGCCCAGGGCGATCCCGCCATCGATGGGTTCGCCGATAGGGCGCGCCCACTTTCCGCTGCTGAGGCGAAGCTGGTGGACTTGGCCTCCCAGCTCCGTAGCGAGGCTGAAGCCAAAAAGCAGCTGGGCGTGCAGCACTGGTCCCACGACGCCACCTGGCGCGAGTCCCTGGCCAACCTGGTATCCAGGCCCACCGTGAATATCGAGGGTCTCGTGGGAGGCTATACCGGCCCCGGCGGCAAGACGGTCTTGCCTCACCGCGCGGTAGCCAAGCTGGACTTGCGGCTAGTGCCCGACATGACCTTTGAGGGTGCCGTGGCCGCCCTGAAGGCCCACCTCGCCAAGCGTGGCTTCGGAGACATCGAGGTGGTTCCCAGCGGGGGGTACGATCCAACCCAGACCTCCGCGGACACGCCCCTCATCCAGAAGCAGATCGCCACCTACAAGCAGCTGGGTTTCGAGACGCCTCTCTGGCCCCGCAATGCGGGCTCCTATCCCGGGTGGGTATTCACGGGAGCGCCGCTCAACCTCCCCTCGGGCCACTTCGGCCTCGGGCACGGCAGCGGCGCCCATGCCCCCGACGAGTACTACCTCATCGACAGCTCCAATCCAAAGCTGCGCGGTTTCGACGATGCGGTGCGTTCCTTCGTCGACTACCTATTTGAGCTGGCGCGCTAATGGATAGCCGTTCCTCCCGATAGGGTCCACGCCCGCGGTGAACCCTTTTTTTAATGCAACTCCCTATCAGTCCTTGGGCACGTGGTCCTGGTGCTCCCCCCACTCCCATTCGTTCCACCACTCGCGTTCGAGGCCGCGACAGGTGTTCCCATGGGCGGGGCAGAGGGCACAACCGTCCCCGCGGAGGGCCTCAGTGTCATGGGTCGGGGGATACTTAACCAACAGATCCTCGCCGCAGGAGCGCGCCTCCTGCTCCTCTTCACTTAAATGGCGCGATGGCAATTCCAGAACGTGGTGGCGCCGGAGCCGCTCCTCGCTCTCGGGCAGCAGCACGGAGTTCTCCGCGTCGATGTGATGCCAGAGGGCGTTGGAGTAGGCCACCGCGAGGGCTTGCATCCGGTCCGAGGAGGCCGGGTCTAGCTCCATGGCCCGAAAGAGAGGCTCCATCTGGTTCAGCAGATCCGCCATACGGGCGTGGTCGGCAATCATGACTGCGATGGGCCCTCGGTCAGCTGGAAGCTCCGCCTTGTGGACAAGGGCGGCGAAGAGGATGTCCTCCTCCCGGGCGTGGTGGAAGTGGCCCGCGAAGCTCCGGAAGAAACGCATGAAGCGAACGCCATCCGAGGGGTCCGCGCCACCCCGGACCCGGGCATCCACGAAGGCCCGCATGGACCCCAGCACCATTTCAATGAGGTCATGCTCGGCCACAAGTTCGTCGATGAGTTGCATCCCGGGCTCCCGCAATCAGTCTAATGGCTGTCCCGGGACCGTCCGATACAACTGAGAGGAGTGCCGCCTTCATCACGATCCGGAAGGGGCACCACGTGGACTACATCGCCACGGTCTTGGGATGCACGATGCGCTCGAAGTCCTTGTAGGCGATCCGGACGACTTCCGTGTGGTTTCCGGCGTTGAAGGCGATTTCTTCGTCCTCCGCAAGCCGGGGATCCACGAAGACCTCCATGTCGAACAGATTGCCGAAGGGAGGCATCGCGCCCACCTCGCAATCCGGGAAGTCGAACCGGAATTCCCCTTCCTTGGCGATGCCCACATGCCGGACACCGAGGGATCGCCGAAAGCGCTCCAGGCTGACGTGCCTGGTTGCTGGAAGCACGGCCATGGCGAGCCTGCCATCGAGATCCACGATCACGGTCTTGGCCATCTCCTGACCGCTGACGTGGGCCGATTCCGCGACCTCCATGGCCGTGTAGGCCGTGCGATGAGGAATCGAGGTGAAATTCACGCCGTTCGAATCCAGAAACTCCTTAAAGCGAGGGGCGAGCATATGGCCTCCTTTTCTGAGAGATGCAGCACCAAGATCGGTCCGGAGCGCATTCGGAACAATCTGTAAAAATGGGGCTCTCCGAAGAGTTTCACAATCACGCTGCATGGAGGCCTTCACCCCTGCGGCTGCCCCTCCTTCATCAGGGTTGACACGGCCTTGAAAGCTGCATGGTTCTTGTCCCGGGCCCATTCGAAGGCCACGGACTCGTGGTTGGTGATGCTGGCACCGGCTGCGGCCATGCGCTCCAGCGCATGCTCCCGGTACTCTTCGCCCCGGCCACTGACCGCATCCCAGCAGAGGTGCACCTCGTGGCCTGCGTCCAGCAGTTCGAGCACGGTCTGCATCACGCAAACATGGGCTTCAATTCCAGCCACCACAATCTGGCGCTGCCCGGGCGGCAGGCCGGGCCGGGCAACCTGGAGCAGGGTTTCGAAGCCCGGGTCTCCGCAACAACCGAAAGCCGTTTTCTCCAGGAAGTATTTGGCAGTGGTGAGGGAATCGTAGGTCGCCCGGATGCCGGCCTCGGTGGGGCCAAGGCCCTGAGGGTACTGCTCGGTCAGAATTACCGGCACCGTGAAGAGATCCGCCAGCATCAACAGACGGCGCGTGGTTTCAAGCACCAAGCCCGGGCGGTGCACCATCTGAACGAGCTTGCCCTGGAGGTCGATCACCACCAGGATGCTGCGGGTCGAATCGAGAAGGGGCATGGTGTTCTCCGGGAATGCGAATGAGCGTAGCGCGATCGAGGGAAAGCAAGGTTGCGTGGGTAGCACCTGCCTGGGTGGTGATGGTCTGGTGAGCTTGACGAGCTGCAATCTGGTTCGGGTGGGAGTGGCCGGTGGGGCCTGGCCCGGCCTTTTTCCGATCCATTGGAAGAGCCCACGTGATGTTCCAGTGCATGCCAGAAAGACCAGGGCTCTTCAAACGGTCATTTGTGACATGGATCACGCATTGCAATTTGCGGAATGTGCAATGTTTCTATCAACCAGATCCTTGCCATCCTGATCCGATTCCGACCATTCATTCCGTGGGCCAGCCACTTTGGGTTCACCTTCCTGTTGGTCGGACAACGGCGATTTCGGAATATATCTTTCCTGTTTACAAGGTTTTACTTATTTTACGTTTTCTTGGTGTTAAGCATGAAAATTTTAACCCACCCGTCGAATTCGATCATGCCTTCGTGTGATGAGGAGAACTTCGTTGAGTAATGGCAAAGTACCAACGCAGGTGATTGTCCTGAGCGCGATTGCCGTGGTCGTGATCACTGCCTTTTTCGCGATGCGCGCGTATTTGACTCCAAAGTCGTTTGGCAAATATGGCCACTATCGTGCGGATGCAATCGATGATGTGCGAAATCTTCCTGTGAATTACGCCGGTGTGAATGTATGTGCGGGCTGTCACGAAGAGGTTTTTCAGAAGAAGGCCAAAGGCTTCCATCGTGGCGTTACCTGCGAGGTTTGTCACGGTCCGGCAGCCGCTCATGCCGAGGACAATTCGATCAAACCAGAAGCGCCACGCCAGCGCGGGGGTTGTCCGCTGTGTCATAACTACAATCCCGCAAGACCGACGGGGTTCCCACAGATCATCACGGCTGAGCACAATCCGGGCAAGGCGTGCATGTCCTGTCATAACCCGCACGATCCAGTACCGCCCAAGGCTCCGGAAGATTGCAGCGTCTGCCATCGAGGCATTGCCGCCCAGAAGCTTGTTTCGAAACACTCTTCGGTGGAGTGCACGATTTGTCATCAAGTTCCCAAGCAACATTTCATCAACCCGCGTCTGAATCGGGTTGGTAAGCCGACCAACAACGAATTCTGTGGGAAGTGCCATGGGAGCGATGTCAAGACGTCGCCTCTGGTGCCCAAGGTGGAGACGGTGAAGCATGCGGGTCGTTACCTATGTTGGGAGTGCCACTATCCCCATTCGCCGGAGAACACGCCATGAGTATGGAGATGAATGAATCGATGGAGAATGGCCCGAAAAGAGTCGGGCGCCGGAAATTCCTCGACCTGGTTTTCAAGGCGATGCCAGCTGCTGGAATCACCTTGGGCACCTGCGGTCTTTCGATCAGTTCGATCACCTCGCTCAGTGGCGAGGAGGCGAAGAAGGCGGAGGCCCCGTCAGAAAAAAATAATTACGCCATGGCCGTGGACGTGCACAAGTGCATCGGGTGTGGACGCTGCGCCTATGCCTGCAAGAAGGAGAACAAGGTTTCCGATGATCCCCACACGATGCGGACGTGGGTGGAACGCTACGTGATTCCAGTGGAAGGGGATGCCATGGTGGACTCCCCGAATGGCGGAATTGACGGGTTTCCCGAGTTGCCTGAAACCAAGAACATACTTAAGAGTTTCTTCGTACCGAAGCTTTGCAATCATTGCGCGAACCCCCCCTGCGTCCAGGTCTGTCCGGTCGGAGCGACCTTCCAGACGAAGGACGGAGTGGTGCTCGTGGATGAAAAATATTGTGTCGGGTGCCGCTATTGCATCCAGGCCTGCCCCTATGGCGCGCGCTACATGCATCCCGAAAAGCATGTCGCCGACAAATGCACGTTCTGCTACCACCGCATCGCAAAAGGCCTGGTGCCCGCCTGCGTGGAAGTCTGTCCGACCCAGGCCAGGGTTTTCGGCGATTTGAACAAGCAGAGCAGCCCGATTCGGAGATTCCTCAGATTCAACGCGATCAAGGCGTTGAAGCAGGAACTCAATACGCGGCCGAAAGTCTTTTACGCCAATGCCGATCTGGAGGTCAGGTAAATCATGGAACCCACCTTGGTCGTAGCAATGTTGGAGCCGTTCAACGGGTACATCTATCCAAACGAGTTCTTCCTGCAGTGGGAATTACTGATTGTTTTGTATCCGTATCTGACGGGAATTGTTGCTGGCGCCTTTATTCTGGCTTCGCTTGAACGCGTTTTTCACGTGAAGGTGCTCTTACCTGTTTATCGCCTGGCGTTGCTGAGCGCCCTGGCATTCATGATTGTGGCGCCCTTGCCGTTGGCGGCGCACCTGGGGCATCCGGAACGGGCGTTGGAGATGCTAGTCACACCGCATACGGCGTCGGCCATGGCGATGTTCGGCTTTGTTTACGCATGGTATTTGCTCGTGGTCCTGCTCCTCGAGATCTGGTTTGATTACCGGGCTGATATCGTAAATCTTTCAAATTCAAAGACCGGCTTGATGAAGTTTGTATACAAAGTCATGACCCTAGGCGCGACCGATATATCGCCGGAAGCATTACGTTTTGATGACAAGGCCGGCAAGATCATTACGATCGTAGGTATCCCTTCAGCGTTTCTGCTGCATGGCTATGTCGGATTCATTTTCGGCTCGATCAAGGCCAATCCATGGTGGAGTTCGGTCTTGATGCCGGTCGTGTTCCTGTTTTCGGCCATCGTGTCGGGGATGGCCGCCGTGCTTCTGATCTATATGGTGGCCTCCTGGTCCCGCTGGAAGACGATCGACATGGCCTGTATCAACAAGCTGGCCGAGTTCCTCCTTTATGCGATGGTCGTTGATTTCTCCCTGGAATTCCTCGATTTCATCCACCGCCTCTATGAGTCGGAAGAGTCCATCCACATTCTTTCGCAGCTCATATCGGATCGGCTGTTCATCAGCCTGATCGTGTCTCAGGTGTTGATCGGCGGCCTTGTGCCCATTTTTGGCATCCTGTTTGGCCGTTATGGGAAATTACCGGATGAAATGCGCAAGATGCTCTATTTCATGAGTGGCTTGTTGATTCAGGTCGGCATTTTCAGCATGAGATGGAATGTGGTCATTGGAGGGCAGATGTTCTCCAAGAGCCTGCGAGGCCTCACGGTGTATAAAGTTCATTTACTGGGGGTTGAAGGGTTGCTGGTGTCCATCGGATTCCTGATCCTGCCCCTGGTGATCCTGTTTGTGCTGCTCAAACTGCTTCCGCCATGGCTTCACGATAAGCCTGATGAATCGGCCGTTCCGGTCGCCTGATCGGAAATCCGATCTGCGAATCAAGGCCTGGCGCGCTCGTACTGCACAGGCCAATCCACTTTCTGTCCTAGGGCTTGAGCGGCATGCAGCGGCCAATGGGGATCCCGCAGGAACTCACGGGCCAGCAGCACCATGTCCGCATCTCCATTCCGGATTATCTGGTCAGCCTGCTGAGGCGATGTGATCATGCCGACGGCTCCCGTCATCACGTTGCGTTCCCGGCGCACCCGGGCTGCGAATGGCACCTGGTATCCGGCGCCGACCGGAATTTTCACATGGGAAATGTTTCCTCCGGATGAGCAATCGATGAGGTCAACACCGAGGGGCCCCACGCCGCGTGCCAGCGCGACAGTGTCCTCGATCGTCCAACCGCCTTCCGTCCACTCACTGGCCGAGATGCGTAAAAAGAGCGGCAGATTCCCAGGCCATTCCTTGCGTATGCTCTCGATGACCTCACGCAACAGGCGCGTGCGGTTCTCGAAGGATCCGCCGTACTCATCCGTGCGCCGGTTCGAAATCGGCGACAGGAATTCGCTCAGGAGGTAACCATGCGCGGCATGGATCTCCGTGACCTTGAAACCACACACGAACGCCCGGCGGGCAACATCGCCGAAGGCCCGCACGATACGCTCGATCCCTGCCTTGTCGAGCGCTTCAGGGGTGATCGAATCGGGCGAAAAGGGAATCGCGCTGGGTGCGTGGATGGGCCGCCAGCCTCCGTTTGCCACTTCGAGTGGCCCACCACCGATCCAGGGCGCACCGGTGCTCGCCTTGCGTCCTGCATGGGCGATTTGGATTCCCGCCAACGCTCCGTTCTGCTCAATGAAACGGACGATGCGCGCCAGCGGTTCCATCTGCTCGTCTTTCCAGAGACCGAGGTCGCCAGGGCTGATGCGGCCTTCGGGCGCAACCGCGGTCGCTTCCGTAAGGACCAGCGCCGCACCACCAAGCGCACGCGCGCCAAGATGAACAAGATGCCAGTCGTCTGCGAGGCCGTCTTCACATGAGTACTGGCACATCGGAGAGACGGCGATGCGATTCTTGAACGTGACCTCGCGGATGGTGAGTGGTTCGAAAAGGTGCATGACCGCTCCTGGAAGGTGAGTATCAAACGGTTGGGGTTTGGGGGTTGGCCTGAACGACGGGAATGGTATCGTTTACGTATCACATCGCTCCAGGATCACGCGCAAACATTAAGTCTGGATCACACTTTCAAAACTCACCGTCAAGCATATTCACACCACCCTTTGAAGCGCCCTGAACCAGTCCGCCCCAGACCGTGAGGAGACCATGAAGATTGCTGTTCCCAAGGAAACCCGAGAAAAGGAGAACCGCGTCGCCCTGGATCCGGAATCCTGCAAGAAGCTGATCCAGGCCGGGATCGAAATTTCCATTGAAGCGGGTGCCGGAGAGAGGGCTTTCTTTCCGGATGAGGCCTACAGAAAACATGGGGCATCGATCGTTCCTGATATCGAAGAACTGCTTGGAAACTCCGACTTCAATCTGATGGTCAATGCCCCTGGGCCCCGGCCCGATGGCCGCCACGAGGCTGAATTGATGAAGCCCGGTTCCATGCTGCTGGCTTCGATCTTTCCTACGCGAAATCTCGATTCCGTGAAGAAAATGACCGGACGGAAGATCACTGCCTTTTCAACGGACTGCATCCCCCGCACGACCAGGGCCCAGGCCATGGACACCTTGTCGAGCCAAGGAAATATCGTGGGTTACAAAGGTGTGCTGTTGGGCGCCGTCGAGCTGCCCAGCTATTTCCCGATGTTCATGACCGCGGCGGGGACCACGCTCTCGGCCAAGGTCTTTGTCATCGGAGCTGGCGTGGCCGGTCTTCAGGCCATCGCCACGGCCAAGCGGTTGGGCGCCAGCGTGACCGCCACGGATGTCCGCCCCGAGGTCAAAGAGCAGATCGAATCCGTGGGTGGCAAATACATCGGCATCGAACTTCAGCAGAACACTCAAGGAGGGGGCGGGTACGCCGCGGAGCTGTCAGCCGAGGACAAGGCCCGCCAGGCCAAGATGCTCGCCGATCATTGCGCGCAGGTGGACGTGGTGATCACGACCGCGCTCATCGGCGGCGTCCTGGCGCCAAAGCTCCTGGACGAGACCATCGTGAGCTCCATGAAGCCCGGCTCCGTGATCGTGGACCTGGGCGCGGATGGCGGCGGCAATTGCACCTTGTCCAGGATCGGGGGGACCATCGAGATCGGTGGCGTCAAGATCATCGCGCCGACCAACCTGCCATCCACCCTTCCCCACCACGCGAGCATGCTGTTCTCCCGGAACCTGCTGAATTTCGTCATGGCTTTCTGGAAGAAGGATGAGTCACGTTTCGACCTGGATTGGAACGACGACATCCTGAAAGCCTGCGCGGTGACCCACGACGGCGAGATCATTCACGGCCCGACGCTGAAAGCGCTTGAAACAATGCAGGCCTTGAATTCGCCCAGCGCTTGATTCCTTTGGAAGGGAGAACCCACTTTATGCACCTTTCTGAGAACGCAACCGCCGTCGTTCAGGCAGACGCGAGCCATGCGTCGGGGGGACACGGCCAGATTGATTTCATGGGCGCCCTCTTCGTGTTCATGCTGGCGAGCTTCATCGGAGTCATGGTCATCCAGCGGGTGTCCCGCCTGCTGCACACGCCGCTCATGAGCCTGACCAATGCCATCTCCGCCATCGCGGTCGTCGGCGCCATCATCGTCGCGGCCGGGAAGGACAATCCTCCCTACATCATGGCCCTGGGCATCATTGCGATCATCTGTTCGACGACCAATATCGTGAGCGGGTTCCTCATCACGGATAGAATGCTGAAGATGTTCAAGAAGCAGGGCGGGGGCGGCAAATGAGCGCCGAAAACCTAGTCCAGCTTCTATACCTGATCTCCACGGCTCTGTTCATCATGTCCCTCAAGTGGATGAGCGACCCGGCGACTGCCCGCAAAGGCGTGTTCTCCGGCGTGGCGGCCATGCTCCTTGCGGTCGCAGGCACCCTGGCGGGTGTCGCCACCACCGGCGGAACACACTATTGGTGGATTCTCGGCGCCTTCGCGGTCGGCTCCGCCATTGGGTATCCACTCGCACAGGTCCCACTGACCGCGGTTCCCCAGCGGACCGCGCTCTCTCACGCTTTCGGCGGATTGGCGGCGGGTCTCGTGGGCACCGCGAAATTTTTTCTCTATTTCGGCCAGGGGAATGCGTCCTCGCTCTCGCCCTTCATCATGGTGGCGCTGGTCGCCGAGATCCTGCTTGGCTACCTGACCTTCACGGGTTCGCTGATGGCTGCCGGAAAGCTCCAGGAAGTGACGTGGATCCCCCAACGGCCCGTGACCTACCCGCTGCAGAACGTGGGCAACATCGGCCTCTTGATTGTGGCGATCGGGCTGGGGGTTGGACTGGTCATGACCCCGCTGGCGAGCTGGGCCCCCTACGCTTTCGTAGGTGTGATCCTTCTGTCCTTGGCCTTCGGCGTCCTCATGATCCTCCCCATCGGCGGCGCGGACATGCCGACGGTCATTTCGATCCTGAACGCCTATGCGGGCCTTTCCGCGGTCGCCATGGGCTTTGTGCTCAACAACAAGCTCCTGATCATCGCGGGCGCGCTTGATGGCAGCTCAGGCCTGATCCTTTCGATCATCATGTGCAAGGCCATGAACCGTTCCTTCGCGAACGTCCTGTTCGGCGCTTTCGGGCAGGCCCCGCAGGTCTCCGAGGCGGGCGAAGCAAAGGCCTACAAGAGCGATACCACCGAGAGCGCCGCGCAGGTGCTCGGGCAGGCCAGCCTCGTGGTGATCGTTCCCGGCTACGGCCTGGCGGTGGCCCAGGCCCAGCACAAGGTCCGCGAGCTTTACGACCTGTTGAGGAAGCGCGGCATCACCGTGAAATTCGCGATACACCCGGTCGCTGGCCGCATGCCCGGGCACATGAACGTGCTTCTTGCGGAAGCCGAGATTCCCTACGATGACCTTGTCGAGATGGACGTGATCAACGGCGACATGCCTCAGACCGACGTGGCCCTCATCATCGGTGCCAATGACGTGGTCAATCCCGCCGCCCGTTCCGACAAGAACAGCCCGATCTTCGGCATGCCGATCATCGATGCGGACAGGGCCAAGACCGTCTACGCCATCAAGCGCTCCAAGAACCCAGGCTTTGCAGGCATCGACAACGAACTCTACTTCCTGGACAAGACCTTCATGCTCTTCGGCGACGCCAAGGCCGTCGTGGGCGAACTGGCCAAGCAGCTCGCGGACGATGGCGGAGGGCATTGATACCAAGTTGCATTCAAAGAAATAGAACCACCAAGACACAAAGGGCACAAAGAGACTCGTCATGTGCGAGCTTCGCAGCTGAAATTCAGGTGGCCCGGCGGCGGACTCACGCTTAGGTGTGATCCGCGCCGGGCTACCTG
>JANXQX010000249.1 GCA_025353305.1 Holophagaceae bacterium
CCTGAATTTGCGGGCCTTCGGCCCGCAGGCGCTACGCGCCTCGCGAAGCGATTTTGAGCCGGAATCAGTCATGTTGGAGCTTGACGCTTTCTTGGTGTCTTCGTGTCTTGGTGGTGAATTTTTATTTTTTCGAATGCAAACACGTATCAGGCTGCCCGCCCAGCCTTTCCCGGTGCCCCGCCAACCGCGCGCCCGTCCAGGTCCAGGCCGCGGCCGTGGCGATGCCGAGCAAACCCATGGGCACGGCGAGCATGGTTGTGAAGGTGGGCAGCCACACGCCGAGCACATCACCACCGCGGTAGACGAACGTATCGATGAAGGGCTTGGATTTGTATTTTTCTTCAGGCCCCAAGGGAATGTAGAGCATTTCCCGCGCGGGCTTGTCCACGGCGTAGTGCAGCCCCCGGCGCACCACCTGCACCACCGCGAGCGCCGCGAAGGTTGGCCAGAGCCACAGCGCGCCGAAGCCGAGCGCTGTGAGGAAGGGCACCAGGCACAGCGCGCCTTTCATTCCGATCTGCTTGAAAATGCGCCCCGCAAGCAGGAACTGGGCCGCCAGGGAGAGCGCGTTCACCCAGAGGTCGATGCGCGCGAACGCAGCGGTGCGGGCCGGGGCCCCGATGAAGGACTGCTCCACGATGCGGCCTTGGATCAAGTACAAGTAGGTCGAGGTAAGCGTGAATAGCAAAAGGTACAGGCAGATCAGCCGCAGGTAGGGGGAGCCGACCACCAGCCGGAGCCCTTCAAGCACGCCCGGGCCGGGTTCCCGCCTGTCCTGTTTTGTTTCGTCCAGCTCGAAACGCCTGCCCAGGCGCTTCATGCATTGGGTCGCGATCTCCAGGCAGGCCGCCGACAGCAGGAAGAGCGTCGCGGGGCTGGCCTGGACATGCCACGAGCCCAACGGGAAGCCCCGCATCAAGGCCTCGGTCAGGGCCGCCCCCACAATAGCGCCCAAGGTCCCGCCGGAAGCGATGGGACTGAACAGCCGCCGGCCCTGGCCATCGTTGAAAATGTCCGCCATGAAGGCCCAGAACACCGAAACGACAAAGAGATTGAAGACGCTGAGCCAGATATAGAAGCCGTAACCCAGCCACACATTCCCGGCCTTCCAGTGGAAGAGCCCATAAAAGATCAGCAGATTCAAGGCGAAGAACCGATAGACCATGGGGATGAAACGCTTCCGGGGGAATCGTGCCACCAGGGCCGCAAAGGCCGGGTTCACCAGCAGCATCGCCACCAGGGTCCCCGTCATGAGCCAGGGCAGCTTGTCGGCGCCCTTGGCGATGCCCAGGGCCTCCCGCAGGGGCCTCAACAGATAGAAGCTCAGCAGCAGAAAGAAGAAGTAGAGGCCCGATTCCAGCAGCGCCGGAGCTTCCCCCGCTTCCACCAGGAAGGCACGGCGCAAACTTGTTCCTAAAGACTTGCCCGGAATCATCGGTGCCTTGCGAAGGGTCAGGATCGATATTACATTGTGTAACGAGGTAATGTGCTTATTGATTCTTCAACCACCGGGCAAGTTGTCCCGGTCAACGATCCATGGTTTTCGTCTTCGGAGATGTCATGACCCTTTCGCGCCGCACCTTTCTGGAACTCACGGTCGCGGCGGCGGCAGCATCCTCGGCGGGCGTCCTGATCGGACGGGTTCCCCCCGCCAAGGACGCAAAAAAAATCCTCATCCTGGGGGGTACGGGTTTCCTGGGCCCCGCCACCGTAGAAGCAGCGCTGGCGAGAGGCCACGAGGTGACGATCTTCCATCGCGGCAAGACGCGACCGGGCTACTTCAAGGGCAAGGTCACCGAATTGAACGGCGACCGCGACCCACTCAAGGGGGACGGGCTCAAGGTCCTGGTCGAAGGGACCTGGGATGCGGTCATTGATAATTCCGGGTATTACCCGCGCATGGTGAAGGCGTCGGCCGAACTGCTGGCCCCCAAGGCCAAGCAATACCTCTACATCTCCAGCATCAGTTGCTACAAGGAGCCCAGCCCCGAGAATGGGGACGAGGATGCCCCCCTGGCCACGATCCCGGATCCCACGGTGGAGACCATGGGCACGGACTATGCAAATTACGGTGCGCTCAAGGCCCTCTGCGAACAGGCCGCCGAAAAGGCCATGCCGGGCCGGACCGCCATCATCCGCCCGGGCTACATTGTGGGACCGGATGACCCTTCAGGGCGCTTCACCTACTGGCCCGTGCGCTTCGACCGTGGTGGCGAGGTGGCCGTTCCCGGCAACCCGAACGATCCGCTTCAGGTCATTGATGTGCGGGACCTGGCCGAATGGCTGGTGAAGCTGGTTGAAAGCGGCACCACCGGCCGCTTCAACGCGACCGGGCCGGACCGGCGCATGGGTTGGGGCGAGGTCGTGAAGGCCTGCCAGAAAGCCAGCAGTGCCAAGCACTCCATGACCTGGGTGAGCCCGGCTTTCCTGGCCATACACAAAGGGCTGGAATTCCCCATCTGGGCGCCCTACGAAGGGGAGACCAAGGGTTTCCACACCTGGCGCAATGCGCGCGCGCTGAAGACCGGCCTGCGCTTCCGCCCCATCGACGCCACCGTGAAGGACACCCTGGCCTGGTTCAAAACCCAGGAGAAAGAGGAGAAGGTGCGCACCAAACTGGCCGGGCCGACCGCAGAAGCCGAAGCCAAACTTCTCGCAGCCTGGCATGAGACCCTGAAACCGAAAGCAGGCTGAACCTCGTTGTGAACGCTGGATTCACGGGCCTTTCCGTGATGAACTAAGCCGTTGTTTAAAAATAACCCAGTCCCTTGGTCCAAGGGCACGGCATAAGGTGCCGTAACTCAACAACCAGAAAAACACAGGTTGTTTCGTAACGGCTCCTAACCTTTTCATCCCGGAGCGTTCCATGGCCAGGCAGCCCCATTTCCTTTCCATCAATGACTATTCCTCGAAGCAGATCAAGCAACTGCTCGATATCGCCGACGAAATGAAGCAGCACCCCAAGCGATTCAACAAATCACTGAAGGGCCAGGTGCTCGCGATGATCTTCGAGAAGTCCAGCACGCGCACCCGCATGAGTTTCGAGACGGGCATGTACCAGCTCGGCGGTGTGGCGCAATTCCTTTCCTCCCGCGATATCCAGATCGGCCGGGGCGAGCCCATCTACGACACCGCGCGCGTCATGAGCCGTTTCGTGCAGGGCATCATGGCCCGCACCTTCGCCCACCAGACCGTCACGGACCTGGCGAAATACGGCTCCATTCCCGTCATCAACGGCCTTACGGACCTGGAGCACCCCTGCCAGATCATGGCGGACCTGCAGACCGTGCGGGAACACTTTGGGAAGCTCGCCGGGCTGAAACTCACCTACATCGGCGACGGCAACAATATGGCCCACTCCTACATGCAGGGCACCGGGAAGGTCGGCATGGACTGCACCATCGTCACGCCCTCGGACCCAAAATTCGCCTGCAACGCGGCCATCATCGAAGCGGCCCTGGAGGACCACGAGGCCCAGGGAACGAGGCTGACCCTCACCGACAATGTGATGGAAGGTGTGAAGGGCTCGCATGTCGTCGCCACCGATACCTGGGTGAGCATGGGCATGGAGGAAGAAAAGGCCGAGCGCATCGCTGCCTTCAAGGGTTTCACCGTGGACAATGCCGTGATGGAAGCCGCGGGCAAGGATGCCATCTTCCTCCACTGCCTGCCGGCCTACCGCGGCTACGAAGTGCTGGAGGAGGTCATCGACGGCCCCCGCAGCCTGATCTACGACGAAGCCGAGAACCGCCTGCACGCGCAAAAAGCGATCATGTATTCG
>JANXQX010000260.1 GCA_025353305.1 Holophagaceae bacterium
CATCAATTGCGACATCCACATCTTCGGATGGACGCTCATTCCGCCCGATGCACCACGTCAGATCCGGTCCAGCCAATTCTGCGATGGCAGAGCCCAGGCGGCCCTTCCCGAACACACCGATCTTCATGCGGCACCTCCCCCATCATTCGATTCGATCAGCGCTGTGTGCAGCCGGCGCAAGGCCTCATGCTCGTGTTCGCGCTTGATGACGATGCTCAGGTTGATCTCGTTGGCCCCCATGGAAATCATCTCGATATTGATATCCGCCAGGGCTCCGAAGAGTCTGGACCCCAGTCCGGCCGTGTATTTCAGCCGCTCGCCCACCACGGCCACGATGGCGCGCTCCTCGGCGACCTGAATGGTGGCGAACGATGATAGTTCCTTGATCAGCAGCTTCAGCGGCACGTCGGCCTCGACTGTCAGCGAAACGCTGATTTCCGCCGTGGCCACCAGATCCACGCTGATGTTCAAGCGGCCGAAGACTTCGAAGAGCCGCGCCAGAAAACCGCTCTGGGCGAGCATCCGCGAGCTGCTCACGGTCAGTACCGTGATAGGTCCGCGGCTGGCCAGCGCCGTCACCGAGCGGCCGGTGCGGACCTCGCCCGTGATGGTGGTGAACCGGCCTCGGGGTTTCTGGGTATGGCGGACTGTGACAGGAATACGGGCCTCTACCGCAGGTTGGATGGTGGCGGGATGCAGAACTTTGGCCCCGAAGGCGGCCAGTTCCGCGGCTTCCGAAAAACTCAGGCAAGGGATGGGCAGCGCACCGGGCACGATGCGCGGATCGGCGGTGAGGACGCCCTCCACATCCGTCCAGATCTGCACCTCTGACGCTTGCAAGGCCGCGGCGAAAAGGGCGGCGGAATAGTCGCTGCCACCGCGTCCAAGGGTGGTGGTAAGGCCGTCCTCCGTGGCCCCGATATAGCCCTGCGTGACCACGGCGCGACCTGGGCCGAGGAGGGGGGCGATGATGGCTTTGGCCAAACCGCGGATGGCCTCGATGTCGGGTTGCCCACCACCAAAAGTGCCGTCCGTTCTCATCACCCTGCGGGCGTCCACCCAGGTGGCATCCATGCCTTGGCTCTGAAGAAAGGCCGCGAAGATCCGCGTGGAGAGGTGTTCGCCGAAGGAGGCAATGGCATCCTGGCTGCGCGGACTCAGCTCCCGCAACAGCGCCACGCCGCGAAGCAGCAGTTCGATCTGCCCGAAGGCATCGGTCAGCCCTTGATCCAGGTCATCCGGTACCGCGTCATCGAACAAGTCTTCGGCCGAACGACGATGGTCCTGGATCAGCTCCTTCAATTGACCCAATGCGGCGGGGAGATCACCGCGCTCCGCGGCAGTCGCAGCAGTGAAGAGCCCGTTCGTCGTTTTGCCCATCGCGGAAAGCACCACCAATGGCGAGTTGGGCAGGGCATCACGGACGAGACCCGAAACCTGTCTCATGCACGCAGCGTCGGCAACGCTGCTGCCACCAAATTTCATAACCAGAGGTGTCACAGCAGACCTTTGGCGTGGGCCAGTTCAGCGTTGAGGATGCTCCCGCCCGCGGCACCGCGTTCCGTGTTGTGGCCCATCAGCGAGAACTTGATGCCCAGCAGCGGGCAGGGCCGGATGCGGCCCACATGCACGCTCATGCCGCCATCGCATTCCACGTCCCGCCGCACCTGGGGCCGGTCTTCGGCATCGTGGATCCGGATGGGAAAGAGCGGGGCCGAGGGCAGGCCGAGTTGCTGGGGCTCGGGTTTCCAGGTGCGCAGTACCTCCCGCACCTGCACGGGGGTTGGATTGCCTTTAAGCTTCACGCTCACGGCTTCGGTGTGGCCTTCCAGCACGGGCACACGGTGGCAAAGGGCAGACACTGCGGTGGCGGCCATCTCCACGCCTTCCGGGGTGAAGCGGCCCAGCATTTTTGGGATCTCTTCTTCAACCTTTTCTTCTTCGTGGCGGATGAAGGGTACGACGTTGCCCAGGATGTCGAGGCTGGAGACACCAGGATACCCGGCGCCGCTGACTGCCTGCATGGAAGTCATGAAGACCTGTTCTACGCCGAAGGCCAGGTGGAGCGGCGCGAGCGCCATGACCAGCACCGTGGCCGTGCAGTTGGGGTTGCAGAGAATGGCGCCCTTCCAGCCATGGTGGCGGTGCTGCAATTCGATGAGCCGCAAATGATCGGGATTCACTTCCGGCACCAGCAGGGGAACTTCCTTGGCCATCCGAAAGGCCGATGCATTGGAGAAGACCAGGGCGCCATTTTCGGCGAATTTCGGCTCCAGCTCGTTGGCGGGGCCGCTGTCCAGGGCGCTGAACACGATGGGCGACATGGCGTGGTCCGTATCTCCATCCACCAGGACGTGTTCCGACAGGCCGCCATAGGGCTCGCCATCCAGACGCCAGGCGCAAGCCTCGCGATACCGCTTGCCGGAGCTGCGTTCGCTGGCGGCAAGATGCTGAATGATGAAGAGGGGATGATTGGCCAGGCGCCGCACGAACCGCTGGCCCACGACACCGGTGGCGCCGAGAACTGTGACGGGGATTTTGATGTACTGGGTCATGGGTCAGTCCTTTAAGAAATGAATGGCCAATCGCTTGTTGAGGGCCACGCCCAAGTTCAGGGCCGCCAAGGTGATGTGCTCGTTTTCCGCATGGGCCAATGAGATGGAGCCGGGGCCCGCGAGCACAGCCGTCCGATCAGGGATGAGATTTCGGAGTTGGGGGACATCGCTTCCAAAGGGCATGGGCGAGTGGCCGAAGCCAGGTATGACCGGATAGCGATCGGCGGGCTCCGACAATAGAACCTCCATCTCACCGTTCGCCGGTTTCAGATCGCCTGCCTGCAACGCGAAGATGGAATGAGGCAGCGTACGCGCCAGTACGTGGGCTTCCGCATGAGCGGGGACCGAATTGACGGCTTGGCCGCCTTCGATGCGGCCAAGATTCCAGACTTCAGGCCCAAGCTCCGGGTCATCGAGCCGGGGCAGTTCCCGCATGCGTTGGAGCCAGTCGATGAGCATCCAATTGGCATCCAGGCCCAGCTCCGGGGAACCGCTGTGGACGGCCTTTCCCGTGCACTTCAGGCGTAGATGCAGTACACCCCGCTGGCCCGTAGCGAGCTTCAGTTCCGTCGGTTCGCCGTTGATGAGGGCCCGGCAATCCCTGACCCGATCCGAGAGGCCCAAGGCCGCTGCGGCGCCGATGCTGTCGGTTTCTTCGCCTACCACGCCTAGCCACGAGAAGCCCGTGATCCCCTCTTGCAGCATCTGCCGGATGGCTTCCAGTTGGGCCATGATCTGGCCTTTGGCATCGCAGGTGCCGCGGCCATAGATTGCATTCCCCTGTTTTCTCGGCGGGATGAAAGGGGGCACCGTGTCAAGGTGCGTGGAGAACAGCACGCGCGGCCTTCCCCATAGGGCCAGCACATTCGTGCGTCCAGGCGCCACGGGCTGTTCGAAAACTTCCGCGCCCATCTCACGGAGAATCTGGTGAAGCGCCGGCAGCATCGCGTCTTCATGGCCGGAGGTGGAATCCAGTTCGCAAAGCCGCAAGAGCCAGTACTGCATCCATAACGGACCAGTGGCGGCGGGGGCTTTTTTGGAGTGGGCCTTGTTCATCGGGGCATCGACTACCGGAAGGTCCGGGATAATGATGGTGCCACCGAAACGGGATGCCCAACACTGCCCGTTGACAGGGTCCAAGCCCGCATTCCATCTGGCGCTTCACGGCGGATGACCGCCCTGACAGCCGCAGGGATTTAACCCGTGCGTCCAAGGATCGCGCTGTTGCGGCGCTTGCCCTTCGGCGATCCTCCCCTTTCGCACGGCATCAAAGGATGCAACTCCTCCGCCGCGCTACTGATGGGAACCGCTCCTCCATCGGAGCCTACAGCCTCTCAGGTCCGGCTCCAAGAATCAAGGCCGCTGCCGGAAGCAACGGCGTTAAAGGAATCCCAGATTCGGGTAGCTCCCGCCCAATACCGTCTTGCTGCTCACGCCCATCCACTTGTCCAGCACGGTGGCATAGAGGTTCCGGAAATCGGTGGTGAACTTCATGTTCCCGTTGTCGTCGAGCTGGGTCAGGTCCGGGAAGTTTGAATAGATGCCACCCTTCACTCCTTTGCCTATGACATAGCTCAGGCCTGCGGTGCCGTGATCCAGGCCGCCGTTGTTCTCCCGGACGCGGCGCCCGAATTCGCTCCAGCCCATGATGATCACGCGGTCCTGGGCGTTGCCTTTCGAGGTGTTGATGCTGGCTAGATCCGCGTAGAAAGCGTTCAGTGAAGCGCCCATCTCGTTCAGCAGGAGCGGGAAATCCCGCACGTGGTTGCTGTGGGTGTCGAAGCCTCCGGTGGCGGTGACGAATACCTGGGAGGGAAGATCCTTGGCGATCATTTCCGCAATGAATTTCAGTTGTGAGGACAGGTGGAAGTAGTCGTTGCGCAGCGATGCATCGGGATAATTCGCATCCCCTGGATAAGGCACGCTGGGCGTCCGGCGGTTGGTACCCAGCAGGCTCGAAAAAAGGGACTGCGCCTGGTCGTAGAGATGGCCTGAATCCACGGCCGCCTTCAGTCCCGAGGATGCCGCTGTTCCGCCCAAGGAAAAGCCATCGCTGAAACCCAGGCGCAACGGGCTCGGATCATCGATGGAACCCCATTCAGAGCGCGGCGCCGGGAAACGGTAGGTGTCGGGACTCGAGATATTCACGAAATTCCGGTCCACCCCTTGAACGGCCAAGGGCAGGCCGTCGGTGCTGATGCCGCGCAGCGGATCCCCCCCCTTCAGGAAGGCCAGATCCGCATAGCGGCCCAGCCAGCCCGTGCCACCCGGTATGGCGGAGCCCTGGGACCAGAGATCCGCCGCCAGGAAATGCGACAGGGTAGGGTTGGGCATTCCGATGCCGGGAAGCCAGGCCACGCGCCCCTGTTGGTGCAGGGCCGCCATGCCCGCAAAAGCTTTGTTGAGGCCGATGTTGGACCCGATATCTGTAGTTTTCGCCGGGTCCACTTTCAAGGAAGGCCGATAATTCTGGTAGGCGCCTGCATTGGCGCCACCGGTGGGCACCAGCGCATCCAGCAGGTCCATGCCACCTTCAGCGGTGATGATGACCAGAATCGGCGAAGTTGGCGCTGGAGTCGGCGGAGGGGGTGGCGGGCCGCCGCTGTCGCCAGAACCTTGCGCTCCGCCCCTGCCCCCGCCCCCGCAGGCGAGCCCAGAAAGGACCGCACCCCCCGCCGCCATGGTCTGAAGGAATTCACGCCGATTGGACATGACGGCTCCTAAGTCGTTGCATAAAATTACTTTGTCATTGGGGTGTTGGACCGACATAAGGGGCCGTAACAAAATATCCAGAAAGGCACTGGCTGTTTCGTAACGGCCCCTAATGCTGTTGGGCTTGCGGTGAACAGAGGATGAGGAAGGCCAGCCGTCGCACGGCATTCTCGGTGTCCGCGCTGCCGTCCCACACGAAGGGCTTGGTCCACAACAGACTCAGCCAGGCATCCCTCAACCCGGTGGGAATGGGCGAGGGTTGGAGGAGTGCCGTGAGCCGATTGAAGACTTCGGTTGCAGAGGCTGGGGCGACAGGGAACCACTCCCGAAAATCCGTGTCGAATAGAAAGCGCTCCAGATGCAGATGGTCCTCGCCGCGGGATTCCTTCACGGCCATGGCGTAGGCCGTTCGCGTGCGATGCCGGTACGTGTCGCTGTTGAGCCAAGCAGCGTGTTCCTTCCAGCCATTGGGTCCTTTTGGATTCAACAGATCCTGGCCCATGTTGAAAAAGCCCGAGGTATCCCAGTTCACGAAACCCGCCCAGGCCGCGAAGCGTGGCAGGTTGGCGGGATTCTGTTGGTAGGGCTGAATCGCTGCCGTGAAATCAGGGCAGAGCAGTCTCGCCACGCGCACGCTCCAGGCCACGGGTCCTTCCACCAGCCCATACCGGTGCGCGGGGTCGTAAAAGTAGGCGGACTTGAAGAGGACTTTCAAACTCTTTCCGATGTGAAAATTGTTCGCTAGGATCACATCCCGGAAATCATTGATGACGTTGGCGGACAGTTCTGGATTCAGGAAAAACCGAAGCAAGCGCTGAGCCAGGAAACCGGCGCATGCTTGGGCGCGCTGCGTCAGGATCAGACCAATTGCGTCGGCGCCGAACCGGCTGCCTGCGCCGAGATCCAGCGTCACGCCAAAGAGGGTGAAGGTGCCGCTCATGCGCTGGTTGGAAAGGGTTGTGTACCCGTGCAACCAGGGATGATCGGGATAGGGATTGGCCTGCCCGTGGTACACGATGAATTCAGCATCGTTGAAGTAGTAGGGATTGGCGGCGTCGGGGAAATCACGGCCGATGTAATCCCAGCCGGTCATCGCCTTGGCAAGTTCGGTGATGTCCTTCTGGTTGTAGCCGTTGTCGATGCCCAACGAGTAAAGCTCCAGTACTTCCCGGGCGTAATTCTCATTCGGCACATCGCCGGATTTTTCGACTTTGTTCTGGATGGTATCGAGCCAGATCATCATGGCCGGATCCTGGCTCACCGCCAGTAGAAGATCGCCAAAGATGCCGATCCCGAGATCCCGGAAAAGCTGTATTTGTTTCAACATCAGCGGGATGTTGTCCACCTTCTTGGCACCGGTGGCAAAGTGCTGGTGCCAGTAAAGCGCGAGCTTTTCCTTGAAGGGGTTGGGGGAATACTGCATCCGCCAGGCCCAGTAGCTTTGCGCTTCCGTGAGGTCCGCGGGGTGTTCCACCCGCAGGTTGAAGGGGTGCGGCGCCCATTGATCCGGTTCGTTGCCATAGCCTGGATAATCCACTACGTTGGCGAGTGCCAAGGCCCCGTTAAAGGCCGTTTCACTGGCGGTGCCGTCCACCCAGGCATCCACGGTGGAAGCCACCGAACCAGGAACCAGCTGCGCTGCCGCCTCAGGCTTGAGCCCGAACCCTGCGCGCCGACCCAAGTGCAGCACATCATCGAGGGTCCACGAGGTTTTCTGGGAATCGAAGGTCGCCATGGGGCACCCCTGAGATGGGAATAGCGAAAACAATGAGACTGCGAATCATGTAAATGCAAAAATAGGCCCTCAAGCCCAATCCTTGGGCATGAAGCTTTGTTAAGACGCAGCTACCCCGTCCAGGTTTGGCGATTTCCTGGGTGAACGGTCATCGAGCGCTGATGAACAGCTGCTTACATCAATTCCTGCAGCATCGCCTCACCCCTTGGCCATTCGCCGAAACCGGATGCTGTATTGATGTGACCGCAGTTGCCGACATTCGTGAATTCTGATCCCCAGCTATCGGCGAATTGTTTCGCGCGCTCCAGTGAAAGCAGAGGATCGTCGCTCGAGGCCACAACACGGCTGGGGAAGGGCAGATGGCCCAACGGGATGGGTCCGAATGGGCATAGCGCTTCAGGGCAGTCCTTCCGTTCCACATCCGCTGGCGCTACCAGCAATGCGGCCTTCACGGGCCAGCGGGCCGCAAAGAAAGGGTCGGCCGCCCAATGGAGGATGGTCAGACATCCGATGGAATGTCCCACCAGTACCGCGGGGGTTTCCGTTTCCTGCCACGCGGTGCCGATGGTCTCATCCAGCGCCTCGACCCATTCCTGTTTGCGGGGGAACTCCCAATTGGGCATTTCAACACGGATCGCGCCCCGCACGTTGGATTCCCAAAGACTCTGCCAGTGGCCAGGGCCCGAGTTCTGATAGCCGGGAATGATGATGACAGGACGGTTCATGGGCACCTCGATGGGGATGGTGGCGATCCGCGCAATAGTGTGGACTGGTGGGCTGAAAGTCCCAAGTGCGAAGTCGAGAGTCGAGAGCCCAGGGTCCACCGGCCTCGCTGGGAGCCGCGCTCCAATTCACATGCAGTGGGCCCTCATAGCGCGGGCCGTTCAAGGTACTGATAATGTTCGTATCAGGAACCATAGATCAGACGTGTGCTCAATCAACAATCGACAATCGTTTTCTAACCCCGAGCCATAGCCCAGTGCGCGGCGTTACACAACCAAAGAGGTATTCATGCTCACCATCCATGGCCGCACCCTCACCAACCGCCTGATTCTTGGCACGGGCAAGTACAAGGACTTCGCCATCATGAAGGCCTGCTACGAGGCCTCCGGGACGGAGATGGTGACGCTCGCGGTGCGGCGCTTCGACCTCAATGCGAAAGGCGAGGAGAACATTCTCGCCTGGATCCCTAAATCGCTCGCGCTGCTGCCGAACACCGCCGGCTGCTACACCACCGAGGACGCGCTGCGCGTGGCCCGCCTTGCTCGCGAAGCCCTGCAGACCGACTGGATCAAGCTCGAAGTCATCGGCGATCCCAAGTCTCTGTACCCGGACAACGAAGAGACGTTGAAAGCCGCACAGATCCTGGTTAAGGAAGGCTTCGTGGTGCTGCCTTATGTCATCGCCGATCCCATTCTCACCAAGAAACTCGCCGATGTCGGATGCGCGGCCGTGATGCCCCTGGGCAGCGCCATCGGCTCGGGGTTGGGCGTGCAGAATCCCATGACGCTCATGCTCGTGAAGGAAGTCCTGGAACCCTACGGACTGCCCATGATCGTGGATGCCGGTGTCGGTACCGCCAGTGATGCCACGCTCGCCATGGAGCTGGGAGCCGACGCCGTGCTGCTCAACACCGCTGTGGCCGAAGCTACGGACCCAGTGAAGATGGCCGCCGCCATGGACCACGCCGTGAAGGCCGGAAGGCTCGCCTTCGAGGCGGGGCGGATGGCCAAGCGGCTCTACGCAAGCGCCAGCAGCCCGCTGGCGGGCGTGGTGGGGAAGTGAGGAAAGCTCTTAAGCCTTTCTCTACCGCATCGAGTTTCTCGAAAGCAGGCAACCCACAATAAGACTTCGATTGGAGCAGACAATGAGAACGAAGAATGCCCGATTTTCCGTGTCGGGGGCAGTACTGTTGGCTGCTTGTGTTGCGGTGGTCATGTCTGGTGGATGCGACCGATCCAGGAACGCGAAGTCCAAGTCATTGGATGGATGGCGCTCAGTTGATGACCGTCCAATCAAAGAAGCACATAAGAGCAAAGTGTCCGGATTGGGAGACATTTGGTCATACGAGTTCAACCTGCCCACGCAATACCTGAAGTATGCAATGGGATCAGATGGGGCCCTGTGGGTATTCGCGTACCCAGTGGAGTCAAAAGCGCTTCTACTCATGGTTGTGGAGGGCAGAGTCGAGGGTGGATTCAAAGTCCAAAGAGACGTGGCAGCCCTGCAAGTGAACAGTAAGGGGCCTGTGACCTTGGGGAATGGCCCGGGCCCCAATCACGTTGAGACATGCTACTTAATTCAATATGACTTGAATGGGAGGGTGCTCTGGCAGCATGAACTGTTGGGACAAGCCGGAGTGAATGACCTTCATCTCGCTACTACTGAAGGGGGAGATGTCTTGGCTTTCGGGAAGCTCTTAACTGACAGTATGAACTACGACAAACTTTTCTGGGTTACTCCGGACGGCAAATTCAGCGAGGTAGTTGGGGATGAGCGGGGGGCATGGATCCAGGGTGTCTTCTCATCCACAAATCAGCTTTTCGCGGCCATGGGTAGCGGTCTTTATCGGGTGGAAAACGGTGTCTTAATGGATCGAGTATTCATTGGGAGTTTGAACTATCCCGGGGCTTCGGTTCGATTTGGGGAAAATGGGAAACCATACTTTCAGCAGCAGGGTAAGGGCATTCTGATTCCAGGTGCCTACCCCGAACTGCCGATAGTACCTGAATTGTTTATGGCAGGGTTCCACATTGGTTCATCGGATCGTCGAGTGACCCTCAAGGATAAAGACAACGGATTAGTGATGTATCGGGATGGGAGACGGACGCGCTTCGAGGCATCCAAAGATCTACCTTTATGGGGGGGCGGAGCAATCGCGGGGGGACGGAATGGTTGGATATTGCTTAGCCAGGGTTTTGAGGATCAAGGAACATTTAGTGGCAAAAGCAGGGTCATTTTGATCCACCTCCGCCCGTAGGCGGCGAATCAAAGTGACCCAGGTGCCCATCGTGGCCTTTGGGGATCATTGGCGATTCTACTTTCCAGGTGACACACTTCCTCAATGGATCCTCGTCAACGGAGGCAGCGTGTTACTTCACGGGTCATCAGTCTCCACGATGACGATGGTGCCCTTGATCGCCATTTCTGGCGCAATACGACAGCCGATCAGCGGCTGGAAGCTGTGTTGGATTTATTGTAAGACGCGGACGCTAAATCAGCAGATAAGTGTGGAGTAAAACCGTGCAGCGCAGACGATGAAGTGGAACGAATTTCGTAAAATAAACCTGATAATGAAGCTATGACCAATCCCCACGCTGATCTCATCACGCGCTTCTACACGGCCTTCGCGGCCCGCGACGTGGAGGCGATGGTGGCTTGCTACCATCCGGACTGCATATTCATGGATCCGGTGTTCGGGCGGCTGGACCATGACGAAGTCTGTGCCATGTGGCGGATGCTGAATGAACGGGGCAAGGATCTGCTGATCACCTTCGAAAAGGTGGAGGCCGATGAAGGTTCCGGCAGCGCGCATTGGGAGGCGACCTACACGTTTTCGAAGACCGGGCGGAAGGTCCACAACAAGATCGACGCGCAGTTCGGATTTTTGGATGGATTGATCCTGGCGCACCGCGACCGCTTCAACTTCTATGCGTGGACCAGGCAGGCGCTGGGCGTTCCGGGTGTGCTGCTGGGGTGGTCGCCTCTGATCCAGAACAAGATACGGCGGGAAGCGCGCAAATCGCTGGATGCCTACATGAACCGCAAAGATCAAGAGGCCCCTCCATTAAAATAGGCTGAGGGCTGTGGGCAGTGGGCTGTAGGTACAATGGCCGCGCCGCAGGCGCGAGGTAATCCCTACCGGCTACCGCCCATCGCCTGCTAGGCCTTCATGGCAGTGGCGGCAGCAACCTCGACTCCACATCCATGGCCCTGAGACCCGCCATGACCGTGGTGGTGTCCTGGGTCTGCATCACGATGTGGAATGGGAGGTTCGATTCAGCCGCCTGGAGGATCTCGAAAAGGATGCGGCCGTCCTCGGGCGGAGCGTCCTGGAGGAGTTGATCAGCATCCAGAATGAAGAGGGCCGCGCTGTCACCGTCGAGCCAGTCGAGTTCATTCAGGCATTCGTCCAGGGCATCCCAGTTCTCACCGAAGTAGGGGGGGAACTGCAGGGCAGCCGCGAACTCGTTGAACAGCGCGTCGGCCGTACGCATCCTGGCGGCGCGCAGCCAGCGTGTTTCAAGGCCCCGACTCCGTAGGCCCCCCATGCCCATCACCGCCTCGCATAATCCTTCAGCGCTTCCGGCGATCACGTGGACATGGGGCTCGTTGGTCTCCAGCAGGAATTCCCAGCTCATGGCACCCTCACTTCATCTCGGTGAATGTGCAGTAGTGGTCCGCCGTATACCAGGCTCGGCCATCGCTGCCCGTGATGACGCGCTCTGACCCACGGCTGCGGAAGAGCCTCTTCGTATGCACGTCCCATTCCTGATATGAGATGCGCTGCCCATTGGCTTCCAGGGGCAGCTTGGTCTCGCCTTTACCGCCGTAGTTGCCGAAGTAACGCCCGCCCTGGAAGCCTGAAGGGGCTTTGTGGTTTGAGCGCACATAGTCCAGCGTGTCCCAGGCGTAGACCGGAATGGCCGAGGGCGCCACGCGCTTGGGACGGCAGTCCGCCCACAGCTTCGGACCGATCGCGGAGGGCGGCGACAGGAGCACCAGGATGGACAGCGTGCAACGCAGGAATCTAAGGGTTCGCCTGAGCATCGCGCCTCCGGGAAGCCCCTCAAGTGTGCGCAGGTTTTACCGGCCAGGGATTTCCCGAGCCACGTTCCCTGGGGCATCCTGGTTATCGAGGTGTCCATGTCGAATTCGTCACGTCTGTTGCTGTCCTGCGCGTTGATCGCAACGACCGTGACACAGGCTGCCCCCAAGGCCGGCCACCGCCCGAAGCTCGTGCTGTTCATCTGCGTGGATCAATTCAGTGCCGACCTGTTCCAATGCTACGGCCAGAACCTGCCCGGAGGCCTGGGCCTGCTCCAGAAGCGTGGCGTGGTTTTCACCGAGGCCTACCACGACCATGCCTTCACATCTACAGGACCAGGCCATTCCGTGCTGTTGAGCGGTCGCTTTCCCAGTCACACCGGCATTGTTGAAAACAGCTGGTACGACCGAGGCGTAGGACAAACCGTTTATTGCGATGAAGATGAGAAAGCCCACCCCATAGGGCAGCCTGATAAAGCCGGAGCCTCCGCATCTAGATTCCTTGGCTCAACGATTGGGGATTGGCTCCAGGCGCAAGTGAAGGGCAGCCGCACATTTTCGCTCTCGGGGAAGTCCCGATCAGCGGTACTGATGGCTGGCCGCAGGCCAACCGGAGTGTTCTGGTTCGAGGGAGCCGCAGGTTTCAATACGTCCACGGCCTATGCTGAAAAGTGCCCGCAATGGCTCACCACCTTCAATGAAAGCCTTCGGCAGCGATTCCTTCTCGATGATTGGAGCTGGACGTCCTTAAGCCCATGGAGTGGCATCGCCCGCACGGGAGCATGGACATTGCCAGACGGGCAGGTCGTGCGCAACGGCCTTCCAAGACTGATCCAGGGCGCCGGGATGCCCCTGGACAAGGACTTTGCCAGGCGATTCCAGCGATCACCCTTTTTTGATCAGGTGACCCTTGAAGCGGCGCGCGTCCTGGTGGAAAAGGAGATGGTAGGACGCGGGAGGGGAACCGATCTATTCACCTTGAGCCTGTCCGCCACGGATTACATCGGACATAGCTACGGCAGCGGCAGCGTCGAGATGCGGGATCAGATCCACCGGCTGGATGGTGAGCTGGGCAAGTTCCTTACCTGGCTCCATGGCCGAGTGCCGGACACCTGGGTGGTACTCAGCTCGGACCACGGCGGAATGGATTTGCCGGAGGCACTGAAGGAGGACGGTCTGCCGGCCGAACGGCTTTCAGAAGCAAACCCATGGTACGCCAAGCTCAACCTGGCCTTGGGGGAGCGGTTGAAGGCAGAGGCGGATCTGGTGCGTGCCTCCAGTTCTCCTGCCGAGATCTATCTGGATGACGCGGCCATCAAGCGTGCAGGCCTGGGGCGAAGCCAAGTATTAGGGGCCATCCAGGCGCAGTTGAAAACTCAAGCTGAAGTTTCAGAATCCTTCACCTACGAAGCCGTGGAGAATTTTCAGGAATCAGATCCCGGGAACCCACGGGATGCAAGCCTGATGGTCCTTTTCAAACACAGTTTCACGGCGGGTCGCAGCGGTGATGTGCTGGTGGCATTCAAGCCCTTGACGACCTTTCATGATCCGGTCTGGGTAGCCGGTCACGGCAGCCCTTGGGACTATGATCGTCGCGTTCCGATTGTCTTCATGGGGCCCTGGCGGCCGAAAAAGGTCACGCGGCCCGTGCGGACCGTGGATATCGCGCCGACCCTGGCCAGGGAGTTGGGCCTCACGCCATCGGAGCCTCTGGATGGAAAGGTCCTTGATTTGGAAGTCCTGAAGAGGAAGTGATCTTCTCCGTCACACTGGGGTGATGGCCAAAGTCCTGCTCCCGCTGCTTGCATTACTCTCGCTTCTGCCCGCGGTGCCTGCCTGGGCCGCTCTGGTGGCGGGGATCCTGCTCGCCCTTGCCTTCGGAAATCCTTACGCCGCGCACACCAAGCCGTGGACGCCCAGGCTGTTGGCCTGGTCCGTGGCGGGGTTGGGAGCGGGCATGAACCTGGTGGAAGTGGGAAAAGTCGGCCTGCAGGGACTCGCATACACGGCCGTTGGCATCACCTTCGCACTCGGCATGGGGCTTTTCCTGGGCAAGCGGCTGGGCGTAGCGGGAGACACTTCCATGCTTATCTCCGTGGGTACCGCCATCTGCGGCGGCAGCGCCATTGCCGCCGTGGCACCGGTGATCCACGCGGATGACGAGGACACCTCGGTGGCTCTGGCCACGGTCTTCCTGTTGAATGCCCTGGCGCTGATCCTGTTCCCGTTGATCGGCCACTACTTCCATCTTGCGGAACGGCCCTTCGGGTTGTGGGCCGCGCTGGCCATCCACGACACCAGCTCCGTGGTGGCCGCGGGCGCCACCTACGGACCTCTGGCGGAGCTGGTGGCCACCACCACCAAGTTGGCGCGGGCGCTGTGGATCGTGCCGGTGGCCTTCGGCATGGGCCTGCTCCACGCCCGGCTCCAGGGTCAGACCGCCGATGAGCCTCGCCCCAAGGCCACGCGGCCCTGGTTCATCCTGGGCTTCCTGTTGGCGGCGGCCCTGGTCACCTTCGTGCCCCGACTGAATGCCGCAGGCCACGTGGTGAACGAAGCCGCCCACCGCCTGCTGGTGCTGACGCTCTTCCTGCTGGGCTGTGGCATCACGCGGGAGGCGTTGAGGAAAGTGGGCGCGCGGCCCCTGGTGCAGGGGGTGGCCCTCTGGGTCATCGTCGGGGCCGCCACGCTGGGCGCAATCCTCGGGGGCTGGATCGCCTGAGCTAACGCATGAAGAAGCGGCTCTCGCTGGGTTCCACGTAGTTCTGCTCGCCGCTCTCCAGGTTGTAGGCGTGCAGGTATTTCAGCGGCGGGCTGTAGAGATGGAGGCTCACGGCCGGGGTCGCCGAGCGGTTGCTGACCACGTGGATGGTGTCCTGGGTCTCCACCGTGATCTGGCGATTGCCCAGGTGGTTGTCACCGCTCTTCTCGACGGGGAGGCCCTGGCCATGCCAGCGGTAGGTGGTTTCGACCAGATCACCCAGCAGTACCATTGTGCAGCCCCAGGAGGCGCCGTGATCATGCACGGCCGTATGCTGGCCCGGCAGCCAACAGAGCAGCAGGATCTCCCAGGAGTTGTTGAGAAAGAGCCGGCGCCGCACATAGCCGCTGGGATCAAAGGCCAGGTGCGGACCCAATGTGCTCCAGTCCAGGCTCGTGGTGCCTAGGGCCGCCAGCAGGCCGCGCTGCTCATCTTTCGTGGGACCGCCCGGGTGGCCTTCGGACAACGGCCAGCCGAGGGTCGCCGGGCAGAAGGTGGGCGCGTCCACAAGCACGATGCATGGCTCCAAAGGAACGGGTTCCCTTGAGTGTAATCCCGGACGAGCGCCCGCGCTTGGGCAGCGACGGCTTTGTTCAGCCTCTCCCTTAGCATCGGCGGCGCCAACCGTGGTGGTGCCTATATCCGTGGTGATGGACCACCACGGGGGCAGGCTTCAGAAAGAAGGGCGCAGGTCCCATGACGAGAAGGGGGCGGGGAGCCCAGAACCCGCCGCGCGCCACGATCCGAGGAGCGCAGCCGTGGGCGGAAAGGGGTGCCGTCAGGAGAACGGTGAAAGCGG
Source organism: Holophagaceae bacterium (assembly GCA_025353305.1). The sequence continues at coordinate 15,330 of JANXQX010000260.1, forward strand.
TGAGCAAAAGGGAACGCACGGGGCCTCCTGGGAAAATCGGGGCAATAAAAGGGCGGGGAAGCGGTCGCGCTGCCCCGCCCGGGCGGGAGGAAGGGGGAACCTCCCGCGATTCGAATTGTTATTATTTCTGGGTCTTGGCGTTGTGCTTCTTGTGAAATATTTTCTTGGAATCCTTGTTCTCTTCCTTGTTCAGCTTGGCCTGCTCTTTTTTGGTGATCTTGCCGTCGGCTTCGGCCTTGGCGATGTCCTTGTTCAGCTTGCCCTCGCGCTTCTCGAGCTTGATGGTCTCTTTGGGGGTCAGCTGGCCGCTTTTCACGCCTTGTGCGATGCGTTTCTGCTGGTGTTTGGCACGACCCTCCACTTGGGCTTCACGCTTGGGTGTGACGGTTTCCTGGGCCAAGAGGGCCGCTCCGCTGAGCAGTGTGCCGACAACGATGAGGGCAAGGCGTTTGGTGAGGATGTTCATGGTGGTTCTCCTTTGGGGTCTGCGCGGTTGGCAGGGTGGGGCGGATTGCCTTGATGGATAAAGTCACTACTCATGCCAAGTTGCAAGCCCATTTGAAACGAGTATTTGGCAAAGGGTTTAACGAGGATTCCAAAGTGTTTTGCAACCAGCCCCTTGCAACCCGTTGCGGGATTCAACGTTAGAGGCAGTTACGTCTTGGCCAGCGGTTTTCTGGCCAAGACGTAGCTGCCCCTACTGTCGGCCGTAGGCCGACGCGATGGACGGTGCACCGAGTAAAATCGAAGGGTTGCGGCACCTAATGTCGTCCCGCTTGCGCCTTGGCAATGCCGTTGGCTGGATATGGCCTATTTCATTGCCGCCTCGATGGCACCGCGCAGCTCGGCGCTTTCCGGTGTCACGCCGCTCTTGAAGGCGGCGATGACCTGGCCATCCTTGCCGACGAGGTATTTATGGAAATTCCACGCGGGCTCGCCGTGCTTGGCGGTCAGAAAGGCATAGACCGGCGCCTGATTAGAACCCTTCACTTCCAGCTTCTCGAACATGGGGAAACTCACATGGAATTTGGTCGAGCAGAAGGCCTGGATCTGCACGGCGGTGCCCGGTTCCTGGCCCCCGAACTGATTGCATGGGAAGCCCAGAACCACCAAACCCCGGTCCTTGTAGTCGGCGTAGAGTTTCTGCAGGCCTTCGTATTGGGGTGTGTAACCGCATTCTGAGGCGACGTTCACCGCCAGCACGACCTTGCCTTTATAGGTCGCCAGGGATTCGGGTTTGCCATCCAGCGTGTTGACGGTCAGTTTGAAGAGGGACATGGCTTTCTTCCTTTCGGCGGGCGGTGCCGCGATCAGGGACAGCGAGGCCAGGGAACAGAACAAGCGTTTCATTCGGAGCCTCACCAGGTGATTTCGAAGACCATCCGGCATGGATGGGCTTTGCGCTCCATCTTCGCAGGGATGAAGGTCCATTTCCCCGCCCAGGATTCCAATGTCGAGACTTGGTTGAAGGGAGCGCCGTCCATCTGCACCGAAACGACCTTGCCGGCATCGTCCAGGGTCAGCTCCAGGCGCACCATACCCTTGAAGTCCGCCAGCGCCGGCTTTTCCGGCATCTCGACCAGTTCGGCAGGAATGGCTTCCACCCGCCCGGGATCCTTGCCCGCCGCGGCCAGACGTTGCGCCACCGAGGAATCGAACTCCGGTTTAACCGTGGGGGGTGTTGGACTGGATCCAAAGATTCGGCGAAGAAAGTTCATGACGGCTCCAGCCACCATTGTCGCTGATGAGCGGGCCGATGGATCCATTGGGCGGCGAGGGCAGCATTCCTGGCGTTCCAGCGATATGGTGGAAGCTGTATAGCCATCGGAGTTTGGATGCAGCACCGAGGACGACGCATCGGGCGGAAGCCGTGAGGAAAGCCAGTCTGGAGGCCAATCTGTGGGCGCGCATGGGGCGGCCCGTGAGCTGGCTGACGATGCTCGCTTTCGCGGCGCCCTTCATCGCCATTCGGTTCTTCATCTTTTGGAAACAGGAGATGACCCATCCCCTGACCCTCGTGGTCGCAGCCCTAGTACCCATTTTTGTTTCCATCGGGTTCGCGTGGATCGCGCCCATGGCCTGGCGCTACACCGGCGACGACCGGCCCCGTGCGGGGCTGCTTCGCGGCGCCTTCCAGTCACTGCTGGTCAACAGCATCGCGGTAATGCTGTTCGTTGAGATGGATGTTCCGGTCATTGCGATCAGCAAGCCCGTGAGCACGGCGGCCTTCTGGACCGCCGCAGCCTGGAACGCCGCGATGCTGATACCCCTCATGAGCCTGGTGGGCTATTTCATTGCGACGGGAGAAGTGCAGGAAGAAGAACGCCACCGAGCGGACGCACAGTCCAAGTCCGCCCAGGACCGCGCCCTGCAACATCAACTTTCGCCGCATGTGCTGTTCAACGCCTTGAATGGTCTGGCGGAGCTGGTGCGGCAGAATCCCGCCGCCGCCGAGCAGGGCCTGTTGGATCTGGCGGAGCTCTACCGCATGGTGCTGGACAATGGGCGCCTCCAGTGGGTGCCGCTGAAGGAGGAAGCCCGACTGGTGGAGCGCTTCCTGGCGGTGGAAAAGCTGCGGCTCGGCGACCGCCTTCACGTGATCTGGGAATGGGATGACGAGTTGAACGGCCTGATGGTGCCGTCGCTGGTGCTGCAACCCCTTGTGGAAAATGCCATCAAGCATGGCTTGTCCCAGCGCGTGGGAGCTTCCACGGTTTATATCGTGGCCCGGCTGGTGCTCGGCGAGGTGGAAGTGCGTGTGGACAACCAGGGCGAAATGGAGGTCAAGGCCGGCCGACAGATCCGAAAGGGCCGCCAAGGCGTTGGCCTCGAAAACCTGGAAGAGCGCCTGAAACTGCATTTCCCGGGCGTGAGCTCGGTCTTTCTTGAATCAGAAGACGGCTACACCCGCGCGGGTTTTCGCGTGGATGCACAGGCTTTGGGTGTGCCCGTCCACAAGAACGATGAAATCCCGCTGGCCGTGAATGAGAGTTGGACATCATTGAATTAAGTGCAGGAGGAGTCTCAATGAGCATGCTGAAGGTCGCCTTGGCGGACGACGAACCCCTGGCCAGGTCGCGGCTATCACGGTTGCTCAAGGAAGCCGGATGCGAGGTGCTGGCGGAACTGCCGGATGGCTTGGCCCTGCTGGAGTGGCTGAAGACCTCGCCCCCGCTGGACGCGCTGTTCCTGGACATCCAGATGCCCGGCGCCACCGGGCTCGAGGTGGTCGCGGAAATCCCCGTGCCGCTGCCGGTGGTCTTCGTCACCGCCTACAGCGAGCATGCCGTCCGGGCCTTCGATATCGCAGCCATTGACTACATCCTGAAGCCCATCGCAGCCGATCGGCTGGAGCGCGCACTTGTGCGCCTGCGTGAAGGCCGTGTGCCCCGGCGCAGCGGCGGCGAACTGCAACAACTCTTGCCGGGCAATACCCGTTTTCCAGTCAAGGCCGGCGAGGGCGTGGTCTTCCTGGACCTGCGCAAGACCACGCATTTCGAAGTGGAGGAGGAGGTGGTCTACGCCGTGGCCCAGGGCCAGCGCCACCGCACCACCTGGACCAGCCTGTCGGAAGTGGAAAGCGCCTTCCCCGCCGCAGGGCTGCTTCGCATCCAGCGCCACCTCTTGCTACGCCCGGAAGCCGTGCTAGGCCTCAAGCCCCTGGAAGGCGGCCGCGCCAGCGTCAGGGTAGCCGAGGGCCAGGACCTGGAAATCAGCCGCAGCGCCACGCCCAGACTGAAGGAAATGCTTGGACTATAAAAAAAACCGGGCCCATAGGGCCCGGTTTGTTAAGTAATCGCCTGATTTAGAAGGTGAATTTCGCACCGAATGTTGCCGCACGGGGGCTGTTGGTCTGATAATTTTGCCCACGATTTCCGAAATTGGCATTCCGGGTGGGAGCACCGCTGCTGTTGACGACAAAGAGGGTGCCGTCGTAGTTTGCACCGTAATCGAAATTGTTGAGCAAGTTGCTGGCCTGGATGAAGGGCTCCAAGGTCATCTTCTGGCCGAACTTGAACTGGTGGGAGATCCGAAGGCTCAGATCCATGGCCCAGTCACCCG
>JANXQX010000299.1 GCA_025353305.1 Holophagaceae bacterium
AAATCCTCTGTGGAATCTGTGAAATCTGTGGATTGAATTCTTTCATTCGGTACTCACGGTCGCTTCGCCCTTGAGCGCGGAATGCAGCGTGGCCCATGGAAGCACGGCGCATTTCACACGGACGGGAAGGTCCTTGACGCCTTGGAAAAGAGAAAGCTTTCCCAGTAGGTTCGCTTCGGTGGCTGGGTCCAGCTCGCCGCGGACCATACGGCGGAATTGTTCGGCCATGACCTCGGCTTCCATGACAGGCTTTCCTTTGACCGCCCCGGTCATGAGCGATGCGGAAGCCACATCGATGGCGCATCCGTGCCCTTCGAACTTGATGTCTTCGATGCGGCCATCCACGATGTTGAGTGTGAGCTGCAGCTCATCGCCGCAAAGTGGATTCTGGCCGTCGGCGTGGTGGGTGCAAGGATCCAGCTTGCCGAAATTCCTCGGCTTCCGGTTGTGCTCGATGATCACCTGTTGATAGAGCTCGCGGGGATCGCTCGCCATCAGCCTTGCTCCTCTGCGGAATTGAATGAGTCAGCGCCGAAGATATCCTTTACTTGATGAATGGCTGCCACCAGGGCATCAACGTCTGCCTGATCATTGAAGTAGGCAAAGCTGGCGCGGGTGGTGGCGGGGATGTCGAAGCGCTTCATCACCGGCTGCGCGCAATGGTGGCCTGCCCGCACCACCACACCTTCGTGATCCAGGATGCTGCCCACGTCGTGGGGATGGATGCCATCCAGCACAAAGCTCAGAACCGAGGCCTTGCCCGGTGCCGTGCCGATGATCCGCAGGCCCTCGATGTTGTTCAGTTCTTTCGTGGCGTAATCCAGTAGCGCGTGTTCATGCGCGGCGATGCGATCCAGGCCGATGGAGTTCAGGTATTCGATGGCAGCGCCCAGGCCGATGGCTTCGGCAATGGGTGGCGTGCCGGCCTCGAACTTGCCAGGAATGCCCATGAAGGTGGTCTTCTCCCACGACACCGAGAGGATCATGCTGCCGCCGCCCTGCCACGGGGGCATGCTTTCGAGCAGTTCCTTCTTGCCGTAAAGCACACCGACGCCAGTGGGGCCGCTCAGTTTGTGGCCGCTGAAGGCGTAGAAATCAGCATCCAGAGCCATCACATCCACCGCGATGTGCGGTACCGCCTGGGCGCCATCCACGACCACGACCACGCCCTTGGCGTGGGCGGCGGCGATGATTTCCTTCAGTGGATTCACGGTGCCAAGCACGTTGGAAACGTGGGTGATGCCAAGAACCCTCACGCGGGGAGTCAGCATCTCGTCCAGCGAATCCAGATCCAGCACGCCGCGATCATCCATGGGGATGACCTTGATCGAGGCGCCCTTCTCGGTCGCCAGCATCTGCCAGGGCACGATGTTGGAATGGTGTTCCATGGCACTGAGCAGGATTTCGTCGCCTGCCTTGAGGTTGGCGCGTCCCCAGCTCTGGGCTACCAGGTTCAGGGACTCGGTGGTGCCGCGCGTCCAGATGATCTGTTTGGCGCTTGGCGCATGAATGAAGGCACGCACTTTTTCGCGGGCTTCCTCGAACCGATCCGTGGCTTCCTGGGAAAGGGTGCTCACGCCACGATGGACATTGGTGTGCTCGAAGCGCTGATAGTGGGCCATGCGCTCGATGACGGCGTTGGGCATCTGTCCACTGACCGCGCTGTCCAGGTAATGCAGCGGTTTGCCGTGGAAGGGGGTGCAGAGCAGCGAGAATTCCTTTCGGATCTGTGCCACATCGAGGGGGGCCAGCACGGGTCCGCTCATGCCATTTCACCCAGGTCCGAGGCCAGATCAGTGGCGTTCGTGCGTTCCATGACCGCGTGGCGCAACTGGCGGCGAAGGCTCATGACCGGGATATGGGCCAACAGGTCGGCCGCGAAACCATAGGTCAGGAGGTTCCGTGCCGCCTGATCGTTGAGGCCGCGGCTCTGAAGGTAGAACAGCTCTTCCGGATCCAGCTGCCCGATTGCGGCGCCGTGGGCGCACTTGACATCATCTGTGTCTATTTCAAGTTGGGGTTTGGTATCCACGCGGGCCTTTTCACTGAGCAGCAGATTGCGACTCTGCTGACGCGCGTCGGTGCCATGCGCGCCTCTGCGCACGAAAATGCGACCATTGAAAACCGCGCGGGCTTCGTCGTCCACGATGGCCTTGTGCAGCTGATGGCTGGTGCAGTCCGGCTGGGTGTGGTCCAACACCGAGTGGGTATCCGCAAACTGGGTCCCACTCAAGAGTGCGAGTCCGTCCAGGATCACATCGGCCCCGGCCCCCTGGATGGAGACTTGGGGTGTCTGACGGCTGAACTTGGCGCCAAAGGTGATGGTGCGGCTGTGGTAGCGGCCGTCTCGGGAAATCTTGGCCCGCAAGTTGGAAATGTGGAACGCGCTCGTCGATTCCCGCTGGATGCGCTCATGGCGAAGCTCTGCGTTTTCTCCTACAAAGATTTCCACACAGGAATTCGTGAAGTAGGTTCCGGTTCCGGTGTGCTCCTCGATGAGCTCCACCTCTGCGCCAGGCTCAACCAGCACAATGATGCGGGGCTGAGAGACCGTGGCGGTGTTCGTTGCATGACTTTGGAAGAGCAGGTGCAGGGGTGCTTCCACTTTCACGTTTTTCGGTACGAAGATATGGGCGCCATCCATGAATCTCGCTGAATTCAGATTGGCGAAGATGTCCGAATTGTCCGGCTTCAGCAGGCTGCCCAACTGTGCTGCACCTTCAGATGCCGAGGCCAGATGCAGCAAACGCACGCCTTGTGGAAGGGCGGAAGTGCAGCTGTGATGCGGGTCGTAGTGGCCGTTGACGAAGACCAGACGCGTCCCCCGGGCTTCCGGCAGGATGCTGCCTTTGATATCCACCGTTTCAGGCAGGCCAGGTATGAAAGCGATGGCCTTGAGATCGCGGAGATCCGCGTACTTCCAATCCTCGTCCTTGGTCGTCGGCAGCTCCTGATGCTGGAGCGCCTGCTCGGCGGCCTTGCGCAGTTCTGCCCATCCCGAAGGGCGGCTCCCGCCGATGAGGTCGGAAACCAGGCTGCAGTCGCCGATGCTGGCGACCGGGGCGGTCATTGGTTCGCCCCGGCGGTGGTTTCTTCCTTGACCCAGTCGTAGCCGCGGCTTTCCACTTCCCGGGCCAGCTCGGGGCCTCCGGATTTGACGATCCGGCCATCCTGGAGAATGTGGATATGGCTGGCGGGAATGTGGTCCAGGAGCCGCTGGTAATGGGTGATGAGAAGAATAGCTTTCTCGGGGGACTTCAGGGTGGTGACGGCTTCGCCTACGATGCGAAGCGCGTCCACGTCCAGCCCGGAATCGAGTTCGTCAAGGATGGCGAGCTTGGGTTCCAGCACGGCCATCTGCAGGATCTCGTTGCGCTTTTTTTCGCCGCCGCTGAAACCCACGTTCAGGCTGCGATCCAGGAACTCATCGCGCATGCCCACCAGCTGGATCTTTTCGTGGATGAAATCATCGAATTCCAGCGGATCCATTTCTTCCTTGCCGTTGGCCTCGGCCTGCTTGTTGTAGGCCAGCCGCAGGAATTGCGCGTTGCTAACGCCGGGCACCTCGATGGGATGCTGGAAACCCATGAAAACGCCGGCGCGGGCGCGCTCGTCGGCTTCCATCTCGAACAGATTCCTGCCTTCGAACAGCACTTCGCCCGAGGTGACCAGATACGAAGGGTGTCCGGCAAGCACCTTGCCCAGCGTGCTTTTCCCGGAACCGTTGGGGCCCATGATGGCGTGCACTTCACCCGCTTTGATTTCGAGATTGATCCCCTTGAGGACCGGAGTGTCGCCGATGGAGGCGCTTAAATTATTGATGCTCAGCATTCACAACTCCAAAGCGCTAACCGCGAAATACGCTAAATTCCACGAAAGAAGAACAGGTTTTGTTTTTCGCGCCCTTTCGCGCCTTTCGCGGTTCCATTTTTTTCATCCCACCGAACCTTCCAGTTTCAAACCCAGCAGTTTGGTGGCTTCCACGGCGAATTCCATGGGCAGTTCCCGGAAGACATCCTTGCAGAAGCCGTTGATGATCATGCTGATGGCGTCTTCCACCGGAATGCCGCGCTGCTGGAAATAGAAGAGCTGCTCTTCTCCGATCTTGCTGGTGGTGGCTTCGTGCTCCACCTTGGCGGATTTGTTCTGCACTTCGATGTAGGGATAGGTGTTCGCCGAGGAATTCTGGCCAATGAGCATGGAATCGCATTGGCTGAAGTTGCGCGCGCCCGCAGCCTTGGGCATCACGCGCACCAGGCCGCGGTAGGAGTTGCTGCTGTCTCCCGCGCTGATGCCCTTGCTGATGATGGTGCTCTTCGTGTTCCGGCCGATGTGGATCATCTTGGTGCCGGTATCCGCCTGTTGCTTGTGGTTCGTGAGCGCCACGGAGTAGAACTCGCCGATGCTGTTTTCGCCCAGCAGCACGCAAGATGGGTACTTCCAGGTGATGGCGCTGCCGGTCTCGACCTGGGTCCAGCTGATCTTGGAATTGCGGCCCTTGCAGAGGCCGCGTTTGGTGACGAAATTGAAGATGCCGCCCAGGCCGTTCTTGTCGCCGGCATACCAGTTCTGGACGGTGCTGTACTTGATGCTGGCATCGTCCAGCGCCACCAGTTCCACCACCGCCGCGTGAAGCTGGTTGGTGTCGAATTGGGGCGCGGTGCAGCCTTCGAGGTAGCTCACTGAAGCGCCTTCTTCGGCCACGATGAGTGTACGCTCGAACTGCCCGCTTTCCTTGTTGTTGATGCGGAAGTAGGTGCTCAGATCCATGGGGCAGGTCACGCCCTTGGGGATGAAGACGAAGCTGCCGTCCGTGAAGACCGCCGAATTCAGGGCAGCGTAGAAGTTGTCGGCGGGGGGCACCACGCTGCCGAGGTATTTTTTCACGAGTTCAGGATGTTCCCGCACTGCTTCGCTGAAGGAGCAGAAGATGATGCCGACGGTGGCGAGCTTTTCCTTGTAGGTCGTGGTCACGGATACGGAATCGAACACAACGTCCACGGCCACACCCGCCAACTGAGCCTGCTCATTCATGGGCACACCGAGTTTTTCGAAAGTGCGAAGCAGTTCCGGATCCACTTCGTCCATGGAAGCGTATTTGGCAACCTTCTTCTTGGGTGCGCTGTAGTACACGATCGCCTGGAAATCAGGTTTCACGTAATGCACGTTCGCCCACTCTGGTTCGGTCATCGTGAGCCAATGGCGATAGGCCTTCAGCCGGAATTCAAGCAGCCAATCCGGCTCGCCCTTCTTGGCCGAGATGAAACGGATCACATCTTCATTGAGTCCAGCGGCTACGCTATCGGACTCGATATCGGTCACGAATCCGTATTTGTATTCCTGGCTGGTGACCGTTGTCAGGGCCGTGTTCATGGCTCAAGTCCGACCTTTCCGATCGTGGAGGCGAGCCTCCCGAACCTTCCCATTGTGAAATCTTGACTGGAATTGTCAACAATAAAAACCTTGGAGAAACCTGGACTTGTGGCCTGGGTCAAGGGTTCGTTCTGCTTTTTCTCAGGCCTTGGCGGCGGGGGTCTCCGTCAGATCCTTGAGAAGTTCCTGCATCTGCAACCGGACGCCGTTGGCCTGTTCATCACTGAGGTCGCGAGGATCTGCCTGTTGGCCCTCCTTCAGGAGGAAGATCGCTTCACTGGTCTCTCCCATGGCCGCAAGCGCAGCGCCCAGCTGGAAGTGGTTGATCAGGGTGGGCTCTTTTTCAAGGAGGGGGTCCAGCAGTTCCACGACCTCCTGGTGTTTGTGCATGGCGAGCAGGTACTGGCCAAGGAGCGTCCGGGCGCGGGTTTCCATCCCCGGCAGGGGGTGGGCCAGGAGGCGGCGCACTTCGGCCAGATCGGCCTCGGTCACAGTCATGCGCAGCAACCGATGGGCCTGGCTCATCAAGGCCGCTTCCCAGGCCCCGCTGCTCTTGGGATGGGCCCCCAGAAAGACCTGGATCGCCTCCAACAATTCCTTGTGGGAATCGGTTTTCATCAGGTGATTCAAGGCCAGCCGCAAAGCCAGGAAACAGAGCCGGGGATGGCGGTTCGAGCGGGAGAAGGCGATGGCTTTGGAAAGATTTTTATTGGGATCTTCCTGGAAAGCGCATTCCAGTTCCATAAGTTCCAGCCGCTCGCTTTTCCCTTTACGCCTGGCCTTGCGCAGCCAGATCTCTGCTTCGCCGAAATTACCCTCATCCATCCAGGATTGCGCTTCGTCCAACAAGGCTACGGCCTTGGCCCGGCCACCCCGGGCGGTGCGCAATTGCGCAGGGGATTCCGCATCAAGAAGGAGAAGCAGCTCTGTGTCCCCTGGGTGCTGGGTCAACAGTTCCTGCAGGATGGTGAAGGCCTTGGGACGTTCATCGCCCTGAATGTAGGCTTCCGCCAGCATCCGGCGGATGGGCAGTTCGCCCGGTAGAAAGCCCGAGGCCTCCTTGAAAATCGGAATGGCGATGGCAGACTCGCCACGGGCCAGATACACCTCGCCCAGCAGCGCCAGCGTATGACCATCTTTTTGCAGGTTCACGGCCTCCTGCGCGCATTCCAACGCGCCTTGCAGATCTTCTTCGTCAAGCAGCAAGCCTGCCAGGCGTTCACGGGGCTCGACTTCTTCGGGGTGGAGATCCGCGGCTTTCCGCAGGGCTTCGATGGCTTCATCTGTGCGCTCGGGGACCTCCTCCAATAGCTTCGCCAGCAGCATCCAGCCTTCGAAGTGGCGGGGGCTGAGGGCCACCACCTTTCTGGCCAGAGCCTCGGCTTCATCCGGGTCCTTGGCCATTTCCATGAGGGAGGCGACGGTGAAGATCAATTCATAATTTTTCGGATCCAGCTGCAGCGCCTGCTGCAGCCGTTGCGCAGCGAGGGGCAGCTGCGAGCCATCCAGCAAGGCAGATGTCTCCAGCAGCGCCCGCCGCAGTTGGGACAGTGAGCGGGACTTGGCGATGGGCAGGATGCGGGCGCGATACCGGGTGAAAAGTTCACGGGCTTCGATCAGGTGCAGGTTGTCCTCGACCAGGTGCTCCCAGCGCTCGGAGAAGGTTTCCGCATTGAGTTGGCCCCGCTGGTCCATCTCCTGAACCAAGGCCATCAGGCCATTGCGGAGCATGACTTCGGCGCGCTCCAGCTTGCCCATCTGGTCGGACACGGTTTCCAGATAGGTCTCCACGCGGCGTAGGGTTTCTTCCAGCCCAGTGATGCGCTCAAGCAGGTGTTCGTCGAGATCTTCTTCCTCGTCATCCACCGAAGCCGAGGCCTCTTCCCAGCTCTGGTCGCCGGACACGATGAGGAGCCGGGTCCCGCACTTGAGGCAGGTCTCCCGATCACCGGGATTCCAGGTCAGACAGTTCTGGCAGTAGGAGCCGGGCACGTCAGGGGTCATGGAACCAGCATAAAAGAAGGGCCCGGTTGCCGGGTCCTTCTTCTTTGGCGGGAAGCGACTCAGCTTTTGGCCGGTGAGCGCCAGAGCCCGCTCAGGATCAGCTCGCGCATGGGGCGGAACTCCCGGGGCAGTTTGTCGTAGAGCTTTTCCAGGAGTTCTTCATGGCGCAGGACCTCCAGGCGCCACTCGTCCCGGTCGATCTTCATCAGTTCTGCGAAGTTCGCCTTGTCAAACCCCTGGATGCCTTCCAGGTCGAGATCCTGCTCCCGGGGGACCCAGCCCAGCACCGTTTCCGCGGCGAAGGCGCGACCATGGACTCGGTCCACCATCCACTTGAGCACGCGCATGTTCTCGGAATAGCCGGGCCAAAGGAATTTGCCATTGGCACCCTTGCGGAACCAGTTCACGACAAAGATCATCGGGGGAATCGGGATTTGCTGGCCGACCTGCAGCCAATGGTCGAAGTAGTCGCCCATGTGATAGCCGCAGAAAGGCAGCATGGCAAAGGGATCGCGGCGCACCTCGCCGATTGTTCCTGCGGCGGCGGCGGTCATTTCCGACCCGATGGTGGCGGCCATGTAGACGCCGAAATTCCAATTAGCGGTCTGGGTCACCAGGGGCACGGTGCTGGCGCGGCGACCGCCGAAGATGAAAGCGCTGATCGGCACGCCCGTCGGGTCCTCCCAGGCGGGATCGATGGTAGGGCACTGGCTTGCGGGGGCAGTGAACCGCGCATTGGCATGGGCGGCGGGCTGGCCCGAAGCTTTGTCGTGGGGCTGGCCCTGCCAGTTGGTCAGGCCGTCGGGCACTTCATCTGTCATGCCCTCCCACCAAACGTCGCCATCGGCTGTCAGCGCCACGTTGGTGAAGATGCAGTTCTCCTGGATGGTGAGCATGGCATTGGGGTTGGTCTTGAACGAAGTGCCCGGAGCCACGCCGAAGAACCCGGCTTCCGGATTGATGGCGTAGAGGCGGCCATCGGCACCGGGCTTGATCCAGGCGATGTCATCGCCGACGGTGGTGACCTTGTGGTCCTTGAACCGCTCAGGGCTTTGGATCATCGCGAAATTCGTCTTGCCGCAGGCACTGGGGAAGGCCGCCGCCGCATAGGTCTTCTGCTTGTCCGGTGTTTCCAGGCCGAGGATGAGCATGTGTTCGGCCAGCCAGCCCTGGTCCCGGGCCATGGTGGACGCGATGCGCAAGGCGAAGCACTTTTTCCCCAGGAGCGCGTTGCCGCCATAGCCGGACCCGAAGCTCCAGATGCTGTGTTCCTCAGGAAAGTGGACGATGTACTTGTTTTCCGCATTGCAGGGCCAGGCCACGTCCGCCTGGCCGGGCTGCAGGGGCATTCCGACGCTGTGGAGGGCGGGCACGAAGGGGCCGTCCCCCAACACTTCATACACGGCCCGGCCCATGCGCGTCATGATCTTCATGTTCACGGCCACGTAGGGCGAGTCCGACAGTTCCACGCCGATGTGCGCGATGTTGGAGCCGAGGGGGCCCATGCTGAAGGGAATGACATAAAGCGTGCGCCCGGCCATGCAGCCCTTGAAGAGGCCTTTCAGCTTCGCCTTCATCTCCGCGGGCTCCATCCAGTTGTTGGTGGGCCCCGCGTCATCCTTGCGTTCGGAGCAGATGAAAGTGCGGTCCTCCACCCGGGCCACGTCGGCGGGATCAGACCAGGCCAGGAAGGAATTGGGGCGCTTGGCGGGGTTCAGACGCCGGAAGGTGCCGCCGGCCACCATCTGCTCGCAGAGGCGCTGGTATTCGGTCTCGGAGCCGTCGCACCAGTAGACATCCTTGGGCTGGCAGAGTGCTACGACCTCCTCCACCCACAGGATCAACTTCGGGTTGGTCACACAACTTGGAACCGCTAGGGCGCTGGTACTCATGTTGATCTCCGGTGTCTGCTTCAAGTCCACCAATTTCACAAAGAATTGCCGTGTGATTGAGCTCGGCTCAGAGCGGCAAGTCTAGCATCGGGCAACGGGGACGGTGGTTCGAAAGGCTGGCCAGGAATGGATGCATCCGGGATGATGTAACCAATGCTTGAAAACTGGCTCAACCAACCTCATGCCGCGCCTTGGCTGATCATCATGTGGGTGGCGGGCGTACTGGGATCCATCGGCCATTGCGCGGGGATGTGCGGTCCCATCGTTGCCAGTTTCGGAATCTCCCAGGCAAAACATGGTGGCCGTTCGTGGACGCGGCATCTGCTTTTCCAAGTGGGCCGCATCACAACCTACGCGATGCTTGGCGCCCTGATCGGGTTCGTGGGTGGGTTCGCCCGGCTGCAGACGGTCCAGGATATGCACGAGTGCTGCCGCCCCGATGGCCAGGCCCTTGTGGCCGCCCAGGCTTGGCCTTGGCAGATCTACATGAAGCTTGGAATCGGGTTCCTGATGCTCCTGCTGGGGCTTTTCATGCTGCTCGGTCGCCGCGCGGATGCCTTGATGGAATTTCCGCTTCCGCGCTTTCTATCAAGGCTGCTGAGCCAAGGCCTGAAATTTGGCGGCACACCCTATCTGCTTGGAATGATGTGGGGTTTCATTCCCTGTGGTCTGGTATACCTGATGCTGCTGAAAAGTCTAGACGCCGGCTCCTGGCGCATGGGCGCCGCGGGCATGGCGGCCTTTGGGTTTGGCAACCTGCCGTTGCTAATGGGCCTTGGTTTGGTGAGCACCCGCCTGGGCCAGTCGTGGAAAAATCGTCTCCTAAGAATCGGCGGAGCCCTTGTGGCGGGGATGGGTGGATATATCCTCTATCAGGCTGTAATGTTGTTGCGGCTGCAATTCCAGGTTGGGGCGCCATGAACGAAGAGAAACGACACGAGGCAATGGAAGTGGTGGGCAAGGCCTACCAACTCCACATGAGAGGCGAAGTGGACCAGGCCATCGAGCTGTATACCGAGAGCCTGGATATCGAGCCGACCGCGGAGGCCTATACCTTCCGGGGATGGGCACAAAGCTGCAACCACGACTTCGATGAGGCCATCGCCGACTGCCACCGGGCCATCGACCTTGACCCGGAATTCGGCAACCCCTATAACGACATCGGTGCCTACTACCTGGAATTGGGCCAGCCCGATGACGCCATCCCGTGGCTGAAGATGGCCCTGAAAGCCAAACGGTATGAAAGCTACTGCTTTCCTCAATTCAATCTGGGCCGGGCCTATGAGGGTCTGGGACAGTTGGACAAAGCCCTGGAGCGTTTCAACTCGGCCCTGAATGAAAACCCGCGCTACTTGCAGGCCGCGAAGGCCCTGGAGCGCGTGAAACAGAAAATCGCAGCCTCAAACCCGACCACGATGGCCTGAAGGAGCCCTTGATGACCGATCCCAAATCTACGGTGGGCCCCGCCTTGGGCAAGATTCCTTCCGGCCTGGCCATCGCCACGGCGCAGCACGGCGCCGAGCGCACCGGTTTTCTCGCCTCCTGGTTCCAACAGGTGAGTTTTGATCCCCCGCTCGTGATGGTTTGCGTTAAGGCGGGCCGGCCCATCGAATCGCTCATCGAGGGTAGTGGTCATTTCGCGCTCAACATCCTGGCGGAGGGTGATTTTGCCAGCCTCAAACGCTATGGCAAAGGTTTTGAGCCGGGCCAGGATCCCTGGGCCGAGACCCCCGAGGACCTGTTGGACGGACACCTTGCGCCGGTCTTCGCCAAAGGATTTGCTAACCTGGTCTTGAAGCATCTCCGCACGCTCGATGCAGGTGGCGACCACCTGATCCATATCGGCAAGGTGATCGGCGGCGGGGTTCAGAATCCTGAAGCCAAGCCCTACATCCACATCCGGAAGGATGGGTTCGGGTACTGATGCACATCACCATCGCCCATAGTCCCGATAGTGATGACGCCTACATGATGGCTCCCCTGGCACTCGGATGGATGGATCCTGAGGGCTTTGACGTTGATTTTGTTCGTAAGGACATCGAGCAGTTGAATCGGGAAGCCCTGGAAGCCCGCTATGAAGTCACGGCCATCAGTTTTGGGGCCTACCCCGAGTTGCTCGGCAAGTACGACCTTCTTACCGCGGGCTCCAGCATTCAGGAAGGGACCGGGCCCCTCGTGGTTGCCAGAAAGCCCATGAGCCGAGAGCAATTGGCATCTGTAACCGTGGCCATCCCCGGACTACGTACTTCGGCCTATCTAGCAATGAGGAAGTGGCTGGCGGGCCTGAAAGTGGAATTATTGCCCTTTGATCAGATTCTCCCGGCGGTGGCCGAGGGGCGATTCGAGGCGGGCCTGCTCATCCATGAAAGCCAACTTATGTACCAGGATGCAGGGCTTCATATAGTGGTGGACCTGGGGGCCTGGTGGAAAACAGTCCATAATCTGCCCCTGCCCATGGGCGGGAATGCCATCCGGTCTGATTTGCCTGAGGATGAAAAACAGCACTTTGCAACGCTCATGAGGAAGAGCGTCGAAATGGCACAAGCCCGCCATTGGGAAAGTGTTGACTATGCGCAGAGCTTTGGCCGAGGCATGGACCGTGAAATGGTTGGCCGTTATGTGAATGCCTGGGTTAACGAATTCACCGTGGATCCCGGTCCCCGGGGAAGAAAGGCAGTGTCAGAACTCTTGGGACTAGAACCCTTCTGGATACAGGGTTAAGCTATGGGTTGGTAAAAAATTACCTGTGAATTACAAGGGTGTTTGTTGTGCCCGCTCGACCCTCATTCTATCCAGAAGAATCGGTTGTCTTATCTTAGTTGCCAGCTTTCCCTGGGAATATTCTCCGGGAAACTGGGCATTGGAAGCTTTTTGGACTTAACTTTCTCTGGCTTGAAGTTTGCCAATGCAACTGGTTGTCCATGTTGGGGTCAAATTCCTGACCCTTGTACCTATCCTGAGGGGGTTCCTAGCGTGTCAGCGTTCTTTTCGGGTAGGTCAGATGGCACCCAACAGGCCGGAATTAACCATTGGCATATGAAGAATGTGCTAGGCTTGACGGAAGGATACCCCAAGTCTATCTATTGGTTGTTAGCGAAAGCATTTTCCTTCAGGAATACTCTCAAGTTCAGAGGCATATATGCAGCCTAGGTATCGAAGTTTCCTCCCCCTGGTTCCTATTGTGGGGCTTGTCCTCTTCCTCGGCTGCAATAACGGCGGGGCGGGCGTCAGCAACTCGGTCAGTCTTCCCAAGGGGAATGTAGCTCCCACCGCAACCATCACCGGGTATTCCCCAGCGGACGCTCCCCTTGTGCGCTATAAGCCCTATGGCTTTACCGCTACCGCCACCGACCCGGACATTGGGGATTCCATTTCCAAATATGAATGGGATTTTGGGGACGGAACGCCACGGGTGTCGACCACAACGGGTGCCGTGGCGCATGTTTTCAATGCGGCGGGTTCGGGAGCTGATGGCACTTTGCAGGTGCAGGTGAGGGCCTATGACTCCTCGAACATGGCAGGTCCTTTTGCATCATTAACTGTGTCAGTGAATTCGGCGGATTCCCCCATCACGCCGACCTTCCAGTCCCCGGCCAGCGCCGTGACCCTTCAGGCCGATGGCGCTGGTGGGGTTCATCTGACTTATGCAATCAAAGTGGTGAGCACTTCCGCCGGAACCATCGGCCTCTCCAATGTGAACTTCAATCCTGGGGATTCCCTGGCGACCATAGTCAGTTCCCAATCAGTTGGCGGTGGGGTTTTCAGTTACGTTGTGAATTACAACGGATCGAGTATCCCCAGTACACGGAAGGCTAATCCGACCGTTCAAGTCATTGATTCAATTGGTGTCAGCAGCGCTTTGGTGAATGGCCCCCTGGTTACGATCAATACGCTGTCCTCAGCCAATCATGCGCCAGTGATCACCATGACGGCCATCCCCCGGATCGTGGCCGGTGCCAATTCGACCTGGCAGAATGTGGCCATTGATTTCAGGGCCAGCGCGACGGATGCGGATGGGGACACCATGACCTATTCGTGGAATTTTGGAGACGGTGGAGCCGGTGATGTGCCCCCGACACAAGCGGGCTCGGCCCTGAGCCAGACCCACGCCTTTGCTGCTGCAGGTATCTACCCGGTGGTGTTCACGGCGGATGACAGCCGAACCGGTGGGATCAAGTCCATCAGCTTGAACCTGAACATCCTTCCGAATACCGCCCCGGCTCTTAGTGTGGCGCAGAATCCTGCAGGAAACCCATACGCCAACGTGCCCGTGGCGTTCACGGCGACGACGTCGGATTTAAATGGGGACGCGGTAAACGTGTCCTGGGATTTCGGAGACACCTCGCCCATCGTGTTGGGCTCATCCGTGGTCCATGCTTTCCAGGTTTCCGGCATCACCTTGGTGAAAGCTATCGCCGACGATGGAAAGGGTGGGCTGACCACTCAGACTTTGACCATCACGGTGCTGGCGAATCACCCCCCAGTCTCTTCGGTGTCCACACCAGCCGCCAATCTTTACCAGAACAAGCCCTACACCTTCACTGCGAACGCCATTGATGCGGACGTAGGCGACACCATCACCCAGTACCAATGGGATTTCGGCGATGGCACGGGCATCCAGACCGCAGCCACGGCGACGCTAAGCCACACCTATGCCTCGACTTTCACAGGCACAGCGCTGGTGATGGTGCGTGCGGTGGACAATCATGGAAGCTTGGGTGATTTCAGTCCGGCGGTGCCCTTCCCGGTGGTTTTAACTCCCCTGCCGGTCATCACCTTCCTCAGCCCAGGCGCCACTTCCCTGAATGTGGATCTGAACGGCACGGTCACCCAAGCCTTCAGCTTCACGGCATCAAACCCCCGGGCAGGCAGCCCAGGGGTGACGGATCCCATACCCACCGCCAATATCACTTTCCTGCCCAATGACGCCGGCGCCACCATCACCACGAAGGTCAGCAATGGGGGCGGAAGATACACCTATACGGTGCAGTACTCCGGGGCCTCAGTCGCGGGCACCCGCACCGCTACGCCGTTGGCCTATGCGACAGATAGCGTCGGCATCCAAGGCCTTCCCACCAGTGGACCGGCGATCACCCTCAACACACTTGGGGCGAACACCGCGCCGGCCATCACCTTGACCAACCCGGCGACGGACAACACGGTTGCCTGGACCTCGAAGCCCTTCATCCTCGGATTCTCTCTCCAGGATGCGAACAATGATCCAGTGGTATATACGGTGGATTGGGGCGATGGCCTGCCCACCACCAGTGGTGCGCCCGTCGGTGATTTCGTGGCCGGCGTGCCGGTGACGGTCTCCCATACCTATGCAGATGCCTTCACCGCAGGCTTCCAGAGCGTACCGATCACGGTCACTGCGACCGATAACCGCTCCACCAACAGTACGGCGGTACCCAAGACCCGCCTGGTCACAGTTACGTTCAACGCGCTTCCTACAGCGTCAATAACTTCTCCCCAAGACAGTGGCTCTGCGCCAACCGGCTATTTCCCCACGACCCTTCCATCCAATACCGTTGTCATTCCGCTGGATGGCAAGCTCAGCTTCGTTGGTGCCTCCACCCTCCCCGGCAGCCAGGATGGCGTGAGCACTGCCTGGAGCTTCCCGGGTGGCGTGCCCAGCACCGCCGCTGGCAATACTCCCAATGACATCATCTTCACGGGGCCCTTGGGCGTCATCACGCCCACTACAGTTACCTATACGGTCACGGATGCATTCGGTCGGACTGCCACTGCCATCAAACATGTGCTGATCGATGGGATCAACACTCAGCATTTCAATCTGTCCTTCCAGTACCGCCTCAAGAGCGACAACAACGCCAACAGCACCCTGTCGCTCGTGACGATCCCCGACAATGGTCTGGGGGCGCCTGCCCGGATCTTCCAGGATGGCCTATCCAATACCTACCGGGTCGCCAGTCCGGTCACAGGTTCGACGGCTTCGGTGAGTATCCCTGTGCGTTCGGATCTGCCGTTCTATGTGGAGATTCCTGGGTTTGGTGGAGATGCTACCAGATACCTGATGCGCATTCCCAACGCCCCCACCGGGCCCTATGCTGATCCCACCCTTGTTGCACCTGTCTCAAGCGGCAGTTCCACCTTCAGTTTCAGCGCCCAGGCGCCCTGGGATCCCACTCTCAAGATCGTGACTGCCCAAGGGTTCGCTGCGGAATCACTCACGGCGCCGCAGCGCAAACTGAATGGTTATACGGACATGGTGCTTGGCCCCACGCCTATCAACAACCGTTGGTGGGACCGGCTTTCCGTTCCTCTGAATGATGTTACCGGGGCCATTCCCTGGACCAGTTCCAACAGTTTCGTTGGTCAGTTGAGCGGCATTCCCGCCTACCAGCTCTTTGCCGAATGGCCTACAATCATGCTCGCAAGAGCCACTGCGGATCTGGGAAACAACTTATCGGATCCCAACCGAGAGCTGGTGGCAGATCCTACTGGCACGGCAGGCTCGAATGGAGAGCTTGGCTTTGTGCTTGATTACGGGAAGTATTCTGGGGACACCCAGCCCAGTGAGACCTTCGCCGCCTTCTCCATGCAGACTTTCCGGGTGCCCGGCGGCGTGACGGACCCCTACCAGCTCTCCCCGGGCTGGCAGAACCCCACCACGGAGCTCAATAGCACATTCAGCGATCCACACGCGGGCCTGAATCCTGTCCCTGTGGATGTGGCGGTGCCCACCTTCCTCAATAACCTGGTCTATTCCTCGCCGGGCTCGACGCCTCTTGCCGGGGGTATCCAGAATCTCCCGCTGCCCTATGATCCCAACGATCCCGATCGCATTCCCCTGGCCGCTTCTACGACACGGGGCTATGGGGGCATCCGGCAAGTCTTCGCCTATTCAGAGTACCTCTGGTCCACAGTCTGGGCCCGGCCTTTGGTTCTTAACAGCGCCCGGCCATCCTTTAACACTTGGCTAGCAGGTTTCCCCTATTTCCGCTTCAGCAACCCCACCGCCTGGCCCAAGGCTTCTGGGATCAGCCCGGACAACAGCTCCTTTGATCTGACGGTGCATGGCGGTGGTGTCTTCGACGGGTCCGCTCCAGTAGGCTTGGCTCCTGGGGTTCCTTCCACCACCGGAGTCGGCCGCTTCTTCTGGACGGCCTTCACACCCTTCTACGATGGTGATGCGAGTTCCGGTGCGGCCATCGCTCGTACCTGGCTGGCCGACGAGAGCACCAAACAGCCCCCGCTCACGTTCTCGGGCATCGTCAAGGGTGATGCCACGGTCGCGCTTGGCTTCATGACGCCCCAGGACACCATCGTGGACAAACGGGGGCGCAATGCGAATGGATCCCTCAGCGGGAGCCTTCTTGGGGGTTACCGGGTCACCTGGTACAACCCCACCAAGGATGCCAGCAGCAACCCCGTGCCGCCCAACTTCTGGGTGGTGGAACTCAAGGATGCAACGGGGACGAAGCACTTCATGCTGCCAGGCAGCTATCCCACGGGTACCCAGAGCAAGACTGATCTGATCATGACGGACGCCCGGACCTTCCTGCCATCTGGGCATGCGCCCTTGGACGGGCCTGTTCTCCCCGGGGACACTGTAGCCCCCGGCTACTGCTGGTTCGATATTCCTTTCGAACTCCGGCCCGCGCCAGGTGCTGTCACGTTGACGGTCTTTGCCGTCAAATCCATCCTCAAGAACCACCCGGTGAACAACCCGCCAGCAGTGGTGGCCCGCCCCCTGAATCGCCCGGACTGGATGGACGCCATCAAAACCGCCACGGCGACCATGAAGATGCTCACCTCCAGCGGGGCTGATCTCACCTATGCCTACAAGATCCCCTTCAATTTCGCCTGGGATATCGTCGTGGCAAGCGGTCCCCAGACTCTGGTTGCACCCTGATCGCGTTTCTTGACTGCTATAAAATGATTGGTCCATTTCCTGCTCAATGCTCCCTGACAGTCAAACATTCCCACCCGGAGGTCCCGTGAAGACCATCACTCTTTTGACCGCAGCCATGCTGGTAACGCCCCTTGCGGCACAGGTTCCTGACCACGGTGGCGAATCCCGGATCCAGGTCCACGGCGAATTTCTGCGTCCTCGCCAAATAATCATCGGCAACCCCACTCCCACCACCGAACTCGTCGACCAGGCAGATGCTCAGGTCGGCCTTGGATTCCGCTTGATGGGAGAACTTCCGGGTCTCAACAACTGGTACTACACAGTGGGTGGAAGGCTCAAATCCCCTTCAAAATTTGCCACCAGACCGTCTTCGCCCAGCTACACGAATACCACTGGGATCAAATACGACTATTCCTATTGGACTGCCGGGCTCGGCTACATGTGGGTGTTGGCTCCTGGCTTGAATCTCGGGACCCACCTAGAACTTCGCGGCGAGGCCTTGAATGCCAGCGGCGATCTTTACACGGGCGGGACGGCCTCCAACCCGGGCCAGCCCCAGCGAGTTGATGCCAGTGCGACCTATGTCAGGCCTTGGGGCCGCCTGAGTCTGGACTACGCATTCAAGGCATCTGGCGCCTCGCCATTCATCGGAGTCGATGCCTCGGTGGCGATGCTCAAGTCCAGCCAGGACAAAGCCATAGCTCCGACCTTTTGGGATGACAACACAGTCAAATCCATGGCGCCCCAGGTTTCCTTCTCGGTCTATCTAGGTCTGAAGTTCTAAGGAACCACTCTACCCAATGAGTGAAAAGGCTCCTTTTTAGGGAGCCTTTTTTTACCTGAGGTTGTTTGCCGTAGCTGAGTCCAGTGCACTCAGTTGGCAGCACTCATCTGGACGGTGGCCGTGAAATCTGGGATTGTCGTGTTCGGGCTTAGAAGCCTGATCCGCACTGGATTCACCACGGGCGTGGTCACGTTGCCCGGCAGTACCACGCGGATCGAATCGGCTGTGGACGATCCATTAAAGGTGTACGTAACTCCTGCGTAAAGGAGTCTGATTTCTATGATGCTGCCCGCAGGAAGCGGGCCGTTGGAACCAATGACTTTCAGATTGTAGGGGGTGTCTTTGGTCAAGGCGAAGCGGGCGAAGACCACCTCACCCTCGGAGAGGTTAGAAAAAGAACCCTGGACCTTCACGGCGTTGGCCATGCTCAAGGGAACTGCCGCCAGGGTGGCGCTATTGGGATCGCTCCCCCAATCAGTGATAAAGGTATTCAATGGGGGCGTTGTGGGACGGGGCCAGGTGATTTGGAATGGGGCGGCCAGGGCCGTGATAACGGTATCGGTGAATATCGTAGATAGATCAACGGGATCCGAGCTGGATTTCGTCTCCTTCAATCGACCCAACTGCTGATAGATACTCGAAATATCCGTGAGGTCCGATGGGGTAATAAGGTGGAATAGTCGCGCCATCGCCAGGGGGTTGATCGTGGCCCAAGTCGCAGCAGTGCCTGGCGAATCGAGGCCATTGCCCTTCAAAACCAGTTCCCATCCAAGAGCCTGAATATTTGGCGCGGAATAAACGGTTTGCTTGGCAGTCGGCACACCAACAAGGCTGCGCACATCCTGGATCTGGATGGTCCCGCTGCTGGTATCTGCCAAGAATGGCGATTTCAGCGCATTGGCGGCCATTACCGGAGCCAGGCCTTCAATGATGGCGATATCGGGGCTCAGATCCAGGAGAGAAGCAGATGGAGGGGAAAGGGTCGTCTGCCCTTGGAGGTAAAGAAAATAGCGGCCCAGGAGAGGGAGAATGGTGCCTTCATCCCATGCGTCGTCATTGGATGCTGCCCCCCGCAAAGATCCGAAATAGTGGCCACCTCCGCCATCGAAAGACAGGGGGAATTTGCTTCTGTCGAACTCGACGAAACTGCCCCGGGGCTCAGAAATTCCCGGTCGATAGTGCAGGTCCAAGATTGAGGAGAGTGACGACCCATCCAGATAAATCGATCCGAAACCATAGAATGAATCTCCTATGGCAAAGGGTCTGCTCCCCGTGCCTGAGGACTCAACAACCGCGGCGGTGGGTTGGATCCCGTTGGAAGGCGCGATCCAGAGTTTGTCATTCAAACCAATATCAAAATTAAGGGTGGCATTGGCAGTGACCGGCGCACCCGGGATGGGATTGCCGGCCGGGGCGCTTCCATCCGTGCCTTTCCGGGCGGAATAGGTGACCCGTTCGGATTGGGGAAGTGAACTGTTGATCCCATTTGGGTCAGCGATGAGCCGGAATTGCTGGTTGGAATTCTGGAAGAAGCTGATGACTTCAACGAAGGCGTCAGACCCTTGGGGCACACTGAAGCTGTATGCGCCCGTTGAATCGGTGTACACAGGAGGGGCGGGCAGAGTCCAGACCCGGGTCTTGGTGCCATCCGGATTGGTTTCATCCTTGGCCTGGTAAATCCTTACCAAGGCACCGCGCAAGGGCAGGACCTTGAAATTCGAGGAATTGGTTTCAAGCCCGGTGGGCACACCATCAGCCCCACTTAAAAGCGGAATGCGCACATAGGTCACCTTCCCGCTGATGGTGGCAGTGCTGCCGGTCGTAGTCGTGGTTCCGCCACTTGAAGAGGATTTGCACGCTGATGAAAAAGCCAGGAATCCCGTAAGGCCGAGGGCCATAAGGGCCGTTACCATCCGCCTTGCACCCCCACCGAGGTGTCCAAACGCCATATTCGCATCCTCGCCAGAAGCTGAGCCGTTGTAAAAAACTAATTTGATCATTGCACTTGTGGTCCGACCTGAGGCGTCGTAACAGACTGGCCAGTAAGGTGCTGGCCAGGTTGTGACGGCCCCTAAAGCCTACCATGCACGCCGCGCCCACGCTTACGATGAATGGCCCGACATACCTGGGTTCCCCGGAGAGGGAGAAAGTTCCCAGCGGGATCCATCTATCGGCGGGATTCCCTGATTTGGGCGTTCATCGCCATGACATCTGCAGAAATCTCTTCTTCGTCATTCATGAAGGGGAGGGGATTGCGTTGGCTGCCGTCCATACGGAGTTCGAAATGCAGATGGGGACCCGTTGCATTGCCCGTGCGGCCAACCTCAGCGATCTTCTGACCCCGGCGTACCACATCGCCCACTTCCACCAGATTGGTGCGGTGGTGGCCATAATGCGTGACGACTCCGTTGCCATGGTCGATCGTGACGAAATTACCGTACTGGCGTTGCCTTCCAACTGCTATTACCTGGCCGTCCATGGCAGCAAAAACCGAAGTGCCCAAAGGTGCGTTCAAATCCACGCCCTTGTGGCTGCCTCGATAACGAACCCTCTTCTTTTTATTGTGATTCTTGACTCGGATCGTTTTCGATCGCATTCGCGGACCCCAGGCGGAACTTATGCTGCGGGTCTCCACGGGCCAAATCAGATCCATATGTTCCCGATCCGCCATGGTGAAATCGGGGGCCTTGGGTGCGCTGGCTTCAGCTGTGACGGGGATTCCGAGCAAGGGTTGCCATTCCGTAGCGAAACGGTCCGGAGCATGGAGTTCATTCCCTGCGGTTCTATTGTTAGAAGCTTCGGGGTTCGGATTTGCGGGAAGCATCCGCTCCAGGTGACTCAAACCCGTTTCACCAAGAATCGGAGTTGCCGGCAAGTCGGGAACATTGGAGGGGACCTGCGATGGCAAGGACCTGCTTGTCGCCACGGAAGTCCGTGTCTGGCGGGCAACGTTGAGGCTCATTCCAATGCTCAGCTTCGCCAAACGGACCTTGGGATTCAGAAGGGACAACTGCGCCAGGCTCATACCGTTGGCTCGAGCGATGCTGGCACCGGTCTCACCACTGCGGACGCGGTGGACAGAAGCATGGGAGGGGGCGGCTGGAAGCGCGCCCGAGATGGACGCAACCGCGAACGTCAGAAGCAATTTTCGCATTGGAGCCCTTGGACTGGGGAAGCAGGCGAACCGGCTTCCAGTTATGGGGGTGCGAACTCCGAAGTGATCGCGTTGAGAGGAACCAGATTACCCCGCCGACTTGAAGGCGACAAATGAAAATTGTTTTTAACAAGCGGGTCCGAGTCAGCCAGACCAGGGACAGCCCGGCAGCGAGGCGGTGACAGTCCCCCGACGCCCTCCTTCCTTTAGCAGAAGCCGTACCGGACCCAGGGCCATGTCCTGTCCGGCGACTTTCAGCATGTCGTAGAGCACCAGGAGGCCCCCGCAGACCCCTGCCATGGCTTCCATCTCCACGCCTGTGCGGGCCTCCACAGAAACCTCGACCTTGAGCCAGGCTGTCGAAGTGTTCTGGTCCCAATAGTGATCCACGTTGATGCCATCCACCGAGAGGGGATGGGCGAGGGGGATCAGGTCAGCGGTGCGCTTGACACCATTCACCGCTCCGATCCGGGCCAGGTTCCAGGGATCCCCTTTGGGAAGGGTGCCCGCCTCCAGGGCCCTGGCTTCGACCTCTCCGAGCACCAGGCAACCCGCTGCCACCGCCCGGCGTCTCGAAGGGACCTTTGCGGAAACATCCACCATGCGGGGGCGGCCTTCAGGATCGAGATGGGTCAAATCGGCTGGGTTGCTCATAAGCACAAAAGGATATCCCGCAGTGCGGGAACATCCGAGGCGTAATAACGGGGATGGTGTGGTGCCAGGGCGTCTCCGGAATACATGCCGTAGCCCACGGCCAGGCTTGGGACACCGGCTGCCGTGGCCATATCCACATCGAAGGGCGTGTCGCCGATCATCAAGCAGTCCTCAGCCTCGCGATTCGTCCTTTCCAGAATCTGATGAAGGCTTTCCGGATGGGGTTTGCCGTTCTCGACTTCATCAGGAGTGACGATGGGGTCGAACCAGTCTGACCAGCCCAGGCGCACCATTGTGGGCTTCAGGCCGCGATTGCGTTTGGAAGTGGCGATGGCCATGGGCCGCCCTTGTTCGCGGAGTTCGGTGATGAGTTCAGGAATGCCTTGGAAGGCCTGTATCAGCGGCTCATGGCCCTGATGGTCAAAGGTCCTGTAGGCAGTCAAGACCTTTTCAAAGGTCAGCGATTCATCCAGCGGAAAGGTCCGGCGGATGCCCTCTTCCACGGGCAGGCCGACGTACTTAAGCCATTCTTCACGGAGATCCAAGGGCAAGCCCAGAAGACTCAGCGTATGGGCCATGCCCGCCTCAATGATGGGTTTTGAATCCACCAGCGTGCCATCGAAATCAAAGATGAAAAGTTTCATGCGATTTGTTCCTCTTCGCTGGGCAGGGGTTCGGTATCCGTTCCGAAAACCCCTTCCCATTTGGCGATGACCACACTGGCCAACCCGTTGCCGATGACGTTGATGGTGGTGCGGGCCATGTCCATGATTTCATCCACCGCCAGCAGCATGGCGATCCCCGCTTCACCTGGGAGGCCGAAGCTGGCGCAGGTTCCGGCGATGATGACGAGGGTCGCCCGGGGCACGCCCGCCACACCTTTCGAGGTGAGCATGAAGGTGAAGACCATGGCGATCTGCTGCCACAGGCTCATCTCGATGTGGGCCGCCTGGGCGATGGTGAGGCTGGCCAGCACTAGGTAGAGCGTGGAGCCGTCGAGATTGAAACTGTAGCCCGTGGGGATCACAAAGCTGGCCACGCGGCGGGGCACGCCGAAGCGGACGGTTTCTTCGAGCAGCTTCGGCAGCGCAGCCTCGCTGCTGGCGGTGGAGAAGGCCGTCAGGGCTGGTTCCCGGATGGCTTTGATGAAGCCGAAGACCTTGACCTGGCATACCAGCATCACCGGCACGAAGACCAGGCAGAACAGGCAGATAAGTGCGAAGTAGAGACTGCCCACCAGCAGTGAATATTGCTTCAACAGATGGAAGACCGCCGGCCAGCCCTTGAGCATCACGCCTGCGATTTCATGCCCCGCAGCCATCTCGCTCACGTTGAAGGCCATGGACCCGAAGACGCCCAAGGGCGTGAGCATCATCACCATGTCCGTGTACTTGAACATGGTCTGGGCAACCCCGTCGAAGAAGGCCAGCACGGGCTTTCCGCGGTCCCCGATATGGGTCAGGGCAATGCCGAAAAGCGCGGCGAAAACCACTACGGGAAGGATGTCGCCCTCCGCAGCATGTTTCACGAGATTGGACGGGAACATGTGCATGGCGATATCCCAGCCGCTCTTGGCTTGGGCTGCGGTGACAGGGCCATGGGCCGCGAGATTCAGGGGCAGGTTCGCGCCTGGTTTCACGAGGTTGGCGATGGCGAGCCCGATGAAGAGCGCCAGGGTAGTGATGACTTCGAAATAGATCAGGGCTTTGCCACCCATGCGCCCCACGGCCTTCATGTCGCCCGACTGGGCGATGCCCACCACGATGGTGCTGAATAGCAGCGGCACGATGAGGCCCTTGATCAGCGCAATGAAACCCTTGCTCAGGAAGTGGAAGAGTTCCCACCAGGCCGGATGCTGGTCCTTGGGCAGGAATCCGCCCAGCACCACGCCCATGAACAGGCCAAAAAAGATCCATAAGGTGCTGGACTGGTACCATGGCTTTTTTCCGTGCATCCAAGCCTCGACAAGTAGATGGAAGTGTCCCACAGGGGCCCCTCACCTTGCGATACTGCGTTCATGGAAATACCGCAAACATCCGACAAAGGCGCCTGGAACTGGCTTCTTGTGAGCCTGCTGCTGATCGAAAGGACAGTGGCCTGGTTCGCCTTTCCGCTGAACGATTCCGGCAGAGAAATGGCTCGGTGGGAGACCGGGTTCTGGATGGCTTGGGGCTTGGGAGGACTGCTGCT
>JANXQX010000003.1 GCA_025353305.1 Holophagaceae bacterium
AGCTTCACTTTCCGTGTGGCGGCGGCCACCTTGGGCTTTAACTTGGCGGCAATGGTTTCCCCGGCGGTCTTGCGGAAGTACTGGGTGGCGGAGTCTTCGGGTCCCGTGAGGATGCCCTTGGCATCCGTCAGGCTCATCTTCTTGATCGAATCCAGCAGGATGGGCTTGGCTTCGGACACCGCCGATTCCGCGGCATGATTCATGGTGTTGACGAGTTGATCAGCCTGGGCACCCATGCCCAACTGGCGCAGGAGTTTCTCCGCCCGCACCAGGGCCGGAGGCAGGGGAATCTTCACCTTTTCGTTGCCCAGGAAGCCATTTTCAGCCGAGAGTTTCCCAACCGCCACTTCCGCACCCTTCACCAGTGCCTCCTTCAATCCCCGGCCAGCGTCCTTGTTGGTCAGGCTGGACAAGTCCTGGGCGCCAACTGGAGAGACCAGAAGCAGCAAGGCAAAGAGCAAGGAACGAAGCATGGCGCACCCCCAGAAGGTGTTGGCTTTCAGAAAGCATGTGCCTCCGTGGCTCACCAAAGCAAGCGGGATCGCGCTTCAGGCGGTGCTGGATCTGCGTTGGCAGCAGGTCCTGCCCACGGCGGCCGATAGGCACTTCGGCTTGGAGAAGGAAGGGTTTTTGCGGGAGGAGACAGGGTACGGGATGCCATTTGAAAACTGAACTCCCAGTTGGGAACCATGGGCACACTTCCGACGAAAGTTCGTGTTGCCTATGAGGAGAGCTCATGAAAATGGATTATCCAAGCATGCTCCCGCAGATCACGATCGCATTGGGGCGAGGGGTTCCAAAATGGAGGCTTAAGCTTGGTTCGCTCCAAAGAGCGTCTCTTCTGGCCATCTCAAGTCATGGCTCCGTCCCTTCCGCGAGCACCTTCAGCACCCGGTGATAGGCGAACAGTCGGTTTCGCTGGCCACCCGTGATCTCCTTCACGAGATCGAGTCCTACCAAGTAATCCAGGGCCTTGTTGACGGTGGCAGGAGTGAGGCCATCGGCCTTGCAGATCGCCCCTGACGAGCTGATGGGGTGGCCCTGAAGGTAGTGGTGCACTTGTAAGACGGAAGCCGCCACCCGTTTGCTCTGGATGGACTTTCTGTCCTCGGCGAAGAGGGCAAGAAGGTTCTTGGCCGTGCAGACCGCACCGTCCGCAGTTTCCGTGATGCCCTGAAAGAAGAAGTCCAGCCAAGCCTCCCAGTCGCCATCCTGGCGGACCTTCTGGAGGAGTTCGTAGTAGGTGGCCCGGTGTTCCTTGAGGAAGAGGCTGAGGTAGAGCATGGGTTCTTTCAGCACCCCCTCCCTGCTGAGAATCAGTGTGATGAGCAGGCGTCCCACACGGCCATTGCCATCCAAGAAGGGGTGCATGGTTTCGAACTGGACATGGGCCAGGGCTGCCTTGGTCAGGGGATCCATGGGACTGTGGAGGAAGGCTTCCCACGCATTGAGGCACCCATCCAGTGCTTCGTGAGGAGGGGGCACGAAGGTGGCGTTGCCAGGGCGACCGCCACCAATCCAGTTCTGGGATCGACGGAACTCCCCTGGCTGCTTGCTGCTGCCTCGGCCCTTGGACAGAAGCACCTCGTGGATCTCCCTGACCAGGCGCAGGCAAAGGGGAAAACCCTCCTCGATTCGCGTGAGCCCATGGGTCAGGGCGGCTACATAGTTGGACACTTCGACAACGTCACCCATGGGGACGCCGGGGGCTTGGGCATTCTCGTAGGCCAGCAGATCCGACAGGGAGGACTGGGTGCCCTCGATCTGGGAGGACAGGACGGCCTCCTTGCGGACGTAGCTGTAGAGGAAAAGCGTCGGGTCGGGCAACAGGGTGGTCACGCCATCGAGCCTCCCCAGGGCGGTGGCGGCCTGCTGTTGGGCCATCACCAGCGACGTTGTCCAGTCGATGGGAGGATCTGGGGGCAGAGGCATCGGGACGAAGGCGTGGACCGTCTCCCCTTGGGTAGACTGATGAATGAATTCGCCGGTTAGGGTGCGGAGCATGGGTTGCCTTCACGTTCTAAAACAAGATTGTGTATTATTTTAGAATATGTCATTAAATTAAAATAGCAACTCCGGCCATTGGCTACCGATGATCTCTGGCGTAGTAGGCAGAAGTGCTGGCTACAAGGTTCTTGTCTATCCAAGCCTTGATGTCGCCGACCCGGCAGAGGACCTGCCCAGGCCCATTTTTGACGAACTGGGGGCCTTCCCCGGTCATCCGCCACTGGGTCAGGGCCGCCCCGGCGTGGCCATCCGGTTGATGGCGGGCTTGCACTTTCTCAAGCACGTCTATGCGCTCTCCGACGAGGAAGTCGTGCGGCACTGGGTGCAGAACCCCTATGACCAGTACTTTTGCGGCGAGGAATATTTCCAGCACAAGGTGCCGATCAACCCCAGCCAGATGACAAAGTGGCGCAAACGCATCGGCGAAGCAGGCTGCGAGAAGCTGCTGAAGCTCACGATTGATGCGGGCAAGCGCACCAAGACGATCACCGAACGGAGCTTCGAAAAAGTGATTGTCGACACCACAGTGCAGCCCAAGGCCGTGGCTCATCCCACTGATGCGCGGCTGTACCGCAAAGTCCACGCGGCCATGATCAGCATCGCGAAATCGGAAGGTGTAGAGCTGCGCCAGTCCTTCACCCGAACGGTGAGGAATGCAATTTCTCAGCACGCGCGATACGCGAAGGCCAAACAATTCAATCGTGCCCGGAAGATCCAAAAACATCTGAAGACCTTGGCTGGGCGCGTGCTTCGTGACGTCGAGCGCAAACTCAGCGACGAAGCCTACACCAAGCACCGCGGGACGCTGCTGCTCTCCGAATTGCTGCTTACGCAGAAGCGGAAAACCAGGAACAAACTGTACAGCCTGCATGCGCCCGAAGTCGAGTGCATAGCGAAGGGAAAGGCGCACCGGCCTTACGAATTCGGCGTGAAGGTGAGCTTGGCTGTGACCCACAAAGAGGGATTCATCGTGGGCATCCAGAGCTGCCCCGATAATCCCTA
>JANXQX010000040.1 GCA_025353305.1 Holophagaceae bacterium
CCAAGGCCCGCGATTACATCGCCCGCGTGTCAGCCTTCATCGCTGAACAGGTCACGCCGTCTGAGGCCACTTACCTATCGCAACTGAAGCATGGCGAACAACCCTGGAATGTGCCGCCGGTGATGGAGTTGATGAAAGCCAAGGCCAAGGCCGCAGGGTTATGGAACCTGTTCCTGCCGGACAAGGAATTCGGCGCCGGTCTCACGAATCTGGAGTACGCGCCGTTGGCGGAACTCATGGGCCGTTCACTCATCACGCCAGAGGTTTTTAATTGCAACGCGCCGGACACCGGGAACATGGAAGTGCTGGTGCAGTACGGTTCCGAGGAACAACAGAAGCGCTGGCTGAAGCCACTATTGGAAGGCAAGATCCGTTCGGCTTTTTGTATGACCGAGCCCGAAGTCGCCTCCAGCGACGCCACCAACATGCGGGCCACCGCGGTGGCGCAGGGCGATGAAATCATCATCAACGGCCGCAAGTGGTGGAGCAGCGGCATCGGCCACCCCAACTGCGCCTTCGTCATCTTCATGGGGCTCACGGACCCCGGCGCGCCGAAATATTCGCAGCACTCCATGGTGCTTGTGCCGATCGACGCGCCAGGCCTGAAGATCGAGCGCATGGTGCCCGTGTTTGGCGCCCTGGACGAACCCTACGGTCACGGCGAGGTGACCTTCACGGATGTGCGCGTGCCCATCGAGAACTTCATTGGCGGGTCTGGCCGCGGCTTCGAGATCGCCCAGGGCCGCCTAGGACCGGGGCGCATCCACCATTGCATGCGCATCATCGGCGCCGCCGAGCGGGCCCTGGAACTCATGTGCCAGCGGTCCCTCACGCGCGTCGCCTTCGGCAAGCCCCTGGCGCTGCTGGGCGGCAACCGCGACATCATCGCCAACGCGCGCATGGCCATCGAGCAGGCGCGGTTGCTCACGCTCAAGGCCGCGTGGCTGATGGACACCGTCGGCGTGAAGGGCGCCAAGAGCGAGATCTCCCAAATCAAGGTCGTCGCGCCGAATATGGCGCAACTGGTCATCGACCAAGCCATCCAGATGCACGGCGGTGCCGGGCTCAGCGAGGATTTTCCGCTGACCGCCCTCTACGCCTACGCCCGCATGCTCCGCCTAGCCGACGGCCCCGACGAAGTCCACCGCGCCAGCATCGCCAAGGGGGAACTCAAAGCGCAGGCGGAGAGGGCGGGGATGGAAATGCCGAAAAAATGAAATTCTTTTTAGCCGGGGATGGACGGGGATGGGCGGGGACAAGAACAAGGCTGGTATTTGCTTTCATCCCCGTAAATCCTTTTTTGTCCCCGGCGATTCATTTTTTTCTTTTAGTTCAATCTCTGCGGAGTCATTGTGCCCTTGATCGATGAATCTGGCCCTGTTCGCAGCGGCGAGGAACTGGACACCCAGGCTGTGGATGGATTTTTGAAAAGGTTGGATCCGAGCTTGTTTGGTGTCCCCGTCATCACTCAATTTCCCGGTGGGGCTTCGAATCTGACTTATCTGGTGCGCTACGACAATCGCGAGGTAGTACTGCGGCGGCCGCCGTTCGGGCACAAGGCGAAGAGCGCCCACGATATGGGGCGGGAGGCGCGCATCATGACCGCGCTGAAGCCGCATTATCCCTATGTTCCAGAGGTGCTGGCCTTTTACAAGGACGCGGCGATTCTGGGCAGCGAATTCTATGTGATGGAGCGCATCCGGGGGTTGATCCCGCGCCAGGATCTGCCGGAAGGATTGAACTTCAACGAGGCCGATACGCGCCAGCTTTGCCTCAACGTGCTCGACAAACTCATCGAACTGCACCAGGTGGATTGGAAGGTCGCGGGTCTGGAATCGCTGGGCAAGGGTGATGGCTACGTGCAACGCCAAATCTCAGGCTGGAGCGACCGCTACCGCAAGGCGCGCACGGACAACGCCGTGGATTTCGAGGGCGTGATGGCCTGGCTCGCCAAGAACATGCCTGCGCAGGACAGCGCCACCTGCCTGATCCACAACGATTTCCGTTTCGACAACGTGGTGCTCGATCCGGAACATCCCATGAATGTGATCGGCGTGCTGGACTGGGAGATGGCAACCTTGGGCGATCCGTTGATGGACTTCGGGAACTCCCTTGCCTACTGGGTCCAGGCGGACGATGACGAGACATTCAAACGCATGCGCCGCCAACCCACTCACCTGCCAGGAATGCTCACGCGGCAGGAGGCAATCGACTACTACGCCTCCCGGACCGGGCGGAAAGCGGATGACATCGCGTTCTACCTGATCTACGGACTTTTCCGCCTTGCGGTCATCGTGCAGCAGATCTACTACCGCTACCACCACGGTCAGACCAAGAATCCTGCCTTCAAAGGTTTCATCCACATCACCAACTATCTTGAGCAGCGCTGTTTGAAGCTGATCGAGGCGTCGAAAGCATAAAAAAAACACTACGCGGAGGGAAGCGGAGGAGCAGAGGGAAGCGGAGAAAAACAAGAAATTCTTAGTTGAACTCTTTTCCTCCGCTACCCACCGCTTTTCTCCGCTGCCCTCCGCGTGGTTAGCTTTTCAAACCGGCCCAATATGCTCAGGAGTTCCCATGACCCAGCGGACCTTTGATCTCAGCGGCAAGATCGCCTTGGTGACGGGCGCGAGCCGGGGCATAGGCGAGGCCATTGCGAAACTACTGGCCGCTCACGGCGCCCACGTCATCGTGTCCAGCCGCAAGTCGGAGCACTGTGTGCCTGTGGTGGCGGCGATCCAGGCGGAGGGCGGGTCTGCGGAAGCCATGGGTTGCCACATCGGGGAGCTGGAACAGATCGATGCCATATTCAAGGCCATTGAAACCAGGCATGGACGCCTTGATATCCTGGTGAACAACGCTGCGGCCAATCCCTACTTCGGACCCATCCTCGACACGCCCGTGGGCGCTTTCCAGAA
This sequence comes from Holophagaceae bacterium, assembly GCA_025353305.1. The sequence continues at coordinate 2,919 of JANXQX010000040.1, forward strand.
GACCGTGGATGTGAACATCCGTGGCTATTTCTTCATGTCCGTGGGCGGCGCGAAACTCATGAAGCAGGGCGGCGCCATCGTGAACGTCGCGTCGGTGAACGGAGTCATCGCGGGTCCTTTCCAGGGCATCTACTCCATGACCAAGGCCGCGGTGATCTCCATGACCCATGCGTTTGCGAAGGAATGCGCGCCGATGAAGATCCGCGTCAACGCGTTGCTGCCGGGCTTCACGGATACCAAGTTCGCTTCAGCTTTGACCGGCAATCCCATGATCCTGGAGAAGGCCCTGGAGCACATCCCTTTGAATCGCGTCGCTCAGCCCGGTGAGATCGCGGGCGCGGTGCTGTATCTGGTGTCCGATGCTGCGAGTTACACCACGGGGAGCTGCCTCAATGTGGATGGCGGGTACCTGACGGTGTGATTGTTTCCATCCCTACTGGCAACTTGGTCTGGATAGCCCAACAATGAGCACTGGAAGGAGAAGGCTATGCCAAAAATGACCCTTGACGAAATGATCGCCGCTTATAGTCCGGTGCTGAGTGCCCGCCCTTCCAGCAAGCCCAGGGATCCAGATAAACGGGCTCTTTTGCTCCGTCTCGGAGATCCCAACATCATGCGGGAGAGCGTGGTTGGCACACGACTCCCCGGTGAGCGGGCCATGCCGTCCAATTCAGTGAAGAAGCCATGAACCAAAGCAAACCAGGGCATGAGCCCGATTCCCCATCATCACTAAAACCTACTCCGGCATTCATCCCACTACCCTTATTGCGGGCTTTCTCGGAACTGAAGGCGGAACCAATTTTAGTGGGCGGCGCCGCCGTACAGGTCTGGACAGGAAGATCTGATGGACTGTTTCAAACAGGGGATTTGGATTTCATCACCCATCTCCAGGTGGGCGATTTCACGCGGTTCACAAACTTCAAGCGTGAGGGCCGCCACCTCATCGTAGATGGAGTTGCTGTTGAGTTTCCTTCTGGACCATTGGGTGTGGCAGAGGTGTATTTAGACACAGTAGAAGACACGGTCATGGTTCCCACTTCAACAGGCGGGATGGTCCGGTGCATTCGTCCGGAAGCGCTTTTACTGGATCGTTTGGCTCAGGTGGTTGGCTGGAACCACGCTGACGCATACGCGCAGGCGTTGGCTGTGTTGGTGATGCAGGGAAACCAACCGGGATGGGATTGGCCATGGCTCGAATCAGCAGCTCTGAATTCTCGTCTGAGCGCTGCCCTTGGGCACATCCGGCGCGAATGGGAAACGGGTAGTCCGGCACCTGAAAATCTTGAAGTGGTTCTGAGTCTGAATTGGGACCCCATAAAACAGAGGCCCTCTCATGGATGACCTGAGAAACAAAGTCGCGGTCATCACGGGTGGGGCCGAAGGAATCGGCCGGGCCATCGCCCATCGCGCTGCCAAGGAAGGCATGAAGCTCGTGTTGGCGGATATCAACGCGGACGGCCTCGCGATCACCGTGGACGAGTTGGCGGGGCAGGGTGCGGAGGTAGTGGGGATTCCCACGGATGTCTCCGTCTACGAGGATGTGGAAGCTCTTGCCAATGCAGCCTTCACGCGCTTCCACCGGGTGCATCTCCTGGTGAACAATGCGGGTGTGGCGCTCTGCAAACCCGCTTGGGAGTTGACTTCAGATGACTGGGATTGGGTGCTGGGCGTGAACCTCCACGGCGTCATCCACGGCCTTCAGGCCTTCGTTCCGCGCATGATCTCTGACGGAGAGGAAGGCCGCATCATCAACACGGCCTCGGCTGCCGGCCTGCTGTCAACGCCCGGCTTCGCTGCATACAGTGTGAGCAAGCATGGTGTGGTGGCCCTCTCTGAAGTGCTGCACCACGACCTGGCTTCGCGTGAATCAAGACTCAAGGTTTCCGTGCTCTGTCCAGCCTGGGTGAAGACCCGCATCGCCGAGTCGGAACGGAACCGGGAGGAAACCGAGCGAAGCGACCTGAGGGGTTTCGACCCGGTGTCTTTGAAAATTGCCAGCGCCGTCCTGCGGGCCACGGCCACCGGCATTGAGCCGGATCGCGTGGCCGACGCGGTCTTCGAGGCCATCGCCGCGGATCGCTTCTACATCCTCACGCACCCCGATACCAAAGCCGGCGTGAAAGTGCGCATGGAGGACATCCTGCAGGGCCGGAACCCGACACTGCTGTCCTTTGATACTGGCACGGCTGATTGATTCTGAAATTTTCTCAAAAAGAAATACAGCCGCAGATTTCGCAGATGAAAAAGATGTAATTAATAATCTTGGCGTTCTAGTTTAGCTTTCCGTACCGAAAAATTGCAGTCTCCAATCAACCGCGTGATTCACGGATTTCGCGACGAT